>JBIIAC010000091.1:0-3659 GCA_044240045.1 Ilumatobacteraceae bacterium
AGTGAAGCGCGCAGAGAAAAAATCGGCCGACGGTGCTAGTTCTACATCTACATTTATTGGCGTTGCAAAGTCTGGGCCCTCGCTGCAATACGCCACAAAGATCCAGAAACGAGCTGCAGATGTTGGCTTCGACTGGCCGAATGCCGACGGAGCATTTGAAAAGATTATTGAAGAGTCTGCAGAAATACGACAAGCAGTTGCGCTCAACAGCGACCCAGAAACGGTTCGAATGGAGTTGGGTGACTTGCTATTTAGTGTGGTCAATCTGTCGCGCCACCTTGGCCACGATGCCGAGCAAGCGTTGCGCGGAGCAAGTGACAAATTTCGTCATCGTTTTGAGCAGGTCGAGCAACTAGCACTGTCACGAGAAATTGATCTCGCAAATGCGCCACTTGAGCAACTGGATGCATTGTGGGACGAAGTCAAAAAACAATAAGATCGTCTGATGAGCAAAATCAGCCATGTCGCAGCGCGCGAGGTTCTAGATTCGCGAGGCAACCCAACCGTTGAAGTAGATGTAACTCTTGCGTCTGGCGCAACCGGCCGAGCGATTGTTCCTTCAGGGGCATCGACTGGCGCGCATGAAGCAACCGAGCTTCGCGACGGCGGCACTCGCTTCAAAGGAAAAGGCGTGCTCAATGCAGTCGCCAATGTCAATGGCGAAATTTCGGCCGCACTTGTAGGTAACGACGCAAGTAACCAAACAGCAATTGATAATACGTTGTGTGAACTTGATGGAACTCCAAACAAATCTCGACTTGGCGCCAATGCAATTCTTGGCGCAAGCTTGGCAACTGCCCATGCGTCGGCGGCTGAACGCAAATTACCTTTGTTCGCATCAATTGGTGGCACCGATGCATGCGTTCTACCCGTTCCAATGATGAATGTGCTCAATGGGGGCATGCACGCCGACAACAACGTCGACCTCCAAGAGTTCATGATCATGCCGATCGGGGCATCAAGCTTTTCTGAAGGTTTGCGCTGGGGTGTCGAGACGTATCACACACTCAAAGCGTTGTTGCACGATCGCAAACTCGCTACAGCAGTTGGTGACGAAGGTGGCTTTGCCCCAAACCTTGCAAGCAACGAAGATGCAATTGCAATTTTGGTCGATGCAATCGAAGCAGCAGGTTTCAAACCAGGAATCGATATCTCCATTGCACTTGATCCGGCTATGACCGAACTCTTTAAAGATGGCAAATATCACTTAGCTGGCGAGGGTCAGGTGCTCACCAGCGATCAATTGGTCGCCTGGTGGACAACACTCGTCAATAAATACCCAATCGTTTCGATTGAAGACGGTATGGCGGAAGACGATTGGGCCGGATGGTCTTCGCTGACCAAAGCACTGGGATCTCGTGTGCAACTCGTGGGTGATGATCTTTTCGTGACCAACGTAAAACGATTGCAACGCGGCATCGATGAAAACGTCGCCAACAGCGTGCTCATCAAGGTCAATCAAATCGGCACACTCACCGAAACCCTCAACACCATTTCACTCGCACGCAACAATCAATACACAAGCGTGATGAGTCACCGCAGTGGCGAAACCGAAGATGCAACCATTGCCGACCTGGCTGTTGCTACAAATTGTGGACAGATCAAAACAGGCGCACCAGCACGCAGCGACAGAGTGGCTAAATACAACCAGTTGCTCCGCATCGAGCAACGCTTGGGCAGCAACGCCAAATATCTCGGCAAGCAAGCCGTAAGTCGCTAAGCGCATACTCCACCATTTAGGGCTTCTCAACAGCCACAATGGAGGGGTGTCAAGTACCGATCTGCATCTCGTGCGCCATCGCGGGATTCGCGCATTTGCGGTTCCTCTCACAGTTCTCGTGGTGTTTGCTCTCGCAACGACGCTGTTTGTTGTGCCCATTCGCACATGGATGAGTCAACGCAGCATGCTCGATACAAAGCAGCAGGAATACGCCGCGTACGAAGACATTGTTGAGAACATGCAGGACCAAGTCAACTATCTGCAGTCACCTGCCGGATTGCGCGATGCAATTCGCACGCAACTTGGCTATCTCTACCCTTCCGAGCGACGAGTTCCAATGATGGACACCCCTGCACTCTCGACAACACTCCCAGAGCGCTGGCCGTACACAATCGTTTCAACGATGATGTTTGTCAAGACTTTAGAAGCAGCAGAACAGGACACAAAGGGCAAGATTTCACTTGACCCACTTGTTCCGTAACACTCTTCGATCACTAACCTTGTTGCTATTCCACACAGAGGAGCGGCAATGGCTGGAAGCATTTTAGGTAACCGAGTACTTCGCAAAGAAGACCCAAAATTTCTTACAACCGGTGGCATGTATGTAGACGACTTGCGCGACGAGCCATTGTTGGTTGGTGCCGTGCATGCGACCTTTGTTCGCTCAACCGTTGCCCACGCCAATATCACTGGTATTGATGTCTCCGAAGCACTCTTGATGCCTGGCGTCGTTGCTATTTACACGGCGCAAGATCTTGGGCTCCAACCTGTTGAAGCTTCATTTAATCCAATGGCAAAGCGAACACTTCTCGCAAGTGGAAAAGTTCGTTACGTCGGCGAACCACTAGCGGTAGTGCTTACCGAACTCGCAAATCAAGGCGAAGATGCAGCAGAGCGCGTGATCATTGACTACGACGCCCTTGAAATTCTTGTCGATGTCGAGCAAGCAATGACATCATCCACTCTGATCTTCGAGGAAGTCGGCAGCAACGTTGTCTTTGAGTCGACCGCCATCGGTATGCCCGACAATACGGGAGATGCATTGTTTGCCGATTGCGAAGTTGTCGTCAAAGGTCGATTCGTTAACCAGCGCGTCGCACCGTGCCCTCTTGAAGTACGTGGTGCCGCAGCCGCATGGGACAACGGTCGTTTGGTGCAGTGGTTGTCAACGCAGCACGCACAGGGCGCACGCGATGCAATTCTCAAAGTCAACGCAATGGACGCTGGTCAAGTGCGTGTGATCACGCCAGATGTCGGTGGTGGTTTCGGAGCAAAGATCGATGCGTATCCAGAAGATCTATTGTTGGGACGAATTGCAAAGCAGGTTGGCAAACCGGTGCGTTGGACAGAAACTCGCAGCGAATCGATGGTTGCTCTCGGTCATGGCCGTGGCCAAATTCAATACATCACTATTGGTGGAACTCGCGCGGGCAAGGTGACTGCATACCAATTGCATGTACTTCAAGATTCGGGTGCATGGGTCGATGTTGGCGCAATCCTCGCCCCGTTTATGACCCGACCAATGGCTTCTGGCGTTTACGACATTCCGGTGATTGAAGTTCGCACTACTTCGGTCGCAACAAATACAACGCCGATGGTTGCTTATCGAGGCGCAGGACGCCCAGAGGCAACGGCTGCAATCGAACGTGCAATGGATTTGTTTGCGCTCGAACTCGGCAAAGACCCAGCCGAAGTACGACGCATCAACTTGATTCCAAAGTTTCTCGAGCCATTCACCACTTCCATAGGGCAAACATACGACGTAGGTGATTTCGAAGGTGCACTCGACAAAGTTCTCGAGGCATCCAACTACGCACAACTTCGCAAAGATCAAGCTGCACGTCGTGCAAGTGGCGATACCAAACAACTCGGCATTGGCATCAGCGTGTACGTCGAAATCACAGCAGGAACATCTTCCGGCGAATACGGCAAAGTTGAA
>JBIIAC010000092.1:0-3566 GCA_044240045.1 Ilumatobacteraceae bacterium
GTGTGTTTGCATCTGCAGTCATGTTGTACGGCATGTCGTTGTTGTACGGCGCTGCCAACAGCACGCTGCTCGTCGACTTAGGCAAGAGCATCACGGTCAACGGCGGCCTCAGCGCACTGCATGCACTTGGCGTCGTGTTTGTTGTCGTTGGTTTTGCATTCAAGGTTTCTGCAGTTCCGTTTCATACATGGGCGCCAGATACTTATGAAGGTGCACCGAGCCCAATCACAGCTTTCTTGTCGGTCGCATCCAAGGCTGCTGGCTTTATCGCACTCGTGACATTGTTGTTTGTTGCATTCCCAGATGCATCGTCGGTATGGCAGCCATTCATTTGGGTGCTTTCGGCACTCACGATGACAGTTGGCAACGTGGTTGCATTGCGACAAACCAATGTGGTCCGCATGATTGCGTATTCGTCCATTAGTCAAGGCGGCTTCGTGCTCATGCCGCTTGCGGTTGCCGGCATGGCTGGTGTTGGTGACTCGGCACTCCGCGCCGTCGTTGTGTACCTGCTCATTTACGCGGCAACCAACCTCGGCATGTTTGCCGTGATCATTGCGGTCTCGCGTAAGACTCGCAGTGGCTCGGTGTCGAGCTTCGGCGGTTTGTTCTCGTACGCTCCAGGCCTTGGTGCACTTGCCACAATCTTCCTTGCGTCGCTCGCTGGCATACCGCCACTGGGTGGTTGGATTGGAAAGTTCGCAGCATTCCAAACTCTCATCAGCGCAGGCACCGGTTGGGCTTACGGGCTTGCACTCATTGGTGCAGTCAACTCGGTGATCGCATTTGGTTACTACGGAAACGTGATGCGCGAAATTTGGATGAAGCCTGCTCCGCATGGTGATGTCGCACCAATTCGAACACCTGGCTCGCTTGCCCTTGCACTCGGTATTACGGGTGTTGCCACATTGGTGCTTGGTGTGTTACCAGGAATTGCAATGCACTTCGGCGATATTGCGCGCATCACTGGTGCCTTCGGCGGCTGACGAAATATCTGCGGCTGTTGCCGCTGCTGGGGGAGCAACTCCGTTCAGCGAATACATGCGGCTCGCGTTATATGGCGATGGCGGTTTTTACACATCGGGCGGTCGCGCTGGTCGACGTGGTGGCGACTTCATTACGAGCCCGGAAGTTGGCCCGCTGTTTGGCACGGTGATTTCTCGTGCGCTTGATGCATGGTGGAAAGAACTTGGCTCGCCAAGTCGATTCGACGTGGTCGAGTGCGGTGCAGGGCCAGGCACACTTGCGCGCAGTATCTTGGCGGCTCAACCCGAATGCGCAAATGCGATGCATTATGTTGCTGTCGAGGTTTCTGCTTCGCAGCGAGCACTGCATCCGCTTGGTGTTGAGTCGCGAGAAACCATGCCAGACGGGCCTATTACTGGCGTGATTTTGGCAAACGAATTACTCGACAATTTACCATTCAGGTTGTTTGTGTTTGATGGTTCGTGGATGGAGGCTTTTGTTTCACAGGCAACTAGCGGTCAGTTTGTTGAAGTACTGCGCACACCAGACGTTGTCCCATCGTGCCTGCCACTTAACGCCCCACTTGGTTCACGTGCACCGATCCAAGATGCCGCGGCATCCTGGGTGCGAAACTCATTATTAAATATCAATCATGGCCGATTGCTGTTGTTCGACTATTGCAGTGCTTCAACTGCCGATTTGGCGCTCACCCCGTGGCGCGAGTGGCTGCGCACGTATCGCGACCAGGGTCGAGGCACTCATTATTTAACAGAGCCAGGCTCACAAGACATCACTGCACAAGTGATGCTCGACCAGTTGCCGGCCGGATTTACTTCGTCCAACCAAGCCGATTTCTTGAAGCAGTGGGGCATCAACGATCTTGTGCGTGAAGGGTCCGATTATTGGGAGAGTATGAAGAATGCGCCAGATGTGGTAGCGATGAAAATGCGCAGTCGAAGCGCGGAGGCAAAATTGCTCACTGACAAAGCAAGTCTTGGTCTGTTTAGTGCACTTTCGTGGCAGAAGTGAGCAAGTTTTTCTCTGGCTTACTCATCAAGTAGGCGCCAACAATCACTACAAACATTCCAACCACCGAAAGAATCAATAACGGTTCATTATTAAATGTTGTGCCAAGGATTGTGCCAACGATTGGTGTGAAATATGTTGGGATCATGCTGCGCACGGCACCTGTGCGCTTTGAAAGTGTTGCAAAGAGCACGAATGCGAAACCCGTGCCAAGTACGCCCAACACTGCGAGCGCGCTAAAAGATGCCAGCGAGAATGTTGAGTGGTTGAGGCCCCAAACGCCAAACGGGGCCGACATTGCAAACGCAACAATTTCTACGTGGAGCATGAGCGTGCCCGGCGTGTAGATGGCCTGAAGTGGGCGTGCGATGTTTATGGCGATTGCATAGGAGAAGAGTGCCGCAACCAAATACAGAATGCCCTTGACATCAGCTGCTGAACCATCACTGATCGATGGAAGTGCGATCAACAAAATTCCGCAGAAGCCGACAAGCACCGCAAATATGCGACGACTACTTGGCATCGTTCGGATCCAAATGGCAGTAACAACTGCGACGACGACTGGCAGCGCTCCATTCATCATTCCGGTAATACTGCTCGAAACAGTGTGCTCAGCTAATGGATAGAGCAAAAAAGGTAATGCCATCCAGACAAATCCGAGTGCAATGATTCGCGGCCAATGTTCGCGCACCACGCGATGCCGTGCGCTCGGCAAAAGTAAGAGTGCCACAACGCCAAAACCGGTGCGACCTAATGGAATGACCGATGTATGAAAGTGACGGATTGCGATGTCGATTAGCAGAAAGGAGGAGCCCCAGGTGAGGGCCATACCGAGTGACAGCATCCAGTCGACAAACCCAAAGCTGGCTTGGGTGTCAGCTGCTGGGGTTTGAGGGCTGTTCATGGAGATTGACTAGTCTCGCAGTTGGGAAAGTTGTCGCCAAACCAGGGAGCTAATACCAATATGAGTGACAATCTGCAGGCCATAGAGGCACTCTCGTACGAGCAACGCAAGTTTCCGCCGTCATCCACGTTTGTTCAATCTGCAAATACGAATGACATGTCGTTATATGAAGAGGCGGCTCGCGATCATGAGGGTTTTTGGGCTCGCCAGGCACGTGAGTTGCTGGATTGGTCTGTGCCATTTACGCAGGTATGCGAGTGGGATCTTCCGTATTCGGAGTGGTTTGCTGATGGAAAACTTAATGTCTCGTATAACTGTTTGGATCGGCATGTATTGGCCGGTCGTGGCGACAAAGTTGCTTTCTATTGGGAAGGCGAGCCGGGCGATTCAAGGGTAGTGACCTACGCTGATTTGCTGCTTGAAGTACAGAAGTTTGCCAACGTACTGAAAACGCTTGGTGTAGTCAAAGGTGATCGTGTCAACATCTATCTCCCGATGATTCCGGAAGTTGCAGTTGCAATGCTTGCTTGCGCACGTATCGGCGCTGCACACAGCGTTGTGTTTGGCGGTTTCTCATCGCAAGCTCTTGCTGACCGCATTAATGATGCCGAAGCGAAAGTGTTGATCACCGCAGACGGCGGATGGCGCAGAGGCGAAGTGTTTCCGCTCA
>JBIIAC010000093.1:0-3534 GCA_044240045.1 Ilumatobacteraceae bacterium
CATGCACAACAGACTCTTCGGATTCGGCCAAGTTCATGCGACCAACAATCACAACCACTGAACCACTTGCAAGCTGTGCAGTAAATGATGCATCAGTAGCAAGTGCGCGCAGTGCAGCTGCTGTCTTGCCCGGCTCAACATGAACTTTCTTCCACGCCTTACCCGCTAAACCCGTTGCACGAGGTGACACTTCAACAACGCGACCAGTGCGCTTCTCGGCAGCATGGCGCACACGTAGGTACAACACTGGCAGCTCTTCTTTGAGGTCTGGTGCAAGCAAGATAATGGTCTTGGCTGTGTCGATGTCGGCAATTGTTGCTTGCGGCAACGAAAACACTTGTGGTGGAAGCCCATCTGCAAGTTGTGAATCGCGCGAGTCGACACCTAGTGCATTGGCAAGTTGTGCCCATGCAAATGCATCTTCGTTGGTGCCGCGTGCTCCGCCGATAATGGCTACAGACTGTGGGCTGACGGTGAGCGCTGTGCGCAACATGCGAGCGGCCGAATCGATAGCCACAGACCAACTCGTTGAATTCAAGTTGCCACTCGCGTCTTTAATCAACGGTGTCGTGAGGCGATCCTTTGAGTTGATCGATTCAAAATTGAAACGGCCCTTGTCGCACAACCATCCCCAGTTGACTGGCTGGCTGTCGACACCCTGATAGCGAACCAACTCGTCGCGGCTGCTTTGCACAACCGTGCGACAACCAACTGAACATGTTGTGCACGTGCTCTCCACATGTTCGATGTCCCACGGGCGAGCTTTAAATCGGTAAGGCTTTGCGGTAAGCGCACCCACCGGGCAAATCTGCACAGTGTTGCCCGAGAAGTACGAGCTGAAAGGCTCGTCAGGAAACGTCATGACTTGCGTATTGTTTCCACGACTTGTAAATGAGATCAATGCATCGCCAGCAACTTCGTCGGCAAAGCGCGTGCAACGATCGCACAAAATGCAACGCTCACGATCGAGATACACATTTTCGCTGATAGCGATTGGCTTCTCGTAGTGGCGCTTCTCTTCAACAAATCGGCTTTCGCCAGGACCATGACTAAATGCTTGGTCTTGCAGCGGGCACTCGCCACCTTTGTCGCACACTGGGCAGTCGAGCGGATGATTCGCAAGCAACAACTCGAGCACACCCTCTTGGGCTTTCTTGACGCCCTCGGTCTCGGTATTAACAACTTGACCTTCTGCAACGGGCGTCATGCACGACACCACCATCATCGGTCCGCGTGGACCGACAACTTCAACGAGACACTGGCGGCACATGCCCACCGGCTCCATGCGCGGGTGATAGCAAAAGCGTGGAATGAAATCGTCCGTGCGGTCTGCCGCAGCAATGATCATCTCGCCCTTGCGTGCAGCAACGACTTTGCCATTAATGGTGACGCTCACCGCATTTGGATCCACGACTGGCTCTGGGGCTGTGGTGTTTGAGCCGACCGTTGTCATGACTATGCACCAACCGTCAACGGGGTTGAAACCGCGGTTACAGGAATCGAAATGCGCTTAACCAAACGAGCTTCAAATTCGCTGCGGAACAATGTGATTGCGGAGTGCAACGGCGCAAATGCAGATGGCCCAACGAAGCAAATCGTTGTCATCTTGTAAGGAAATGGCACAGCTGCCAATCCCAATTTTTCGTTTGATGCGTGCGGGAAGTCACCTGGGCAGATCATTGCACCGACTTCAAGAATTTGTTGCAAGTCGGCTTCTGTACCCGTGCCATCAACAATGCGAGTAAGGATTCGCTCGAGCCACGTGCCACCTTCGCGACACGGCGTGCATTTGCCACACGATTCGTGCGCATAAAAGTGCGTGAGGGTGAGCGCTGCTGCAGGAATGTCAGTGGTGGAATCCATCACCATGATTGCGCCGGAACCAAGCATTGAACCCGCTGGTCCGACCTGGCTTGCCTCGAACGGCAAGTCGAGTTGATCGGCCGTAAACCAAGGAGCCGAACCGCCACCTGGCACAAATGCTTTGAGTTCGTTGTCGTTGCGAATGCCACCACAAAACTCTGCTCCGTACAACAGGTCTCTAAATGTTGTCGTGCCGTTGATGATTTCAAATACTCCAGGATTTTTGACGTGGCCCGATACTGCAACCATGCGTGTACCAGGAGAAGTCTTCGTTCCAATAGCTGTGTAAGCCTCGGAGCCATTGACCATCAGCCAAGGCAAGTTGGCAAGAGTTTCGACGTTGTTGACGATTGTTGGCTGGCCGTACAAACCATTTGCGGCAGGAAAAAATGGTGGCTTGAGTCGTGGCATGCCTCGGTTGCCTTCGAGGCTTTCGATCAACGCTGTTTCTTCGCCAACTACATAAGCACCGGCACCCCAGTGCAACACGATGTCGACCGAGAACTTAGAACCCAAAATATTTTTGCCAACATAACCAGCGGCATAGGCCTCGTTGAGTGCAGCCGCAACACGCTCTTGTGCCAGCGCCATCTCGCCACGGATGTACAAGAAGCATTGCGACAAGCCGGCTGCATAACACGCGATGAGGCAACCTTCAATAAGTTGGTGCGGATCGCGTTCCATGAGCAAGCGATCTTTGTATGTGCCAGGCTCGCTCTCGTCGCCGTTGACAACCAAATATTTTGGAAACACTTGTTGCGGGGTAAGACCCCACTTTGTTCCGGCAGGAAAACCTGCGCCACCGCGACCAAGCACGGTTGCACTCTTCACTTCTTCATGAACGTCAGTTGCCGCACGCCCAAGAGCCTTGCGCAAGCCGGCATAACCACCCGTGGCCAAAAAGCGTTCAATCGTGTACGAATCGGCATGCTCAAAGCGTGATGTAACGATCTTTGGCCTGTCGCCTGCAACAAAACCTGCAGCGTGTGGATACTTAATTGCGGTTGTCATAATGCTGCCTTACCGTCCATCCATGCAGGATTCTCGGTCGCGAGTTCTGGTGCCACTGCCCCAACACCGCGATCGGCCGGAATGCGCTGGCGAATACGTGCGACAACTCCGTGAGCAGGAATCTCGTCAGCCAACTTTCCGCTCTTGAGATCGTCGATCAATGTGTCGAAGTCGCCATTGGTGACCTTGTAACGAAAACGGTAATTAACTTGCAGGGTTGGAGCCTCGGTGCATGCTGCCTGGCACTCTGCATGAGCAAGCGTGAACATGCCATCTGTAGTCGTGCCACCAGCTTTGACACCCAACTTGTGTTCGGCGTGATGCATCAAGTCGCCAGCACCCATGAGTGCACACGACATGGTGCCGCAAATGTTGACAAGGTATTTGCCAACAGGCTCAAAACGAAACATCTCGTAAAACGTTGCGGTTCCGTACACCTCGGCCGAGGTAACCCCAACAAGCTCGCCCAAGTGCACCATTGCTTCACGCGTGACATACCCATTTTGTTCTTGTGCAAGATGCAGCAGCGGAATGAGTGCCGACTTTGGTCGCGGATAGCGAGCAATGATCTCGAGCGCAGTTTTGATATTTGCTTCGTTGAGGCGACTCATCTGTCGACCTCGCCGAGCACTGGGTCAACCGAAGAAATCACAGCAACCG
>JBIIAC010000024.1:0-12249 GCA_044240045.1 Ilumatobacteraceae bacterium
AGCCACGTACCAGTAGCAAAAACAAGATCCGCTATTACCGCGGAGAGATTCGTGCTGTCAACAACTCGAGTGGCGCTAATCGCACCATCAATGCCACCAGCATTGAAAGTTATTTGCGTGGCGTCGTGCCGCGCGAGTCACCTGCCGATTGGGGCAATGCAGCAGGTGGTGCAGGAATGCATGCTCTGCGCGCTCAAGCAGTTGCAGCCCGTTCATATTCGGCAACCGAAAATAGATATGCGGGTCTGGCTCGTACATGCGACTCACAGAATTGTCAGGTGTACGGCGGTAGTGCATTACGCGAATCTGTAAACGGCGCAATCGTTGCTCTTGAGCATCCGCTCACCGACCAAGCCATAGCCGAAACCGCGGGCGTCGTGATTGTGCAACCAAACGGCAAACCTTCGCGCACCGAATTTACGTCAAGCAACGGTGGACGCACCGCAGGTGGCACATTCCCTGCACAAGTCGACCCGGGCGATCTCGCCAGCGAGCCTGTCAACAATTTATTGGTCTGGACGCGCGTCATTTCTGCCGCGCAGATAATGGCCAAATATCCGAAGATTGGCACGCTCACCTCTGTTGTTACCACTCACGATGGCCTTGGCGGAGACTGGAATGGTTACGCAACCTCGGTTGCTATTAACGGCACCGCATCAACCGTCACCATTAAGGGCTATGACTTCAAGTCCATCTTCGATCTACCTGCTCCGTGGTTCGAGACGTCATCAGTTTATGGAGCAGCATTTGATGCCGGTCCAGTTGGCGCAATGTTGTTTATTGGCGATTCAATTGGTGAAAGTATCACCAGCACGTTTGCCTCGGTTGTCACACCTGCTTACCCAACAATGAACTATCAGGCGCTCAGCAATCGCTGTCTGGTGGGTCCAAGTTGCGTCGCGGCTGCATCAGGCGCACCTGATGCCCCTGCAATCATCAATGCACTCACACCAGAGCAATACCCAAGCGTCGCAATCATTCAGTTGGGTTACAACGATGATCCCAATACCTATCAATCCGAAGTTGACCAAGTTGTCAATGCGTTGAGCGCCCGAGGTGTGCAGCGAATTGTGTTTATCAATCTTTCAACTCGCCGATCCTCGCGCAACTATGCACTCTCCAATGCAGTACTTGCAAATGCTGCCGCAAGCTACCCAAACGTCTCGGTGCTCGATTGGAATGCAGCTTCATCAGCACCATCTCAAAACAGATGGTTTAGCGATGACGTTCACCTCACCAGCACTGGACGCAGCGAATTCACACTATTTATCCGCAACCAATTAGATGCTCTTCGCACACAGAACATCATTACCAATGGCATCGCGACCGTTCTGCCACTTGGTGTGCCGATGGCCAAGGGCGACCGAGGCGACAACGTCAAGGCTCTGCAAACTGCCCTCAATGCATATTTCAAGCTGCCAAAGAAAAAGCGCATCGCTGTCGATGGCGCGCTGGGCAAAGGTACCGTCGCACTCATCACCACGCTCGAGACAAACGCTGCCCTACCAGTCGACGGCATCGCTGACGAAGCCGTGCTCGCGGTGTTGGGCATCGACCCCGCAACAATCATTCTTTCTCAGGGCACGAAGCACGCAACAGTTGCCACAGCTCAAACTGCGCTCGCACGTGTTCTCAAGATCAAAATACGCGCAGATGGCATCTATGGCTCAGGCACCACGCGCCAAGTGAAACGATTTCAGAAGAGTGTCGGCATCAAGCAAACAGGCAAGATCGATCGCCTGACTTGGCAGGCGTTACTTAGCGCTTCAATGCAGAAGTAAATCGCTCTTCCCACGCGGCATCACTCACCATTGCCGGATAAGCAGCACGATATTCACGCTTGAGGCGCTTGTACGAAGTAGCAATTGCAAAGATTGACTTCACTACCTCGCGTAACAGTTTGAAGAACCTTTTCGTGTCGCGTTCGACTGTGTATCCGTCGGCAATACGGTCGTGACGATACAAGATTCGGTTGCGCAGTGTGGCTACACCGACCGCACGAGCATCGATTGGGCCAACACCGTACTTCCTGAGGCGTAACGGCTTTGGAATGATGTAACCACCTACCAACACGATGGCGAATAAAAACCCAAACGCTCGTAATGCTTTGTGTCGTGGTTGGCGTGGCCTGATAGCCGCAAGTTCAGCCGACAGTGGCGCTGGCTTTTCTTCAGCACACACTCGCAGTTCATCGTGCAGAGCGGCATGATCAATCTTCATCCATTCGGCTGGACCAGCGAGATATGCGTTGAGTCCACGCAACATGAATTCGGTTGATGCATAACGCATCGAAAAGAGGTTGCGGAACCCAAATGACGAAAATCGATATGCCAAGTTCCACCATGTGTGTTTGTCAAACACCAGCGTGTCAACAAGTGCCAAGTTGCGCGACTCGTAAAACAATGACGACGGATTATTTTTTAACCCAAAGTCTGCATGCCACACAATCACTCCATTGAGGGTGATCGAATGTTTGCCAGTGTGCATCAGACCAAAGGCAACATCGTCCCCGCGCACGAAAACTGGAAGCGGATTTTCGCTTGTGATATTGATTGGAAACGCGGTGTACCACCAGGCGGTGTAATCAAAAGGGACTTCTTGTGCATCTTGCACAGCGACCGAACGCTCGCGCATGTCATCTTCACGACCGAGTGCCTGCAACGGATAAATAGAACGCCACGAATACTGCGAACCTGCCTCAAACTGCAGCCACGGACGCTCCTCCGACAGCATTGCTCCGTGCACACAAAGTTTGGGATCTTTGGCGAAGGCAAACAAAGACATCGTGCGCACAATCGCTTCCGGCTCAAGTGTGATGTCGTCGTCCATGAACAGCACGTGTGTGGCCCATCCTGCTTTACGAAGTTCAATCAGGCCGCGCGCAAAACCGCCGGCTCCACCCAAGTTGCCGTTTGGCACGACCGTCAGAGTTCCATCGCTGGTCGCATCTGCCGCATCGAACATCACATTTTGTGCGTTGTCAACGACGAACACTCGCACTTTGCCATTGAGGGCATCTGTATTGCGCACCAAATCGAGCACATTGTGCACGGTTTTGCGCACATACTCTTGGCGATTAAAGGTAGTGATCGACAACGACATGCGCACTTCGTGTCGGGGGGCATCCTGGGTAACCCACTCTCCGCCCGTCATGCACACTTCGCCACCAATTGCACTCACCCGCACGAAATAGGTGCCGTCTGTTGACGATTGCAAGTCGGGAACATCAAGCATCACGCTTGACGGCGACCCTTCGCCGCGCGGCAATTGTGCTGTTGCAACAACCGATTCCTTCTTGCCATTTACTAGGACAACTTCGGCAATACCAATACCAGATGCACGCACGCTGACGCTCAAATTGTTGACGTGACTCACTCGGCGCCAACGGCCGGCTGCAAAAACACCAAATGATGTATCGAAACTGAGTGTGCCACCATCTGTGAGCACTGCACCATTGTCTACCAATCGCACATCACCGCTCGTACGCGCATACAAAAGCGGTTCTGGTGTTGTTGGTGTGGGCAACACAAGACGTTGCACCAAATTCGTTGACTGCATTAGTGCTTTACCCCACCCAATGGATCGGTAAAGAATGGTGGAATGTCCTGGTTATCGTCGAGCGCTTTCAACATTGCTGTCGCTGCAGCCAACGCTTCGTGAATAGTGACGTCCATGTCGAGATAACGATAGGTGCCTAGGCGACCCAAAAAAGTGACGCCTTTTTGAGCGCGAGCCTGATGCACGTAATTCACGAGTTGATCAGTTTCTTTGACCAATCGAATCGGGTAATACGGGGTGTCGTTCTCTCCACACAGGCGAGAAAACTCGGTGTAGGTCACAGTGCTGTCATGGTTTTCCCACGGTGCAAAATGTTTGTGTTCGGTAATGCGTGTGTACGGAACTTGCTCATCACAATAATTCAGCACCGGACAACCCTGAAAGTCTCCGTCGGAGACTTGTTGCTCGAAATCAAGTGTTCGATAGGCAAGACGACCGTGTTCAAAACCAAAATATGCATCGATCGGACCAGTCCACACAACGTGGTCATAGCTGCTCGACTGTGCCCGCTCAAAACGTGTTGATAAGTGCACGCTGATGTTTTCGTGTTCGAGAATCGCTTGCACAATTGGCGTATAGCCGTGTTCAGGAATTCCCTGATGCGGATGATTGAAGTACGAGTCGTCGGCAGTAAACCGAAGCGGGAGTCGCGCGAGGATGCTTGCGGGCAACTCGGTTGGATCAACACCCCACTGCTTTTTTGTGTAACCAGCAAAAAATGCGTCATACAATTCGCGACCCACAAACCGTAAGCCCTGATCTTCGAATGAAACAGGATTGGTAATTGCTGAGTCAGCTTTGGTGGCTATAAATGCTTCTGCTTCAGCCGGCGAAAAATTGGTTCCAAAAAACTCGTTGATCAACGTCAAGTTCATCGGCATCTGAAACGCTTTATCGCCCACCATTGCTCGCACCCTGTGGCGATACGGCATCATCACCCCAAAGCGCGTAATGAACTCCCACACATGTTCGTGCTGAGTATGAAAGATATGTGGCCCGTAAGTGTGCACCATGACGCCCGTTTCGTGGCGCTCGGTATGGCAGTTACCAGCTACGTGATCACGGGTGTCAAACACTGTTACGGAGTGACCTGCTTCGGCTAGTTGCCTGGCTACTACGGCGCCTGAAAATCCTGCGCCAACGATGGCAAACGATCGTGCTAGCACGCCTCAAATACTACGCAATTAGTGCGAGAGCCAAGGTGCACATAGGCCATCCAAATCACGCACTTCAATGCGTTCACGGTTGGCATATGTCACTTGATTACTTGGATCCACACGCAATTTGAACGTGCGGAATTCCATTTCTGTCGTATCGATCGCAAGGATGCGGCCAATCAACGACTCGCCTAGTCCAAGTAGCAACTTGATTGTCTCAAGAGCTTGAATTGAGCCAACAATTCCTGGCAATACCCCAAGCACACCTGCTTCCGCGCAACTAGGTGCAAGTTCGGCTGGTGGTGGCTCTGGAACCATGTCGCGATATGTCGGCCCATTCTTCGGATCGAACACGGTGACCATTCCTTCAAACCTGAAGATTGATCCGTGCACAACTGGAATACCAAGCTTGACGCTTGCATCGTTGAGCACATAACGACTCGGGAAGTTATCTGCACCGTCCACAATCGCGTCGTATCCCGCGATGATGTCCATGATGTTGCCTGCATCCAAGCGAGTGTCGTATGTGACGACGTCAACATCTGGGTTCAACATCGTCAGAGTCTTTTTTGCAGAGTCGACTTTTCGATCACCAATGCGATCGATGTTGTGCAAGATCTGACGCTGCAGGTTGCTGGCATCCACTTCGTCCATGTCAACAATGCCAATTGTGCCCACGCCGGCAGCAGCCAAATACAAAGCAGCTGGACTTCCAAGTCCACCAGCACCCAACAACAACACTTTGCTTGCAAGCAGTTTTGCTTGTCCTTCAACACCTACTTCAGGCAACAGAATATGTCGTTGATAACGATTGCGCTGCTCCGCGGTCAACGATGCGGGAGTACTCCACTCACGACCTTCGTCTTTCCACTTTCCAAAACCACCAGCCATCGACACAACGTTGGTGTAGCCAAGCTCTTGCAACGTCTTGGCAGCAAACGCACTTCGAACTCCGCCTGCGCAATACACAACGATCGGCGCATCCTTATCGGTGATCTTGCTCTCGATTTGTGCTTCGAGGTGACCGCGAGGAATGTGGATCGACAGCGGCAAAGTACCTTGTTCAAATTCGTCAGGTTCGCGCACATCCAATACAAGCGTCGTGCCGGTCGCCAAGCGAGCAGCAGCATCAGCGGTGTCTACCTCAACAATTTGTGATTTTGCTTGTGCAAGTAGGTCTCTAAAGCCAGCCATATAAGTGACAAATCCTCCGACTAATACCCTACCGTTCTGGTCGGGTTTTGATACTCAGATCGATTTGCACAACTGGGGCAGTACTTCGGAGATTCCAGCATTGATTACAACATCGGCCCGATCATCCATCTCGGTTGGCTGACCATTGACGATAATCAAAGCCGCTCCTGCGGCCTTTGCTCTCGGCACCGCATTTGCGGCTGGATACACCGACAATGAAGTTCCTACAGCCAGAAGCACATCGCACTCTTCACTCGCTGTCAATGCTCTACCAATCACATCTGGTTCGAGCGGCTGACCAAACAAAATCGTGTCGCTTTTTAAGATTCCACTACATAACTCACATCTCGGATCCGCGTCACCCGCGATCACCCGCGCTAACGCATCTACCATCGGTCTGCGGTCTTTGCACTTCCAACAGCACGTGCGATGAATAGTGCCGTGCACTTCTAGAACATTCGTCGGATCATGTCCTGCACGCTGATGCAACTCATCAACGTTTTGCGTAACAATCGCAATCAGTGCATCTCGTCGCTCAAGTTCAAGCAGAGCAAAATGTCCTGCGTTGGGTTGAGGATCGCTATCAATCCAACGCACTCTGTTCCGCCAAGACTTTTGGCGAAGTTCATCATCTTCCAAATAATGAGTCAGAGTTGCTGCACGTTCCGCATCCGGATCCTTTGTCCATAATCCGTTGGGACCTCGAAAGTCTGGAATACCAGAATCTGTCGAGATACCCGCACCGGTTAATACCGTGATGCGCCTGGACGCCTGCAGAATCGTCTGCGCCTTGCCTATTTTTTCTTCTAATTCTTCGTTCATCACTCTTCCATCTTGCCAAACCCGCGCACACACGTGGGCATGAACGAACTTCACATTGATTCAACACTTGTCGTAGTGCCCTGGCTAGACCCGATTGTCGATGAAGTCGGGTTCGATGTGTTCTCCCGGTACGCCGAGATGTTTTGGCTCCCCATCATGGGGCCAAGTGCCCTGTGGATCATGCGACGCATCGTGATGGGCTTTGACGAATTTCCTGGCGGTTACGAGATGGACACTCAGGAGATCGCTCTCGCCGTTGGTCTGTCATTCACTCAAGGTGCAAACTGTCCATTTAGCCGTGCATTGCGCCGCTGTCAGTGGTTTGGTGCAGCACAAAGCGTGCACGGCGGCTTGGCTGTGCGAATCAAACTTCCACCGGTCTCGCGTCGTCAAATACAACGGTTTCCTACTTCGCTCAAGCAATCACTCGCAGCCTGGCCAGTTGAATCCACCGACCATCAACAACTTGTAGAGCGAGCAAAACTTGTCGCAAGCGCGCTGATCACCACTGGTGACGATTCCGATTTGTTGGAATCTCGACTTACGCGGATCGGAATTCCAGTTGGGATTGCGGCTCGTGTTGCGAATGATCTAATTGGTTCGATGAGTTCCGACTCAGCCATGGCACAAAGTTCTCCATGAAGGCCCAACTCGTGCGATGCAGTGCCGAAGGCCCATACCCCTGCAGCGCAGTGCGATGTTTTGGACACGGGTAGCCCTTATTAGTTTCAAAGCTCCACAACGAATAGTCGTTTGCGTACTCGCGCATCATTCTGTCTCGCGAAACTTTTGCCAGCACCGAAGCAGCTGAGACCGACAACACTGATGCGTCAGCTTTTACTTGTGTCACTACCTGAGAAATATGAGGTGATACAAAGTCCCATCGACCATCTATCACTGCGGTCGCTTTACTCACGTCAATCTGTTTCGCCAAAATTTCAATCGCCCGCTTGGTGGCCAATCGTTGGGCGGCATTCATACCCAATGCATCGCACTCGGCGTGAGTTACATACCCAATCGACCATGCGGCACATGTTGCCGCCACATGATCAAACATTTCTTCTCGCCTGATTTCAGACAATTGTTTTGAGTCGCGTGCCCCGCCCATAAGTGCCGCCGCATCGTCGCTCGCAATCACATCGCGCGACAACACCGCTGCCCCAATCATCAGTGGTCCGGCCCACGCGCCTTTACCCACTTCGTCAATACCGATCACAATCGACGCGCCCTTGCGCAACAACACTCGCTCTAATTTGGTCGTTGGTATTTCTTTCACTGCAATGAAATCTGCACTGCACCATCAACGAAACTGCCTGCCCGCCACCAAGCACCGCTCTGCAACAACGCTATTGCGGTTGAAGCGTCAACTGCAGCGAGTAAACCTCCCGAAGTCTGGGGATCAAAACACAATGCAGCAGCCGCATCGTTGTGTGCAGCATCCACAAAGTGGCCTTCTACATAGTCTCGATTACGCGGGTCTCCACCCGTACGCACACCACGTTGCGCAGCCTCTCTTGCACCCGGATACGCGTGCAATGTGCTGGCTTCAATCACCAATGCAACCGCACTTCGCTCTGCCATCTCCCAGCCGTGGCCAGCCAGCCCGTAGCCCGTCACGTCTGTTACCGCGTGCACACCAGCGCCAAAACTTTGCAGTTGCTCTGATGCGGCACGATTCAACGTGCGCATTCCCGCAATAGCTGCATCTTTATCAGCATCTGTTCCACCGGCAAGCGACAGCCCTGTGCCGAGCGGCTTTGACATCAGCGCGATGTCACCGACTCGTGCGCCACTCTTGCGGAAAATTCGTTGCGGGTTGACAACACCTTGCACAGCAAGACCAAAAATTGGTTCTGGATTACGGATGGTATGGCCACCCGCAATACTTCCGCCTGCCTCTGCAACGACTTGCGCGGCTGCTGCAAATATTTGAGCGATAGCAGTTGGAGGAAAGTGCTCAGGGAACGCAGCAATGTTGACGGCCATCACTACGCGGCCACCCATCGCAAACACATCGCTGCATGCATTGGCCGCAGCTATCGCACCAAAATCACTTGGGTCATCAACAAGCGGGGGGAAAAAATCGGTTGTGCTCACCAAGGCCACATCATCGGAAACTTGGTACACGGCTGCATCGTCGAAAGGAGCAAGACCGACCAATAACGCAGGATCAAGCGATGCAGGGAAATCGCTCACCAAGTCGGCGAGCAATGTTGCACCCCATTTGGCTGCGCATCCACCGCACGACGTCCATTCAGTAAGGCGTAGCGGTGAGATGCTCGGCGAATTGCCCGTATTGCTCATACCGCAAAGCCTAGAAGCAGTGTCTCTCCTGTCGATTCAACAGAGTGCCAGGTTGGATCGCAAAGGCCTGCGTCAAGTTTTATTCCAGCGGGTCCAGAGACTTCCCACAGCAGTGCGGGTTTTTCGCCATGCCAACGAATGCCAAAACTCACCGTGTGCAGCGGGCCAGCAGCCACTCTATGACACTCCAAATTTGCTCCTAGCCACAGTCGAGGAATACCTCGACCAAAAATCTGCACAGATCCATCGCGCTGCATCGCAACCATTTTTTCTTCAACCCATGCAATTGCGCGAATATCGGTTGGCATCACGTTTGGCGGTTCGGCGGCACTACTCAAACGCAACTGTGCTGCAGCCACATCATCCGCTGCGCGACTCTCACCCATCCGCGTAAATACAAATTGGGCTGCGAATAATGCACGCTCCACATCCCACGGCAGTATTGACGATTTTTTATTATCTTTCAGCAGATTTTCCACACATTGCGCAAGTCGCGCAGCATGATCAATACGGATTTGAGTTGAATCACTGTTGAGTTTCTCGCCCATTCTCAACAATTCCTGAAGCGTCAAAATGTACGCAACCGGATCATTGGCGCAATCTCCACCGGCACCGATAGCCCAGTCTTCAATGTCGTGGCCACTGAGCACCAACGCATCGCTTCGCAATCGCGCAACAAGCGGTGCTACTGCGCCCTCAGGTACGATCACGTATCCAGCTTGCTCTACTGCCTTAAGCCATCCCTTTTGCAGCTGTTCGAATGATGGCAAGCGTTCTACGTCAATATTCACAGCAGGGTTTACAGCTGAGTTCGCAACATCCAATAGTGCACGTAATGCAACTCGCAGTGTGCTGCCGTGCGCGACGGGAAACACCACGCTGCCAGTTGGTAACTCAATGCCTTGTGCGCCACGAGGGCTCGGAGTTCGAGACGAAATCACATCTGATCGCGTAAACGCAACCGCAATAGGCAATGTTGACTCGTTCGTGATCTCGATTACTACGAGTCCGCCTGCGTCTGCAACTGCGTACACACGCTGAATTGCATCGCCGCCAGGTATTCGAAGTCGAGTTTCAATAACCGGCACGCCTGCACGTCGTGTTTGTCGCACGCTCGGCTCAGTCGATGGATCGTGCCAGCGGTCGTCGGCAGCAATGTGCCAATCAAGCACTGGCGATCTGTCATTGAGTCGAACAGAACCTCTCTCATTAACAATTGCGTTCCATCCACCGCCCCTGATACCCAGCACATGGGCCGCTGGACGCACACGCGCACTGAGCGAAATCGAAGAGATCACACCTTGTGTATTCGACATTATTCAGACCTACTTGATCTCGACATTAAATCCCGCAACGATTCTTCTGCACTTTTTGCACCCTCACAAACAAGTGCAACTTGCTCAGCAATCGGAATTTCTACGCCGTGACGTTGTGCAAGCTTGACAACAGCCGACGAGCTTTTTACTCCCTCGGCAACCATCTTCATCGAGCCAACGATCGTTGCGATCGATTCGCCTTTGCCCAACCGCACACCCACCTGGGTGTTGCGGCTCTGCATCGAAGTACACGTAGCCATGATGTCGCCCAAACCTGCGAGTCCAGAAAAGGTAAGTGGCTGCGCGCCAAGTGCGATGCCAAGGCGCGACATTTCTGCCAAACCACGAGTAACCAGCGTTGCTTTTGCATTGTCGCCAAAGCCAAAGCCCTGCGAAATTCCTGCCGCAATCGCAATTACGTTTTTTACTACTCCTCCAACTTCGCATCCAATCACATCACGATTGGTATACAACCTAAATGTTGGGCGTGAAAATAATTCCTGCAATTTCAATGCAACCGACTCATCGTCGCATGCGATAACGCTGGCCGCTGGTTGACCTTGCAATATTTCGTGAGCAAGGTTTGGGCCACTCAGCACCGCGCGAGGATTATTTGGCATCTCTGCTGCAAGAACTTCACTCATCCGCAACAATGACTCGCTCTCCAGACCCTTGGACAAGCTCATAATCGGCACACCAGCGGCTACATACTTCGCCACTTGCTGTGCAATATGTCGAAAACCCTGCGAAGGCACTGCCATCGCAATCACATCTGCGTGCTTCACCAACTGTTCAAGATCGACCGAAGCCTCAAGCCCCACAGGCAACACGTAGTCACCTAGGTATGCGCTGTTGAGATGGTGCGTATTGATCTCTTCTGCTAAATCTAGGCGCCTCGTCCACAGTGAAGTCGTCGTGTTTCGTGCAACCAGAGTGGCGATTGTGGTGCCCCAGGATCCTGCCCCCACCACACACACTCGAGTCGTCACAGTCGCCAAGGTTAGGCGAGCACAGCCGCATCGACACAAGCACCAATAGGCTACGAAAATGGTCGATTCGTCCAAATCGTTCGCACGATCCACATCTGCCATTGCTGTCGTTATCCCCATCAAGGCTTTTGAGCAGGCCAAAGATCGACTCTCAAGCGTCTTAAACGCAGATCAACGCAAACATCTGGCCCGCACCACCGCTCTTGGCGTGATCGAGTCAACGCGACCCGCAGCGCTCTTTGTTGTTTGTGACAATCCAGAAGTTGCACAGTGGGCAACCTCGCACGGCGCCACCGTGGTGCATCAGTTGCAACCAGGTCTCAATTCAGCCGTACAGGCAGGAATTGCCGCGGCACAGAGTTTTGACCGGGTGATGATTGTTCATGGCGACTTGCCCTTACCCCACAGACTTCGTGATTTACTCGACTCAACGGTTGCGATCAACACGGTCACGATTGTCCCCGATCGACATCGCGATGGAACCAACGTGCTCATCATTCCCCCAGGCGCAGGATTCATGTGCCACTACGGCGCAAAGAGTTTTGAAGCGCACATTGCCGAAGCAACCAGACTTGGACTACCAATAGAAATGGTCTCTGATGACGAGCTTGCACTCGACATCGATACGCCCGATGATTTGAATGCTCTGCCAACACAGTGGCTCGAGCAACACAACATCACTCTTTTTTGAAATAAAAAAAGACCGGAGGGCCTAAGCCCTCCGGTCTCACAGTTCTCCGAACCGATTTGTTTATTGGCTAAGGCCTTATTTCTTCTTAGCGGCCTTTTTTGCAGCCTTCTTGCGCTTGGCTGGGGCCTTCTTAGCGGCCTTTTTTGCCTTCTTGCGCTTTGCTGGTGCCTTCTTAGCTACTTTTTTTGCTGCCTTTTTGCGCTTTGCTGCCATGATTT
>JBIIAC010000025.1:0-12223 GCA_044240045.1 Ilumatobacteraceae bacterium
CTCGCCGAATTGCGAGAAGTTGAGGTCGCTATCAGTCGGATGACCAACAGCATCACACCAGAGCAGATAGCCCCGATGGACATGATCAGCCTATCGGTGGAGAAACCCAAGTAATACGGGGTCCCCCTGAAAAACTGGTGTCACGAACTAGCTCCATATAAGTAGTGTGAATTGCTGTGTTCACAGGGATCGTTGAAGAACTAGGCACCATTGCCCAACGGGATGGCAGTCGCCTGCGGGTCAATGCCTCCCTCGCCCTCGTGGGTTCAGGTCTTGGAGCGTCGATTGCGGTCAATGGCTGTTGCCTCACCGTTGTGGCCACCGATGGATCGAGTTGGTGGGATGCCGATGTGAGCGAAGAGACTTACTTGCGTACCAATCTTGGCGCACTGCACGAAGGCGATGTTGTCAACCTCGAGAGGCCGATGGCACTTGGTGATCGATTGGGTGGGCACATGGTGCTCGGTCATGTCGATACAGTTGGCCACGTTGTATCCGCCGCACCAGATTTGGTGATTCGCATTCCGCGCGACTTGATGCACTTGATTGTCGAAAAAGGTTCGGTCACTGTCGACGGCATCTCGCTCACGGCGTTTGATCTCACCGCTGACACGTTTCGTGTTGCAGTGATTCCTCACACATGCGCAGTCACCACATTGGGTGTGCGCAAATCTGGCGACGCAGTCAACATCGAGATGGATGTGCTTGCAAAGCATGTTGCAAAACTCGTTGAGCCGCATCAGACCAAGCGCTCTTGGTGGCGCTCATTGGTAGGAAAATAAATGGCGCGCGATCTTCCACAACTCCGCGAGAAGATCGACCAGATTGACGCTGCAATAGTCGCCTTGCTCGCACAACGTATGGAAGTGTGCAAAGAAGTCGCAGAAGTGAAGGCCGGAACATCCACCGCGGTAATTCAGCCACAACGAGTGCGTGAAGTACTCACAACACGACGCCAATGGGCAATCAATAGCGGAGTTGATGCCGACTTTGCCGAGCAATTGTTCCGCATCGTGCTTTCCGAAACACATCGCATCGAAGTCGCGCACGATCGCGGAAGTGTTGAGCCAATCAAAATCGCAGACACATTGCTCAGCGCGCTCGACACAGTTGCCGTTCGCATAGATCATGTTGTTGTTGCGGTCGTCGACCTCGCTTCTGCTTCATTGTTTTTAAAAACGCTTGGCTTTGCCATAACCCCAACTGAAGACGCCGACATCGTGACAGCCGATGCCGGTGGTGTCACGGTTGTTCTTGTCGGCCCCGGAAATGATCCTGCAGTACACGCACACTTGGACGCTCATGGTTCTGGCGTACAACACATCGCCATCGAGGTACTCAATGCTGGTTTTGTGCAGCAAGCACTCGCAGCTGCAGGCATTCCTCTACTGACCGATGTAGTCGTCGATGCAGCAGGCCACGAGCAACTCTTTACGGTCGTTGACCCAGCAACCGGCGTGCAGTTGGGCTTTATTAGTCGCACTGGTCACCGCGTATCCATTAGTGGCCACAACGTGCGGGCGCTATTTTCTGCCCTCGGCAAGATTTAGTTCTTGCCAAAATATTGATTCTGACGGCCTAAACCGCTATGGTCTAAGGCGCACGACAATTACGGGAAACTCCGCCCCTCTAACACGGTGGAGCAACTTGGTCGAGCGCTGGCAAACCAACTTCATTACGACCCACGGAGGGTTTAGTTGTCGATATATCAGCGCATCCTTGAAACACCCCTTGATCAGCTTTTGGCTGAAGCACGCAATGTGCGTGACCAACAGTTTGGAAGCCGGGTTACATATTCCCCAAAAGTGTTCATTCCACTCACCATGCTGTGCCGCGATAAGTGTGGTTACTGCACTTTTGCTCAGCCACCAGCACGACTCGAAAATCCCTACCTTTCGGCAGATCAGGTTTTGGCAATTGCCAAGCAAGGCGCCAAATCCGGATGTCACGAAGCACTCTTCACATTGGGCGAGCGTCCAGAACTTCGATATGAAGTAGCCGCCGAATGGCTCAAGGCAAATGGCTTTGATTCAACCGTGCACTACTTGCACGACATGGCAGCACTCGTGCTCAAAGAAACTGGTTTATTGCCCCACGCAAACGCTGGTGCGCTGTACAAAGACGAGTTGGCAATGTTGCGCAGTATTTCGCCGTCGCAAGGCATGATGATCGAATCTTTGCGAGACGACCTCGATTGCCACCGGGGTGCACCTGACAAAGTTCCACAACGCAGACTTGACACACTCGAGTGGGCTGGCGAACTCAAGATTCCATTTACCACAGGCATCCTCGTCGGCATTGGCGAAACTCGCCAAGATCGCATAAACGCACTCGAAGCAATCGCTGCTTCACATGCACGGCACGGTCACGTGCAAGAAGTAATTGTCCAAAACTTCTTGCCAAAGCCACGTACAGGAATGCAACACGAAGCGCCATGCCCACAAGACGAATACCTGTGGTCAATCGCCGCTGCGCGAATCATCTTGCCGCCAAGCATTCACTTGCAAGCTCCACCAAATTTGAGTGATGACTTTGGCATTCTGCTCGATGCAGGAATTGATGACTGGGGTGGCGTCTCGCCAATCACAGCAGATCATGTCAACCCGGAACGCCCGTGGCCAGCACTAGACAAGCTGCGCGTAGTCACCGAAGCTCGCGGCAAGGCACTTGCGCCTCGTCTCACTATCTACCCAGAGTTTGCAATCAACCCAACAGTTTGGGTTGATGAAGCCTTGCACTTCCCTCTCATGGATCGCAGTGATGCTGAAGGTTTGGGTCGCGACGACCCAGGTCAGGTGTGGCCGGAAAAAGTAACTGCAGCAGATGTGGTTCTAGACGGCGCCGAAGTTGTTTTGATCGGCCATCGCTCAACACAGTGGTACTCGGGCGCAAATAATCCGCCACCTTCATTGATTGGCGTACAGCACGACGGCACACCTTTTGACGAAATTGATCTCGACACACTTCGCGGACCAATTGCCGAAATTCTGCACGGAGTTCGACTCGGACAGCGCATCAACGAAGCCGAAATCGTCACACTCTTTAGTGCACGCGGCAAAGAAGTGCGCGCAATCGCAAAAGTGGCTGATGACTTGCGCAAACAAGTTGTTGGAGACGCCATCACATGGGTGCACAACCGCAATATCAACTACACAAACGTGTGCACCTTTAAGTGCAAGTTCTGTGGATTCTCCAAAGGTCCACTCTCGCTCAACCTGCGCGGTACCCCGTACTTGCTCACACTCGATGACATCGCCAATCGCGCGCGCGAGGCATGGGACTTAGGCGCAACCGAAGTCACCCTGCAAGGTGGAATTCATCCAGACTTTGATGGCAACTATTACATCGATGTCACGCGCGCCGTCAAAGACGCAGTGCCAAACATGCACGTGCACGGCTTCACGGCACTCGAAGTCACTGAAGGTGCAAAACGACTCGACGAGCCTTTGTACAACTACATCATGCGGCTCAAAGATGCCGGTCTTGCATCACTCCCAGGCACTGCCGCCGAAATTTTGGACGATGATATTCGTGCAATCTTGTGCCCAGACAAAATCAATACTGAAGAGTGGCTTGAGTGTCACCAAGTAGCCCACGAAGCTGGACTGCGCTCCAACATCACCATCATGTTTGGATCCGTCGAACACCCGTTGAGCTGGGCCAAGCACATCGTGCGCACTCGCGCATTACAAGCACAAACTGGTGGCTTTACCGAGTTCGTCGGTCTGCCATTCGTGCATATGGCATCCCCTATTTATTTGCAGCACAAGTCGCGCCGCGGACCAACATTTAGGGAAACGCTGCTGATGCATTCGATTGCACGCATCGCCTACCACGGCTTGATCGACAACATTCAGGTGTCGTGGACAAAGATCGGTCCAATTGGAGCTGCACAGCTCTTGCAAGCTGGCTGCAATGACATGGGTGGCACATTGATGAACGAAAACATCTCACGCGCTGCAGGTGCGAGCCATGGTCAGGGCATGACAGAAGATGCGTTTCGCGCAATCACCGAACCGATTGGTCGGACACTTTTGCAACGCAACACGATATACGGTCGCCCCGACCGAGAACCTGCTGTCTTGTCGATTTAACGAATGCGATGAAGTTTAAGTTTTAGGCCAACAAAGACACCCGCAAATACGGCGACCCCAAAAACAGCTCCGGAGAGCGCGAATGCTTGCACTCCCGAAAGTAGGACGCCAACTGTGCAACCAAGCGCAGTCATTGACCCCCAGCCAAGTAACACGCCACCCAATAATGCGGTGAGAGAGTTTCCAACAGTAAGCTTTGTTACGGAGAAATTATTTCCTCCAAGCGCGGCAGCAAATGATGCGACCACCAATCCAATGACGAGCCATCCATTGTTAGTAATGGCATTGGTAACAACACCAACGCAGCCCTTCATCAAGTCAATGCCATGCAACACCTCTGGAAGTTTTCCCTGACCGTCAAGGAATGTTCGTGAAACTGTGCTGAGTTGTGCAGTTACACCCAATGGAGACACGCGGAGATAAGCAAACACGCCGATGAGTCCAACGATTGAACCCGTGATCGCAGGAGACCAACGCCGAACAAGCACCATGTCGCGCACTTGCGAGAGAGACGAGACGTTCGCTGGTTGCGTTTGCTCTGTGGTCGACGTATCTCTAACAAACACATATATCGCGAGTGACCCAAGCACAACAATTGTTACGACCAACGAACCGCCATAGCCCAGCCAACGCGGCAGCCACCACACCGGGCTCGAACTGATTTGATTGAGATACAACGTGTTCCATGTGAGAAATCCCAAACCAAAACCGATGAGAGATCCAAACAGCGCGGGAATCGCGCGCAAATAACCTTGACCCAAGCGATACAAATGCCCGCTAATGCAAGCACCGGAGAGCACCATTCCAATACCGAAGGCAAAGGCACCAAGAATCAGAGGAAGACTCACAGGTGAGATGTGAGCATTTGGCGGGAGACCTTCGCCTTTGGGATTTGGCAAGAACAAACCAAATAACACTGCATGTCCAATTGCCCCAACAATGAGCGCGGCAATCACTGAAAGAAGTGGACGGGTGACTCGCTCCTCAATCGCTTCCCTAAAAATGCAGTAGAAACAAAATCTTCCACGTTCAAAAACAATTCCCAAGCTTGTACCAATCAGCAACGAAAATGCAGGTGTTGCATCACCATCTGATCTGGCTTGAAGCACATAAGCGCCAATGATCAGACTTAAAACAATGAGCGCCGACAACACAGTGCGCAAGGTGTCAGATCGCGACCACCCGGAAACATTGTTGGTGGCCCCGCTTGAAGCGGGGCCACCAACGACTACTTGACTGCTTGACATTAACCCTTGCCCCACACAGTGCCTGACGGGTTGCTGATTGGCACGCCAACTGAGTTGCCGTATTCAGTCCAAGAACCGTCGTACAACTTGACGTCGTAACCGAGTATCTGGCTCAACACAAACCACGTATGGGCTGCACGCTCGCCAATGCGGCAATAGACAATCACTTTTTTAGTGCCGTCGATACCTGCATCTGCATAAATCTTCTTCAAATCGGCTGGTGACTTAAATGCACCGTCACTTCCGACAGCAATCGACCATGGAACGTTTGCTGCCCCAGGAATATGACCAGCGCGGATTGCTAATTCTTGAAAGCCTGCTGGTGCAAAAATCTTTCCACTGAATTCATCGGCCGAACGAATATCAACCAACTTGGTTGTCTTGTCGGTCTTCTTCGCGATTTTCACTACGTCCGGCAAAAATGCTCGCAGTTTCAGATCGGCAGCAGTTGCTGTGAAGTTTCCCTTTTGAATTGGTGCTGGAATCGGAGTGATTGCTCGACCTTCTTTGATCCACTTATCGCGACCACCGTTGAGAATGCGCACGTCTTTAATTCCGTACGTCTTGAAAATCCATACACCCCATGCCGAGAACCAGTTGTTTTTGTCGCCATACAAAACGACTGTTGTGTCATTATTGATTCCAGCCGCACGAGCGAGCTTCTGAAATCGCTCTTTTTCAACGATGTCTCGGTTGACCGGATCCACGAAATCGGTGTGCCATACAAACTTGGTTGCACCGGCGATATGGCCCTTCTCATAAAGACCTGGGTCTGTGCTGACCTCGATAATCCGAACTTTGGCATTATTGAGGTTTTGCTCCAACCATGACGTCTCAACAATTGTTGGCGTCGTTGACTTTGGCGCCGAAACGGCATTGGCCGAAACATTGGCTGCTGGGGCCAAGAGTCCCACAACGATGCACACTGCCATCGCCGTACGAGCCCTAAATCCTCTTCGATAAGTGACTGATCTGTCTGACATAGTTATTCCCTTCAATCGTTTATTGTTGAAATCGCTTGATATTTACTGGTTTTCCTTGTGTTTAATGGCTTTTTCCTGCAAGTCCGTCAGGTTAGCCTAATCCCGACTATTCTGATCAACTTTATCGTAGATGGGCAAAATCTCGGAAACAACTCCATCTAGATCATTTTGGGATGGTGCCCGGCACTACAGGAGTGCGAGGCGCGCGGCAGCAACGTCAAGCTGCAACTGCGTCTTAATTGCGTCTAATCCATCAAACTTTCGCTCACTGCGCAAGAAGTGCTCAAACGTCACACTCACCTTTTGTCCATACAAATCGCCGGCAAAGTCGAGCAAGTGAGCCTCGAGTAGCGAATGATCCGCGTACTCAAAAAAAGTTGGTCGACGACCGAGGTTGATCGCGCACGCGTGCACCGAACCATCGTCGCACCGAAAACTCCCCGCATACACCCCGTCGGCGGGAAGGCACATTGCATTTGGCACTTCAACATTGGCCGTCGGAAAGCCAATCGATCGACCTCGTTTGTCGCCGTTGACGACAACACCTCGCACCTCGTAAGCACGGCCCAACAGGTTTGTTGCAACCTCCACCTGCCCACCGGCAAGCGCACGCCGAATAGAAGTTGAGCTCACGGGTTCGGTAACCCCATCTGGCCGTTGTATGAGTTGCACAGGAGCTACTTCGAAATCAAACTGCTCACCAAGCTCACGCAACATGGCGACGTTGCCCGCTCGCTTTACACCAAAGTGAAAATCTTCGCCCACGACAATTACCTGTGTGTTGAGTGCGTCGACAAGAACTCGCTTGACAAATGATGCCGGCTCTTCAGCCGATTGCGACGCATCAAAGCTGACAATCATCGTCGCATCAACTTCAGTGAGTTCTAGCAGTTCAAGTTTCTGATCGATGTCAGTGAGCAACTTGGGTGCAGACTCTGGACGCACTACTGAGGCAGGATGACGGTCAAACGTAATCACAACGCTGCGGCAGCCCAACTGTTGCGCTGTTGCCTTCACTTGTGCAATGACGGCCTGATGACCACGGTGCACCCCGTCATACGCGCCAATCGTTACGACCGACCGCATTGAGTCAGCGCTTTTGAGAATTTCACGAATGACTTGCACGAAGAATCACGCTATCGCTTCTGCTAAAACCACAGTGGGTTTGGCCCGCGTGACATCCACCTGACCATGACTTTCGAACACGTCATACACACCAAGCAATACGCCTTGTTCATCGACAATTGCCCATGGTGCACTTTCTTTCCATGCAGGCAACACTCGCCCATGTCGCACCATGTCGGCGGTGGAAGCATCCACGACTATTTGAGTCATTGATCGCAGCGCGGTGATTGGAGACAACAGCACCGCAGATTCTGGCGAATGCGATTCGCCAATCGTGAAATCACCGATTGAAGTGCGCTTGAGGTTGCGCAAATGTGCGCCACCCCCCAGCAGAGTTCCGAGATCGGCCGCAAGCGTGCGCACATAAGTACCGGACGAAACATTGACGACAATGCGCACGACAAGTGCATCATCGGTTGGCTGCACATCAAAGGAATGCACAGTCACCGGGCGTGGTTTGCGCTCCACCACAACACCCTCGCGCGCAAGTTCGTGTAGGCGCTTACCATCGATACGGATCGCCGAAACCATCGGTGGTATTTGCAAAATTTCGCCAGTGAGCTTTGTGGCTGCCTGTCGAACCTGCTCAATTGTGATTCCGGCCATGTCATGTCGAGCAGTTACTTCTCCCGCCGAGTCGAGCGTGTTGGTTTCAATTCCAAACACAACTTCGGCCTCGTATGTTTTATCCATACCGCTCAAAAATTGCATCAACCTCGTCACATAACCAACGCCAACGAGTAATACGCCGGTTGCATCTGGATCGAGCGTGCCAGCGTGACCAATGCGCCTTTCACCCAGCAACTTGCGCATCTGATTCACCACGTCGTGGCTTGTCACTCCTGCAGGCTTGTCGATGATTGCAAGTCCGTGCACGGTTGGTGGACGGCGACGTGCCATGACTACTCGCTGTCGAGATTGCGCGTTCGCATTGGGTCGTTACGCAAGACCTCGTCAATGCGGGCAGCAGCACGAATGCCATCGTCTGGTCGAAACTCGAGAATCGGCGTGCGTCGCGCATGGATCTGCGTTGCGATTGCCGACTGCAGTCGTTTGCGATTCTCGTTCAACGCTTCCAGAATCTGTTTGTCGCCTTCTTCGCCCTGCAATGAGTCGTAAAAAACGATTCCACGATTCATCTCGGAGTCGACGTCAATAGAGGTAACTGTCACAAACGCAAGACGATCGTCGTCGATGCGCACAAGTTCTTCGGCGACTACTTCGCGCACCGTTTCGCTGATACGTGCGGCACGTGGGTAACTGTGCTTGCGGCTATTCGACTTGCCACCAGATTTTCCTGCCGATTTACTGCGTGACTGACCGCCAGACTTGCCACCAGATCGACCGTCACTACCACCGTCGCCGCGACCGCCCGAACCACGTTCTCGTCTTGTCATCGTGATCCTGCCTTTTGCCTCTCCATTGAAACCGTGCTTCGCTCATCTACGATACGGAGGCGATGTCTGCAAAACCCCCATCCCAAAACGAGCCTCAATCCGCCACTGGCGCGATTATGGGCAACGACCCAGCCACCAAAACGCCTGCATTTCGATACACCGCAGCATTGGCGACCCAGGTGGAGACCAAGTGGCAAGACATTTGGGAACGCGAGGGCACCTTTGAGGCCCCCAACCCAGCAGGCCCCTTGGCCCAACTCGACAAAGTTGCAGGCCGAGACAAATTGTTTGTTCTCGACATGTTTCCGTATCCCTCTGGTGCTGGTCTACACGTTGGTCACCCACTTGGCTACATCGCCACCGATGTTTATGCCCGCTACAAGCGCATGGACGGATTCAATGTCTTGCACGCACTCGGATACGACAGTTTTGGATTGCCAGCCGAACAACACGCAATCGTTACAGGAATTCATCCGCGCATAAACACTGAGTCAAACATTGCGAACATGCGCCGCCAGCTGCGACGCCTTGGCCTTGGCCATGATGCACGACGCAGCGTGTCAACAACCGACGAAGAGTTTTACAAATGGACACAGTGGATCTTTTTACAGATTTTTAATTCGTGGTACGACGAGACCGCACAGCGTGCAAGACCAATCACTGAACTGATCGCAGAATTCGCTAGTGGCAAACGCCAAACGGGTTCTGTTGCGTGGTCCGAACTCAGCAAAGTTGCTCAACAAGAACTGATTAGTCAATATCGACTTGTCTATTTGTCGGACGCACCTGTCAACTGGTGTCCAGGGCTTGGAACAATCCTCGCTAATGAAGAAGTCACAGCAGAAGGTCGTAGCGACATCGGGAACTACCCCGTCTTTAAACGCAACATGCGCCAGTGGACGATGCGTATCACGAAGTACGCAGATCGTTTGCTCGAAGATTTGGATCGCCTTGATTGGCCGGAACCAATCAAGTTGATGCAACGCAATTGGATTGGACGCAGTGTCGGAGCTTCCGTGCACTTTGCTGCCGATGCGGGATCAATCGAGATTTTTACAACACGCCCCGACACATTGTTCGGAGCAACTTTTGTAGTGTTGTCGCCAGAGCACCCGCTCGTTGATGCGCTCACAACTTCTGAACAAAAGAAATCTGTCGATGCATATCGCGCAGCGACTGCAGCAATGCAAGACGAAGATCGCCGTGACGAAACCCGGGTCAAGACAGGCGCGTTCACAGGCTCTTTTGCCACCAACCCAATCAACGGCGCACAGATACCCGTATGGATCGCAGACTATGTATTAATGGGCTACGGAACTGGCGCAATCATGGCTGTACCTTCTGGCGACCAACGCGACTTTGATTTTGCCCGTAAGTACGAATTGCCAATCACCGCAACGCAAATGCCAGATGATCAATGGTTCACCTCTCGCGAAATCACAATTTCAGACGACTGCAGCAAGTGGCCGCAGGCTTTTGTTGGTGAAGGAACGTACATCAACTCAAAAAATGATTCTTTGAATCTCAACGGAAAGCGCACGATCGAAGAAGCAACGTTGCTGGCCAATACGTGGCTTGAGGCAAATACATGTGGCGCGAGCGCCGTCACCTACCGATTGCGCGATTGGCTATTTTCACGTCAGCGCTATTGGGGCGAGCCATTTCCAATTGTGTACGACGAAGACGATCAGCCGATTGCGGTTCCCTTCAGCGCATTGCCAATCAAGCTTCCCGAACTCGCCGACTTCAAACCACAGGCGCTGGATCCAAATGATCAAACATCAGACCCAATCCCTCCGCTCGCCCGTGTGAGCGAATGGGTCAATGTCACCCTCGACCTGGGTGATGGACCCCGCCAATACCGTCGCGAAGTAAACGTCATGCCGCAATGGGCCGGCTCGTGTTGGTACGAGTTGCGTTACCTTGACCCAACAAACTCCGAAGCATTTATTGACAAAGACGTTGAAAAGTATTGGATGGGGCCAAAACATGACGGCCACACCGGCGGTGTAGACCTCTATGTAGGTGGAGTCGAGCACGCAGTGTTGCACTTGCTCTACAGCCGCTTCTGGCACAAAGTTTTGTTTGACCTCGGCCATGTTTCGAGCCTCGAGCCATTCCATCGCTTGTTCAATCAGGGCTACATTCAGGCATACGCATACCGCGATGAACGCGGACAGACCGTTCCTGCCACTGAAGTCACCGAAATCAGTAGTAATGGAAGTGGAAGTGGCAATCAAAGTATCCAATACGAGTGGAACGGCGAAAAAGTAAAGCGCGAATACGGCAAGATGGGCAAGAGCCTCAAAAATATCGTTACGCCAGATGAGATGTATGACGAGTTTGGCGCCGACACTTTCCGTCTCTACGAGATGTCAACCGGCCCACTCGAGGCAAGCCGTCCATGGAACACTCGCGATGTAGTGGGCATGCAACGTTTCTTGCAACGATTGTGGCGCAATATGGTCGACGAAGATACGGGCGAACTTCACATCAGCGATGACACGGCACCACTTGCATTACAACGTGAGCTCCACAAAGCAATTCACGGCGTTGGAAATGATCTCGAGCACCTCCGATTTAATACCGCTATTTCTAAATTGATCGAACTCAACAACTCACTGACTATCTATGTCAACGAGGCCGGCTCTACACCACGAGAAGTTGCGGAGACAGTGACACAGATGCTCTCACCGCTGTGTCCCCACATGGCTGAAGAGATCTGGCAGCGACTTGGTCGCACAGAGTCACTGACATACATGCCGTTCCCAAAGGCTGATCCAAAGATGTTGGTTCAGGACACAATCGAAATTCCGGTTCAGATCAATGGCAAGATGCGTTCCAAGTTGTCGGTTACGGCCGATGTCTCGGATGACGAATTGCGTTCACTAGCGATGGCAGACGAAAAAGTTGTGCAGTTACTCGCTGGTGCCGCACCGAGCAAGATCATTGTCGTGCCAAAGCGACTCGTAAACATTGTTTTATAACTAGTGTTTTGCAACTAGCGCTTTAGAGCAAGTCGTTTTGCGTCGGGCTCACCGCGCATCAACAGAATAATTCTGTTCACTCCCTCACTCACCAATTGCTGACAGGCTCGTGATGATGCATCAAGTAATTCCTCGTCAAACCAATCCCACACTGAAACGATGAAATCGGACTTACCGGATGCCGCTGCGGCGTCTTGTGCGACTCTCAAGATTTCTGCACGCTGTGGATGACTGGATCGAATATTGACACCATCAGTCCGTTTTCCTGCAACTTTTGCAAGCGCTGTGCTGTTCACTCCAAGAATTCTTGGCGGCAACTTGCATGGCATCTCGAATGTCGCAAACTTTACGTCACGAGTTGGCGACCAAATTTCGTCCAACACATCAAGC
>JBIIAC010000094.1:0-3487 GCA_044240045.1 Ilumatobacteraceae bacterium
GCGAAGGCGTAGAAGAACTGTGGAATACGGTCGCTCAACATCGCGAGCACAGCACCACAACTGGCTTGTTGCAGCGCCGCCGATCATTTCGCCTGCGCGAAGAATTGCGCGAGATTGTGGAGCGCCGGCTTGAGCACCGAGCACGCGAAATATGCTCTGGCAACGAGTGGGATGCATTGCAAACCAAAGTGCTTGAAAACCAACTCGATCCATGGACTGCCGCTGACGACATGCTGAAAGGCATTAAGGCCTAACAGTCAATGAAGTTTCGTCTTGAACCAGAAGTTCGTCCTGTCGTTACATCGGCGTTGGCATTAAGTGGGGCAGTAGGCGTTTTTGCTTTGGCATTTGGAGTGCTTGCTGTTGGTGCTGGCGCAAATGTGTGGCAAGCATGCGCATTGAGCTTCTTTACGTTTACTGGTGCGTCACAAATGTCGGCAATGACGGTGATTGGCACTGGTGGTTCGGTGGGCGGGGCACTTGGTGGCGCGTTGTTGCTGGCAGGTCGCAACGGTGTGTATGGCCTTGCACTCTCGCCATATTTCAATGAGTCACTTGGCAAACGATTGCTCGCCGCGCACTTTGTCATCGACGAGACAACTGCGATGATGACGGCGCAAACAAATCCGCGTTTACAAAAGATTGCATTTTGGACAACTGCGATTGCGCTTTTTTCATTGTGGAACTTGGGCACGCTGCTTGGCGCAGTGCTGGGGAGCGCGATTGACCCGCATACGTTTGGTCTCGATGTTGGTTTCACTGCTGCATATGTAGCGATGTTGTTTCCACACCTCAAAACAGTTAATGGTCGTTTTGCTGCCGCTGGTGGCGCGCTGATCAGTGTGGTGCTTGCGCCGTTTGTGCCAATTGGTTTGCCAATTTTGGCTTCTGGACTTGCGATCTTTGTTGGCTTACGACCTACAGATTCACCTGGCACTACAGCGACTGCTGAGTCTACGAAGTGAACATGTCGTGGGCACTTGTGATCTGGCTGTCAATTGGTGCATACGCATTCAAGATGCTTGGTTTTGTTGTTGTCGGTTCGCGCAAACTTCCTGATGTGTTGTCTCGCTGTCTCATGTTGATTCCGGCTGCACTATTGGCGGCACTCGTGTTCAACTCTTCATTTACTGATGGCCAGTCGTATGCACTTGATGAGCGAGCCATTGGTTTGGGAGTGGCGATCATTGCGGCGTGGCGCAAACTGCCACTGATCGTTGTGGTTATTCTTGGCGCCGCTACAACGGCGTTTCTTCGCGCCCTCTAAATAGAGCGTTTGCTCAGGCGGCGACTTCGACGAGTTGCTTCAGTTTTTTGAGGTTGCGCTTCCAGATGCCACGCATTACGAGCTTGCCACCAACAAAAGACCCAATTGCTCCACCGAGCCACCACGGGAAGATCAGTTCTTCTGCCCATGTAAATTTTGTGCGAGTGCCGTTGTCAATTGGATCAAGTGTGAACTTGCCCGTGCCGGTCACAATGCCTACGTGGCGAACACCCATGACGCGCTCAGGAATCCATTCGGTGATTTCCATGCGATCGACGAGTTTGATTGGCCCCACTTTGGTGTCACAGAAAAATGAAGTGCCAACGTCGCGGGTTTGCTCGCCGATGAAGCGAATGGCGACGGCATCGGCCATCCAATCAATATGACGCTCGACTGGCTCGACAACTTCCCACACTCGCTTAGGTGTGGCTTGTAGATCAATGCTGACGCGAATTTTTCCCATAACGAAAAGTTACTAGGAACTTGTCGATGGCGCGATGCCGTAGACGGTGATTTGTCGCACACTGCTGTCGTTAAACACATCGTGTGCGTATGACGACCAGCGCTGTTCAACCACTAGGCCAGCCTCATGTGCCATAAAGTCAACTTGGGCAACCGTTGCGTAACGCACGGAATATGGGCGAGAGATGCTGGGTGCATCGCCGGAAACTTGAGTGAATACGCCGCTGATGACTTGTGCATCGCGGTCGACATTCCATCTGCTCAGAATCTCGCCAGTTGAGGTACTTCGATGTGTCGCGTCATCCAACTGATCGGGGAGTGTTTCATCGGGCACGAAACAGTCGACAATGATGTGCCCTCCTGGTGTCAGACATTGCGCGGATCGTTGCAAGCACTCGCGTTGTTCGTGTTCGGTGAGCAAATTGAAGAGTGTGTTGTAGGCAATGAGCACGACACCAAATGGCCCAACTGGCATGTCGCGCACCATGTGCCCCAGGTGTGTTTCGACCAATGCCCCGTTTGGCTTTGCACGCAACTCGTCGAGCATCGCTTGTGATGCATCGATGCCGACAACTTGTACTCCGCGTGCTGCGCCGACTTGAGCAATAGGAATTGCGAGTCGGCCTGTGCCAACACCAAGTTCGAGCACTGAACTGCTTTCGGCAAGTTGCAATACAAACTCGACTACGTCGGTGATGTTGTCGAGGTCGTGATACCAGTCGTCGTAGACGTCGGCAAACACGTCGCCGTACTGGTTGTGCGAATACTCCACACCTCTATTCCACCACTTGCGATCTCTAAACCAGTAGTACCCTTGAGCAAATGGTGACGTATCTCGACCACGCGGCTTCAACGCCCATGCGCCACGAGGCAATCGAGGCCATGACACCTTTTCTCGACAACCTGTATGCCAACCCGTCTGGCTCGCACCGGTTTGCTCGGGTTGCGCGCAAAGCACTCGATGAAGCCCGCGATGTGGTGGCCGAAGCGCTGGGGTGCAATGCCGGCGAAGTGATTTTTACAAGCGGCGGCACTGAAGGCGACAACTCGGCAGTGTTGGGCACCGTGCGCAAATTGGGTGGAGTAGCAGTGTGTACTGCGACCGAGCATCACGCCGTGTTGCATTGTGTTGAGCACGTTGATGGCGTCGTCGTGAAAGTGAACAATGTTGGTTCTGTAGATCTTGATGATTTGGCACGCGTGTTGCAAGAGGCAACACCAGAAAAGCCAATCACTGTGGTGTCGGTAATGGCAGTCAATAACGAAGTTGGCACAATCACACCAATGCGTGATGTGGCTCGCATCGTGCGCAAGCATGCACCGAACGCTTTGCTTCACACCGACGCCGTGCAAGCAGCATGCTGGCTTGACTTGCGTGAGATCACTCCGCTCGTTGACGCACTCTCTTTGTCGGCACACAAATTTGGTGGACCAAAAGGTGTTGGCATCTTGGTGTTGAAAGCCGGTAAACAACTTGAGCCAATGATCTTTGGTGGTGGCCAAGAGCGCGACAGGCGCAGTGGCACACACAACGTTGCTGGCATCATCGGTGCAGCAACCGCATTGCATTTCACCGACATCACACGCGCCTACGAAAATGAGCGAGTCACCAAGCTGCGCGACCGACTTGTTGACGACATCGTTGCCGCATTGCCAGACGTGCTCGAAACCGTTCCGCGCGAACACCGCGTGCCTGGCGTTGCTCACCTGTGTATTAAAGGAATCGAAAGCGAAGCATTGCTGTTTTTGCTCGACCAA
>JBIIAC010000026.1:0-12024 GCA_044240045.1 Ilumatobacteraceae bacterium
ATCACTGGACTGTCGAGCGGATTGTGCACGAATTGTCATGGCCTGTTGCTCGCGCAATGCTGTTAACGGCGACTACATACACAGGAGCGCAACTGGCAGGTTTTGGATCGGTGCATCGCCTTGGTTCATTGAGCGATGCTCTTGATTGGGCCGACGATATTGCTCAACTTGCACCGCTCACGATTGAGGGGCACAAACTTGCTCTTGAGTCGACAGCAGGAATTCCTGAGGTCGATGAGTTGGTGCGAGCAACACGCGAAAAGGCAATGCTGTCCAGCGATGCCAAAGAGGGTCGCAGTGCGTTTACTGAAAAGCGCAAGCCGAGGTTTTCCGGTTCATGAGTGTTGTTGTTGACTTTCGTGATGCTGTAGTTGTGTTCAACGGATTTCCGGCGCTAGCCGAAGCTTCGATTGAGGTGCAACGGGGCGAGATTGTGTTGTTGCAGGGACCAAACGGTGCAGGCAAGACAACACTGCTGCGCGCATGTGCCGGGTTGTTGCCGGTCGTGCGTGGCGAAGCAAGTGTGTTGGGGGTCGATCTTTGTGTCGACCGCCAATCGGTGCGTCCGCGAGTTGGTTTGCTCGGACATGCCAACGGGTTGTTTGCAGATCTAACAATTAGCGAAAATGTGTTGTTCTGGGCACAGATGGTTGGTGCATCAGAGATAGAAGTTGCATCAACGCTGCAGCGTTTTGGTATCGACGGGCGATTAGCTCAGCAAAAAGTTGCGCAATTGTCGGCGGGCCAAAAGCGTCGCTGCGCATTGGCATGCCTTGTCGTGCGTCGTGCAGAGTTGTGGCTACTCGACGAGCCACATGCCGGGCTAGATGCCTCTGCGCGCGATGAAATTGATGCAATCATTCGTGAGGCATGCGTTGCAGGTGCAACAGTATTGATTGCATCGCACGAACTTGAGCGCGCCCGTGGACTTGCAACACGAAGTGTGTCAGTTGTTGCTGGACGGGTGATGTCATGAGCACACAGCTTTCACTCGGTCGTGTTGCGCGGGCGGTCGCGGCGAAAGATTTGCGTATCGAGTTACGTAGTCGCGTCGTCATCAACCAGGTATTTCCATTTGCGGGTCTCGTGATGGTGATGTTTGCGTTTGCGCTCGACAATGATGATGTATTGACAAGAGTTGCCGGTGGTCTGGTGTGGCTCGCCACACTGTTTTCATTGATCATCATTATTCAGCGTTCGTTTGCGGTCGATACTGCAGATGGAGCGCTCGAAGCGCAACGAGTTGCAGGACTTGATCCAGCCGGGATATTTGTTGGTAAAGCTCTTGCAGTGATGGTGCAACTCGTCACTCTCGAGGTCATGTTGTTTTTGGCCGCAATTGTGTTGTATCGAGTGCAGTTACATGCCAATGGCGTAGTGCTGTTGGTCACTTGCGTATTGAGCGCAACGGCTGGATTGAGCTTCGTGGGTACGCTTTACGGAGGTTTGACAGCCGGATCACGCGGGCGAGAAACATTGTTGCCCTTGTTAATGCTTCCGGTCGTTGCACCAGTACTTATTGGCGCAACTCGCGCCACCGAGTCGGCGTTTACGAGTGGAGGAGCAGCGGTGTCGGATGGCTGGCCATGGGTTGGAGTGCTCGTTGTCTTTGCTGCCGTGTTTGGGATCGGTGGAATTTTGTCATTCAGATCGCTGATAGAGGAATAGAGGAGTAGCGATATATGAACACACAAACATTTAATGCAAAGGTCGCTACTCCAACAACACGTTTGGTTGGTGCCATGGCAATTACATCAATGGCTTGGGTCGTGCTCGGCGGATTGTTTGTCACTCCAAAAGATGTTGAGCAGGGTGATGCAGTACGAATTATGTACGTGCACGTACCTACCGCCTGGGTTGCGTATCTTGCATTCATAGTTACTGCAGTGGCCTCGGCTTGCTGGCTACTCAGCCGCAAACATTCGATGGGTTTTGACCGCGTTGCAGGAGCATCTGCAGAAGTCGGCGTGCTCTTTATGGCCATGACTTTGTTGAGTGGCAGCTTGTGGGGTCGCATTACTTGGGGTGCTTTCTGGGCATGGGACCCACGACTGACAACGACCGCATTTTTGTTGGTGACGTACATCGGTTATTTGGCAGTGCGCGGTCTTGGTGGTTCGCTCGAACAACGTGCGCGAAGGTCGGCTGTGATTGCCCTGCTTGCTGTGCTTGAAATTCCACTTGTTCATTTCAGCGTGCTGCTGTGGCGCTCTTTGCATCAAGAGGCAAGTGTTCTGAGCGGTGATGGCGATATCAAGATGGATGGATCAATGCTGACGACACTGCTTGTGGGGGTAATTGGTTTTACGATGACATTTGCATGGCTGGTGTTACACCGTCAGCGGGTATTGGCAATGCGGGATGCGATGCAGATGACACAACTTGATGCCGCACTACGGGAGCGCGCAAACGAAAGCGCTGACAAAAATGCGATCGAAAGCAGCAGGTTGAAGTAATGGACCATCTCGGGTTTATTGCAGCGGTGTACGGCACAACCTTTGTTGTTATTGTCACGCTCGTTGTCAGAACTGTTGCGCAAGGTCGCGATTTGGCGAGCAAAGTTGCCGACGAGGACAAACCTTGGACTTAACTCCGCGCACGTCATCCGATAACGCGCCTCTCGCACCACGTAAGCGCAATGCAAGATGGGGTTACGTCGCGCTGCTCGTCGTGATTGTGGTCGCGGGTGGAACAATTGTGACCCAGTTTTTAACATCAGCAATTGATTACTACTGCAACGTTGACGAAATTGGAAGCCGTGATGGGTGCGAGCCAGGAAGACGCATTCGGGTTCAGGGCACTGTTGAAAATGGATCGTTGAAGTCGATCAATAACTCCACAAACTTTGTGATGATCTTTAATGAGAAAACCATTCAGGTTGTGTATGAAGGCGATCCAGGCGGAATTTTTCAAGAGTGCATACCGGTTGTTGCACAAGGCCGTTTGGTTGGCGAAGTTTTTGAGGCAACGCGTATTGAAGTGAAACACTCCAATACATACGCTGCCGACAACGAAGACCGATTGGAAAAAGCAGAGGCACAGGAATGTTCGCCGCAGGCGGGGTAAGCAGCTCCATTGGGCGAGCGTTCTTGCTCGTTGGCATCATTGGGTCGCTGTTTGGTGCACTTGCCTCGATCAGTGGTGCTCGTTCACGAGATCAATCTGTTGCTCGACTAATTCCACGTTTTGCAATATTGATTTTTGCTGCAGCTGTAGGTGCGTTTGCGACCATGGAGTACGCGATGATCACGCGTGATTTTTCGATGGCGTATGTACAAAAAGTTGGTTCGACTGCAACGCCTGCGCTGTACAACTTTGCAGCAGTGTGGAGCGCTCTTGAGGGATCGCTTCTAATGTGGGTCCTTATTTTGGCGGGCTACACCTTGGCGGTTTGTTTCTGGCTACGCAAAAAGATGGACGACGTATTGGCTAACTGGGCAATGGGAGTCATGTTCATTGTCTCAATGTTTTTCTTTTTGCTGTCGTTCGGTCCAGCAAATCCGTTTGCTGTAGGCGCACCCGGGGTATTTGACGGACCAGGGCCAAACCCGCTGTTGCAAAATCACATTCTGGTGATGTTTCATCCACCGCTGTTGTATTTGGGTTATGTAGGAGTGACAGTGCCGTTTGCGTTTGCAATTGGTGCACTTGTTACGGGCAGGGTTGGTGAAGGTTGGCTATTAGCCACTCGCAGGTGGACGCTATTTGCGTGGGGTTTTCTCACATTCGGAATCATTCTTGGTAGTTGGTGGAGTTACGAAGTATTGGGGTGGAGCGGTGTGTGGGCATGGGACCCAGTTGAAAACGCATCGTTACTCCCGTGGATCACTGCGACGGCGTACATTCACTCGGTATTGGTACAAGAACGCCGCGGCATGTTGCGAGTATGGAATCTTTCGTTACTCGTTTCCACATTTAGCTTGACAATTCTTGGCACGTTTCTTACTCGTAGTGGTGTGCTCAACAGCGTGCACGCATTCAGCGAAAGCGCCATTGGCCCATGGTTGCTGGCATTCTTTGCCATCATCGTGATTGTTTCGATCGGCCTGATCGGTTGGCGCGGTGACAGGTTGCATGCGCCAGGCAGCATTGACTCCGTGGTCTCGCGCGAGGGTGCGTTTTTGATCAACAATGTGTTGTTTGCCCTATTCGCATTTGTCGTGCTTTTAGGAACTGTTTTTCCACTTGTTGTAGAGGCCCTGCAGTCACGCACTATCACTGTTGGTGAACCCTTTTTCGACAAGCTAGTTGCGCCAATTGGTCTGGCGATACTCACGATCATGGCCATTGCACCAGTGTTGCCATGGCGCAAGGCTTCCGCCGAGTTGTTGAGCACTCGGTTGTTCTGGCCAGCATGGTGTGGCATCGGGGCATTGGGTGTCAGTGTTGTCGTTGGTGCAACAGGGTTTATGCCATTGCTCACGTTTGCACTTGGCGGGTTTGCCAGTGGCTCGGCATTGCGTCAGGTGGTGTTGGCTACACGCAAGCAGGGCCTGCGCGGATTAGTTGGTCGCACAAACGGCGGGATGATTGTGCACATTGGAGTCATCGTGATTGCGGTTGCGCTCGCGGCGTCCAACAGTTTTACGCATAGCCAAGAATTGTTTTTAAAAACCGGCACACCCGCATACTTTTCTGGACACAGTTTTGAATTGATCAAGATTGTCGAGGAAACAACCGATCGTGCGATCAGTGTGAAGGCATTGATCTCGATTGATGGTGGCAAGGCGTATGCTCCTGCCATCACCAAGTACACGAAGATTGGTATGAACATCGGAACGCCATCAGTGCGCACTGGCATTCTTGGGGATATTTATCTCACGCTTGAGCCACCTGTAAAGCAAGATTCGGGGGAGGCACACATCAAGGTGTTCATCAAGCCACTTCTTGTATGGCTGTGGATTGGTGGTTTTTTGATGGCCTTTGGCACGTTGTTGGCAGCGTTTCCTGGCCGTCGTCGCAAGCCAACCGATGCAACGTCTGCATTAATAGGTAGCAACGATGTTGAGTGAGAAAAGAACGAAGCCAGTTGCGCCAATCGCAGCAACTGTGGTGGGCATCGTGCTTGTGTGTTTGCTGTGGGTGTTGGTCGGTGCCAAACCAAATCCGTCCGACAACGCTGACTCACCGCTTCTTGGGCAACCAGCGCCGGCGGTAGTGACAACAACACTTGAAGACAAACCATTTGATTTGTCTCGTCGCAAAGGATCGTGGGTCGTGTTCAACTTTTTTAACTCGACTTGTGTTCCATGTCGGATTGAACATCCGGAGTTGTTGACATTTGCACAAAATCAATTATCGACTGACAACCCAGCAGAGCTATATACGGTGATTAATGACGATGACGACAGCGCAGTCTTGGCATTTTTTGCAGAAAACAAAGGTGACTGGCAAAAGATTCGCGACAATGACGGCGCCATTGCAGTTGCCTTCGGTGTTGCCAAGGTGCCAGAGACGTGGATCGTTGACCCAAATGGTTACGTGCGCTTGCGTATTGCTGGACAACTCTCAGAGGGCTTGCTTGACGAGCAGATGTCAATACTGAAAGTGCAATTTGGGTCATGAGCACATTAAACAAATTCAATAACAAGTTTTCGTGGATTTTTATGGCCGCAATTGCTAGTGCGCTATTAATTTTTGGTGGCTTGCGCGACACCGGCCCACGTTCACAACAGGATCGCATTGATGCAATCACATCGCGACTTGCTTGCCCGACATGCCAGGGCGAAAGTGTCTATGTGTCGAGGGCATCGGCCGCAGAGGCGATTCGCGCAGAAGTTGCACGACAGGTTGGTAGCGGGTTACGTACCGACGACGAAACGATCGCTTATATTGAGCAACGTTTTGGTAGCGAAGTGTTGCTCCTGCCTCGCTCTTCTGGCATTGATTCATTGGTGTGGGCGTTGCCAATTGCCGCGTTGATCTGCGGTGTTGCTGCTCTTGGCGTGATGTTTAGAAAATGGCGTACGGCCGATGATGGTGCAGCGAGCGCAGAAGATGAAGCATTGGTGGATGCAGCCATGTCATCTATAAAAGCGATGGATGCAAAAGCGTGACGGATTCAGACTCATGATTAATCCAGATGAACAGGTAAGCCTGGAAGAAGAGCGCAGATTCTTGCTGGAATCCTTGCGCGACCTCGAGCGCGAACATGCAGCAGGCGACATTGACGAAGAAGATTATCGAGTACTGAAAAATGGATATGTGCAACGCGCAGCTCAAATCATCAAGGTGTTGGATGCGGGCGTAGATGCTCGCGAGGCTCGACCTCGCACATCAATAAAGCGCAAAGTTGGATCAATTGCTGTTGTGGTGCTCCTTGCAGGTGGGGCCGGTTGGTTTGTTGCCGGACAATCTGGTCAGCGATTGCCAGGACAAACATTAAGTGGAGGGATCGAGGACTCAACTGCATCGATGCTGTCTCAAGCACGCGCACTCAATTTTTCTGAGCCTCAAACTGCGGTTGAGTTGTATTCAAAAATTTTGGCGCTTAATCCAGACCACGTTGAAGCTCTGACATATCGCTCATGGCTGATCGCGCTTGTGGCACGCGATGCGCCAGACGACATGAGAATTCTTGCGTTCGCTGCGGCCACCCAGGGACTCGACCAGGCAATTAGCGTTGAGCCGGAGTATCCAGACGCACACTGCTTTCTTGGCATAGTGCGTTTTCGCCTTGCGGGTGATGCCGCGGGGGCTAAAGAGCAACTCGATATTTGTGCTGCGATGAATCCGCCGGCAGAGGTAATGGGGTTCGTCGATTCAATTCGAGCAGAGGTAGATACCGCTCTTAATCAATAGTTGGTGGTGGCCACGCATGACCACGCGCGATGACGCCGTTCTGTCGCTCAAGCACCCACACTGAGGCCTTGCGAGAGTCGCGCATTCCTGTGACCACCATTCCTCGGCGTTCGAGTGCTTCAACAACCATAGGGATCATGTCGCCGTGACTGCAGAGTACAGAGTTGTCGGGGCAGTCCTCGAGAAGTTCAAGAATCGGCTCAAAGGAATTATCTTCTGCAAGACGTTCATCGGAGGTCACCGAAATCGCAAGAGTTGCTCCGAGCGGTTCGAGTGTCTGCACGCATCGCGTGAATGGGCTCGACAACAACAGCGTTGGCGCAAAGTCGGTGAGCCGATCCGCAAGCGCAACTGCTTGTGCAATTCCTTTGTTGTCCAACGGGCGCTTTCGGTCATCGTTATTGGCGGGGTCTTCAAGCCATTTGCTGCGTTTTCCGGCCTTGGCGTGTCGAACTAAAAAGAGTGGCATGCGCCGTCAATCTAGCGATGTAATGAGGCAGACTTGATGCAGGAGAGATGAACAATGGGCTTTTTTGATCGCAACCGAGAACAACTTGCAAATAAGGGTATTGATGATGCCCGATTGCCGCCAGGTCAATATTTGACTGAGCGATTTCCGGTTTTGCACGTTGGTGATGTGCCTACGTACGCACCTGGTCAATGGGATCTCAAAATATTTGGTCTCGTCGACAAGCCATTCACAATCAATTTGGATGAACTGAAGATCATGCCTGCAGTGACATTGTTGACCGATATTCACTGCGTGACCAAATGGTCAAAGTTTGACACCACGTGGAAGGGTGTGCGAGTACGCGACTTGTTCGAGCGCGCTGGGATGCAAACAGGTGCTTCGTACATCATGGGACATGCAGAACATGGCTACACAGCCAACCTGCCACTTGCGGATGTACTGCTAGACGAATCACTTGTGGTCTATGAGTATGAAGGCGAAGAGATTGAACCAATTCATGGCGGGCCGGTTCGGTTGCTCGTGCCTCATTTGTATTTTTGGAAATCACCGAAATGGTTGCGTGGTCTTGAATTGCGCGCAACTGATGCACCAGGGTTTTGGGAGCAAAATGGATACAACATGTATGGAGACCCGTTTTTAGAACAACGTTTTTGGGGCGACTAAAATTAGATAGTTGTGGCGCAAAATGTGTCGCCCTGTGGGAGCGATGCGGACAACTCTGGCGATGTGTCGCCGTAAATTGCGGTGAGCATTCCCTTGACCATTCCTCGGTCGACTGCGCAGATAACTGGGTGCTCAATCGCAACGTCACCAAATGGGCAATGGTTGTTGACAATGCGCAACTGATTGTTGCGTTGATCGGTGTGTGCGGCAAAACCGTGCGCTGTGAGAGCATCAGCAACGGCTTGCAATGCTGAGCGCAATGAGCGGTGTCCAGCAGAAATGTCGTCGCCTTTAAAACCTGCTGCCATTGCGGCGCCGTATTGCTGACCAACTTGTTCGGCCATGATCTCTGCATCTTTGGTGGGCAGTAGTGCAAGTGCTTTACCCAAGAGCGAAAGAACCAAATCTTCACTGCGCACAGGAAACGTAAACTCGGCGCCGTCGCCAACAATGCGGTAGCGCTTCGAAGGGCGACCAGCGCCTCCACCTTCAATGCGGTCAACTGCAACCTCGAGGTATCCACCCGCAGCAAGCTTGTCGAGATGGTGTCGAGCGACGTTTGGGTGCACATCAAACTTTGCTGCAACTTGGGCTGCTGTTACGCCCGCCTCATAGTCGCGTGCAAAGAGGTAGACGGCACGACGAGTGGGGTCACCAAAAGCAGATGTGATCGCCGACACGGTCGCGGTGAATGAACCCGACGTGTGATTAGCCGATTTGCTTGGCACACAGGTATTGTACCTATGGCCGTAGTGCAAATTATGTTGCACGAATAATTGGAGTCCAATACCAACCATGTCTTCCACTGAGCAGTTCCCCTCAATTGACCAACTGATTGACGCTTTGCGCCCTGTACAGGACCCAGAGCTTCACCGGTCCATCGTCGACCTGGGCATGGTGCGCGATGTCGTGATCGACAAAAAGGGCACGGTAGGGCTAACCGTGGTACTCACCATTGCTGGCTGCCCATTGCGTAATGAGATTCAGACGCGTGTCAACACTGCGCTGCGGGCCCTTGATGGCGTGCGTGATGTCAATCTCAACTTCGGTGTGATGAATGATGATGAGCGAGCAGCAGTGCGTCAGATGCTCAATGGAAACCCTGGTGCAACTGCGGGTTCTGCTCCGGCTCAAGGTCACGCAGAGGGCCGCACAATTTCGTTTGCACAGCCGGGCTCAAAGACGCGACCAATTCTGATTTCGTCGGGCAAGGGAGGCGTTGGAAAGAGCAGCGTCACAACAAACATTGCTGTTGCGATGGCCGCACTCGGCTACAAAGTCGGCATTGTCGACGCCGACATTTACGGATACTCAATTCCTCGCATGCTCGGCACCGATCGTGATCCTGTAGTGATCGACAACATGTTGCTTCCTCCAGAGGCGTGGGGTGTGCGTTGCATTTCTATTGGTTACTTTGTTCCTGAGGGTCAGGCAGTTGTGTGGCGCGGACCAATGTTGCACAAAGCACTCGAGCAGTTTTTGACCGATGTGTATTGGGACGAACCAGACTTCTTGTTTATTGACATGCCACCGGGCACGGGCGACATTGCATTGAGCTTGAGTCAGTATTTGCCGCGAGCAGAAGTGCTCGTTGTGACAACTCCACAAGAAGCGGCACAAAAAGTTGCTCGCCTGTCGGCGGCAATGGCGGTCAAAGTGAATTTGCCAGTGCGCGGAATCATCGAAAACATGTCGTGGTTTACTGGTGACGATGGCAAGCGTTATGAACTCTTTGGCAAGGGCGGCGGACAAATCTTGGCCGACGAACTCAACGTTCCGTTGCTTGCACAGATTCCTCTGTTGAATGCGCTTCGAGAAGGCGGCGATGACGGACATCCGATTGCGGCAGTGGCTCCAGACAGCGAAGTCGGAAAGGCATTTTTTGCAATCGCCAAATACATCGCAGAAGACATGAAGCCGAAGAAGATTTTCAGTGCTGCACTGAAAGTGAATTAGACTGAATCTCATGGAAATCCGCATCGGTATTATTCAATCTGTACGAGAAATTTCGCTTGAGATTGATGACGAAAAAGCTCAGTCCAATTTCAAGGCTGCATCCGAGGCTGCGCTCGCGGGCAAGACCGAGACGTTGACTGCTGTCGACAGTCGTGGACGCGAAATCATGGTCGCCGCCAGCAAGATCGCCTATGTCGAATTTGGTGCTCCTGAGGGTGCGCGCAAAATGGGTTTTGGTAGCTGACAACTTCGAGAGACCGAAGTGAGACAGAATAAGACTGTCCTATGCCAACCCTGAGCGAACTAGCCCACGAGCACACAGAGCTCGAGCAGGGCGCTGTCGAGCATCTTGCGGCACTGGTATCCGAATGGGGAATGCTGGCCGATTTTTGTTTTGCCGACATGTTGTTGTACATCCCGGTTGACAAAGATCGCTGGCTCATCAGCGCGCAGGTGCGCGCGGCAACTGGTCAGACTCTGTATCACTCTGACTATGTAAATACGTGGGCAAGTGACACCGAGCGAATTCTGCTTGATCTGTGCATCAAAAATAATGAAACGGTGCAGGGTGAGATTTTTGTGCAAGTCATTAATGACTCCGCCAACATGATCGCAATTCCAGTTCGATACGAAGGACGCATCATCGCAGTGTTGTCGCGTGAGTGGGTTGTCGACAATGCCCGTCGACCTGGTCAACTTGAAACTACATACGCCGACATATTTTCAAAGTTTGCAGAAATGGTGGCGCAAGGTCTGTTTCCTTTTGAAGGCAGAGTGGCTGACGCGAGTGTTGCGCCGCGGGTTGGCGACGGTGTGATTGTGTTGGATGCTGCGACGCGAGTGCGATATGCATCGCCAAACGCGGTGTCTGCTTTGCATCGTGTTGGCGTAAGCGCCAACGCGATCGGGCAAACACTTGCCGAACTTGGAGTGGCAGAAACTGCGGCGCGAAATGCATACGAGCGCAAAGAGCCAGTGATTGAAGAAATTGAGCAGACAACAGAGGTGACGCTGCTTACGCGCAGCATTCCGCTATTACGACAAGTCGGTGTTGATGTTGATGGTGATGGTGATGGTGATGTAGAAGTAACCGGTGGCGTGTTGCTGTTGCGCGACGTTTCCGAATTGCGTCGTCGTGACCGATTATTGCTCACTAAAGACGCAACGATTCGCGAGATTCACCACCGAGTAAAAAACAACTTGCAGACGATTTCTTCATTGTTGCGATTGCAGGGCCGTCGACTCACATCGCCAGAGGCCAAAGAAGCAGTTGCCGAGTCAGTACGACGCATTCGCACAATTGCCCTCGTACATGAGACTCTTTCTCGTGAGCCCGGCGAAGACATATCGTTTATCGAGATTGTTCGGCCGCTCATGAGGCTTGTCGAAGAGGGCTTACAGTCGGCTGACCGGCCCGTCACGTTTCAGGCCAAGGGCGACGGCGGGCGACTGCCGGCAACTATTGCAACACCCTTGTCTGTTGTGATCCTCGAGTTATTACAGAACGCAGTTGATCACGGTTTCCCGGAGGGCAGTGCTGGTGGCGCGGTGATGGTTGTTCTTGCACATGACGAAGACGAATTACACATTCAGGTTGTTAATAATGGCATCGCACTGAGCCCAGATTTCGACTTCGGTAAGGCAACCGGACTGGGGCTTTCAATTGTGCGCACACTCGTTACGACAGAACTTGCTGGGACGATCGAGATGCGACAAGCAACTCAAGCCGACGGTGTTTCGAGTGGCGTAGCAATGACCAAAGATGGCCAGGGCACTGTGGTTGAACTGCGCTTGCCGGTATCGACAAGAAGCTAGATCTAAAACTGCCTGAGTGGGTTAGGCGGTTGCGCGGGCTGCGCGACGCTCTGCAGCCATTTTACGTCGAACATCGCGACGCTCGTCTTCTGACAAACCACCCCAGATGCCACAGTCTTGATTGGTCTCGATTGCAAACTCAAGACACTCGCGCTTAACGGTGCATTCGCAACAGACATTCTTTGCTTCGCTGATCTGCAAGAGGGCTTGGCCAGTTGTGCCAATTGGGAAGAACAATTCTGGGTCGGTGTCTCGACAAAGTGCTTCATTGCGCCACGAGTAATCAGCGGATCCGAGAGCAAGACTGGTAGCAAGTA
>JBIIAC010000095.1:0-3423 GCA_044240045.1 Ilumatobacteraceae bacterium
ACCGGTTAATGCCATTGACACAGCGCTGCGTGCTGCACTTGCAAAGAATTACCCGCAGCTCTCGAAAGTGCACTTGACCGACTACAAGGTGCGCATTCTTGATTCTGGTTCAGCGACTGGCGCAGTGACGCGAGTGCTGATCGACGCAACAAACGGCGATCGCACATGGACAACTATTGGCGTGTCGGCCAACATCATTGAAGCCTCATGGCGCGCGCTTGAAGAGTCGCTCGTATTCGGCTTGCTGCACTCGACCAACAACTAGGCTCAAAGCCGTATGGCTGCTCCAAAACACACTCCAGTTCTTCCAACTAACAATCCACGCATCTACACATCACCAGAGCATGTGCCTGGTAGCTGGACGGTTGATCGACCAGGAATGTTGGATGGGCGACAACCGCGAGGTGCGAGCCTTGGTAATCAGGGTCCAGACCAGGGATATGTATTGACACTTGCTCGTCGTATTCGCAAAAACGTGCGTGTCAAAGAAGGTGAATCAATTGATGATGCAATTCAAGGAACTATTGCAATCGCGCTGAGCAGGGCATCACAGTTTGGTCGTGCTCCAGTGATGCACGACCTGACATTTGCATTGACGATCTGGGGATGGTTGCTTGATTCTCCACCAGCCGACTTGTTGGCAAAGCGCCGAGAAGTATTTAGCGGCCTTGGACATGCGGCTCATCATTATGCCGAGATCAGAGCGCTCGTTGATTTGGTTCCGGCAACCACATACAAGATGTCAAACGATCAATTAACAAAGTCGATGCCAATGTCGTGGCGCGCGCTCACTGGCGCTTAATTTTGCTTGGCGCAATATCGCGTCAGTTAGATTGCAAATTTTTCTAGGTCAGCCAAGTCAACAAACTCGAGCGTGCGCACATGTGTTGCGCGCAAATTGACCCGCGGTGCATGACCAGCCTCAAAAGCTTCTTGCCATCTGCTCGCGCACAGACACCATTGGTCGCCATCTTTGAGCCCAGCAAAACCATATTGAGGCATTGGCGTTGAAAGGTCGTTGCCCGCTGACTTTGAAAATGTCAAGAACTCGGTTGTCATGATGGCGCACACTGTGTGAACTCCGGTGTCGTCGCCACTTGTTTCACAGCATCCTGTACGAAAGAATCCAGTCATTGGAGAGGTGCAGCAGCTGTCGAGTGCTTCACCATACACATTGGTTTGATTGGTGCGAGTTGTGTCGGGCATTGTGTGAAGGGTAGTGGACGCCATCGCGGATCGGCACGCCGAGATAACCTGAATAGAGATGTCAACTGCCACACCTCGTTATCGATTTGCTCCTTCGCCAACTGGATATTTTCATGTGGGCGGTGCGCGTACGGCTCTCTACAACTGGTTGCTTGCACTCAAAAATAACGGCACATTTGTATTGCGCATTGAAGACACCGACGAATCGCGCAACGAACCGCAGTGGACACAAGGAATTATCGATGCTCTTGCTTGGATTGGCATCGATAGCAATGACCCGCATTTCGAAGGTCCATACTTTCAATCCACCTATGCCGCCGAACATGTGGCTGCAGCTCAGAAGCTATTTGATTCGGGCAACGCGTATTACTGCGACCAGACTTCGGAGCAGATTCAGGAGCGTGCCAAAGCCGCGGGCCTCAACGGCTACGACGGCTATTCGCGGGACCGAGGTCTCGCACCGGGCTCAGGTCATGTGTTGCGATTTAAGGTGCCGGCTGGGAAAACCGTCGTGCACGACACAGTGCGTGGCGAAGTGGAATTTGAGAACTCAACCATTGAAGATTTTGTGTTGTTGCGAGGCAACGGCACGCCAGTATTTTTGCTGGCCAACGTGGTTGATGACATCACGATGAATATCTCGCACGTATTGCGAGCAGAGGAACATTTGCCAAACACACCCAAGCAGCAAATGCTGTGGAACGCACTTGGCGTAACGCCACCGGTGTGGTCACATGTGCCTGTGTTGGTGAACGAGCAGCGCAAGAAGCTGTCCAAACGTCGCGACAAAGTGGCTGTTGAGCAATATCGCGAAGAGGGAATCTTGCCACAAGCCATGGTCAACTATTTGATGACTCTCGGATGGGCACCTCATGGCGACACCGAGATAGTGCCGTGGGAAAAGATCGTTGAAGAGTTTGCACTTGAAAGCGTCAACCACTCGCCGGCCTTTTTCGATATCAAAAAGCTGCAGTCGTTTAATGGTGAGTACATCCGCATGATGCCGCTCGAAGATTTCATTACTGCTGCAGAAGTGATCTTGACTTCAAGTGCTGCGCCCTGGCCTGCCGAGCGATACAAACCAGAATTGTTTAGGGCAATGGCCGCGCTCGTGCAAACACGCATTGTTGTAATGGCCGAGGTGTGTGCACTCGTCGACTTCTTGTTTCTTGCAGAGCCACCTATTGATGATGCCGCTTTTACAAAAGCTTTTAGTGCCGACTTTGCAGCCCCAACACTGGACGAGATTGCCACTGCATTTGTAACTTGCGAATGGAACGCAGAATCGCTGAAGACCGCAGTTGAAACGGTGGGGACAAAGCACGACGTAAAACTTGGCAAGTTGCAAGGGCCATTGCGCATTGCCATCACCGGTCGAAGTGTTGGACCACCGTTATTTGAACCGATCGAGTTACTTGGCCGTGACGAATCTTTACGTCGCATCAAGTCGGCACTCGCTCGCGCAAAGGGCTAGGCATCCGTGGGCAGGTTCGCGCGAGTTGTCGGCCTCCTCCTTTCAATCTCGCTGCTGTACGGATGTGTCAATTTGGCGCAAGTTTGGTGGGTTGGTCGAAGTGACCAAGCTCGTGCAGTTGACGCCATTGTCGTGCTCGGAGTTGCGCAATACGACGGTAGACCATCGCCACAATTACAAGCACGCCTCGACCGTGTATTGGAGCTGTGGCAAGAGGGACTTTCACCACTCGTGATCACAACGGGAGGCAACCAACCGGGTGACAGATTTACCGAAGCCGAGGCATCGGCCAACTACTTAATCAAAGGTTCGATAAATGGTTTGGTAGATGTTGCAGTGCCAGCTGAGTCAATCGTGCAAGAAAACAGTGGCTCGACAACACGGGAGTCGCTCATCGGAGTGCACAACATCATGCAAGACCGTGGGCTGCACAGCATCCTCATCGTGACTGATCCATATCACACGTTGAGATCTCGTTTGATTGCCCAAGACTTGGGGCTTGTCGCGTATGTTTCTCCCACCCGCACTTCGCCATTGCGGGGGGCGAGCGCAGTGTCGCGACATGTGCGAGAAGCGCTCGGGGTTGCCGTTGCGCATCTGATTGGTTTTGCAAATCTGGAGCGCCTCACCAAATAGTGTGTGGCGATTTTGGGTACGGCGATATCCTTGACCCGTCACTCTGGGGAGTGGTGTAACTGGCAACACAGCAGATTCTGGTTCTGTTATTCAGGGTTCGATTCCTT
>JBIIAC010000096.1:0-3386 GCA_044240045.1 Ilumatobacteraceae bacterium
AAGGTGCTCATGATTGTGCTCTAGCCTGACAGTATGACAACACAAATACCAACTGGAATTGAGACAGCGATTTTTGGAATGGGATGCTTCTGGGGCGCCGAGCGTTTGTTGTGGCAATTAGAAGGCGTGACGTCGACTGCGGTTGGATATGCCGGTGGCCGGACTGCAAATCCTACGTACAAAGACATTTGTTATCTCGATACCGGTCATGCCGAAATGGTGTTGGTGGCCTTTGATCCGGCCAAGATCACATATCAGATGCTGTTGAAAACATTTTGGGAGTCGCACAACCCAACCCAGGGCATGCGTCAGGGAAACGATGTGGGTTCTCAGTACCGCAGCATCATCATGTACACGACTGAGACTCAACGCACTGAGGCGCTTGCAAGCAAAGACGTATATGCAAACCAATTAGGTGCTGCCGGATATCCAGCAATTACAACAGAGATTATTGCAGCTACTGAATTCTTTATGGCCGAGGAATATCACCAAAGGTATTTAGAGAAAAATCCAAACGGCTATTGCGGCATTGGTGGCACGGGCGTTTCTTGCCCTATTGCTTCCATCCACGCTTAAGGATGTCTTCTCGGTCTGCGTCGAGCGGCCGACCTTCCCATCCAAGCACACCAGGCGTTTTTGAAAGTTGAGCAATGAGTCCCTGCATTGGGGTTGACCCAACAACAGGAATCATTTGTCTGGCCGCATAATGCTCGTCAGTTGCAATATCGGCCATGTCAAAAACTGGACCAACAGCGGCTTCTGCTGCAGCAAGTGTTGCAACAACTTCATCTCGCGTGCGTGCCGCACACCAATCGATCATCAATTGTTCGAGTAGTTCACGATTGGCCATACGTCCGGCAAATGTTGAAAACCGATCATCGCTACCAACACCCAAAACTTCCATCACACGAGCCGCAACCGAGTCGCTTGATGCAGAAACCCCAACCCACTTTGCATCGCTGCACTGATAGACGCCACGCGGTACCGAATACGGCAGACCAGACCCAAGTCGCGGCTGTAATTCGCCACTGAGTTTGTACAACGAAATGACAGGGCCCATCAGCTGAAACACAGTGGTGAGCAAGTTGACATCAACTACTTGGCCAACACCTGAGTGCAACGCAACCATGGTTGCAAAGGCTGCCGTGATGCCAGTTGCTTCGTCGGTGAGTGCAATGGCAGGCAACATTGGTGGGCCGTCTGGATCACCACTGACCGCGGCGAGTCCCGCCATTGACTCCGCAATTGATGCGAAACCTGGGCGTGATGCGTAAGGACCGTCTTGCCCAAAGCCAGAGACTCGAACGATCACAAGCTTTGAGTTGCGTACCAGCAACATGTCAGGCGAAAGATTGAGTCGCTCGAGTGTGCCTGGGCGAAAGTTTTCAACGAGCACATGTGCTTCATCAACAAGCTGTAAAAAGATTGCGCGGTCACTTTCGTCTTTGAGGTCAAGTGCAATGTTGCGCTTGTTGCGGTTGACGAGTTTCCACCACAATCCTTCGCCATCGCGGGGATCACGCCATGCCATGCCGCGCAATGAGTCACCGGTGTCTGGTCGCTCGACCTTAATGACGTCTGCTCCAAAGTCGGCTAGGTAACGCGCACAGTTTGGCCCAGCCAACACTGTCGAGATATCGACTACTCGAATATCGGAAAGCGGTGGGTTCAAAAAACTAGAACCCAGGGCGTGATCGTCGGATCACACTTGAGTCGCTCCACCAACGGCCACTAAAACGCCATGAAGTATTGGGTGTTTCGCGTTCGGCTGCAGGTTGCACTTTTGGCCACAGTGCTTCCAAGGCCGTCGCAATAGCTATCGCTTCTTGTTCAGACGGCTGAGGCGAGATGCTGTGTTGCATAGAAGCTTCTTGTTAGAGCGGCATGTTGCCGTGTTTGCGGCGGGGCAGTTCTTCGCGCTTCGATTGCAGCATCGAAAGTCCTGCAATCAACTTGATGCGTGTGTCGGCTGGATCAATGACATCATCGATATAACCGCGTTCAGCTGCTGCGTAGGGGTTTGAATACTTTTCGGTGTACTCATTGACCAACTCGGCACGACGCGCCACTGGGTCGGCTGCATTTTGCAATTCGCGGCGGTACACGATCTCAACTGCACCTTGTGGGCCCATCACTGCCAACTCTGCTGTTGGCCATGCATACGCCAAGTCTGCGCCAATCGACTTCGAGTTCATCACTACGTAAGCGCCGCCGTAGGCCTTGCGCGTGATGACTTGAATCCGTGGAACTGTCGACTCGCAGTATGCGTAGAGCAACTTGGCGCCGTGACGGATAATGCCGCCGTATTCTTGGTCGACACCTGGAAGAAAGCCAGGTACGTCTACAAACGTGATGATTGGAATATTGAATGCATCACAGGTACGCACGAAGCGTGCAGCTTTTTCGCTTGACTCGATGTCGAGCACACCAGCCAAGATCATTGGCTGATTGCCAACGATGCCAACTGACTGACCATTGAGTCGCGAAAAACCGCACACGATACTCTTTGCCCAATGTGGGAAGTATTCAAAGAATTCGCCATCGTCCATCACTTCAGTGATGACTTTTTTCATGTCGTATGGCTGGTTGGCCGACGGAGGAAGAATCGTGCGCAACGATTCACACAAACGTGCTGGGTCGTCGGTGATCTCACCAACAGGTGGCTCGGTGATGTTGTTTTGAGGCAAGAAACTCAGCAAGAAACGCACATCTTGCAAGCACGACTGTTCATCGGCACTCACGAATGTGGCTACGCCACTCTTGGATGCGTGGCTCATTGCGCCACCCAACTCTTCGAGTGTGACATCTTCACCAGTTACGGTCTTGACAACATCTGGGCCAGTAATAAACATGTGGCTTGACTCGCGCACCATGAAAATAAAGTCGGTCATGGCAGGTGAGTACACAGCGCCACCAGCACATGGTCCAAGAATTACGGAGATTTGTGGAATAACGCCAGACGCCTGAACGTTGCGGTGAAAGATGCCGCCATAACTCGCGAGCGACACAACACCTTCTTGAATACGCGCGCCGGCTCCGTCATTGAGTCCAATCAATGGTGCCCCAACCTTGAGTGCCAAGTCCATCAGCTTGTGAATCTTTTCGGCAAACACTTCGCCGAGTGCACCACCAAAAACGGTGAAGTCTTGGCTGAATACAAATACTTTGCGGCCGTCGATGGTGCCCCAACCCGTGATCACACCGTCGGTGTATGGGTGCTCTTCAAGTCCTGCCGAGTGAGCACGGTGGCGAGCCAGAAGATCTAGTTCGTGGAAACTGTCTGGATCGAGCAAAATCGCTAAGCGTTCGCGAGCGAGCAACTTGCCTTTTTCGTGTTGGCGCTCGACCGAGCGTGGTGATCCAGCGTTGTACGCCTGGTCTTTACG
>JBIIAC010000027.1:0-11746 GCA_044240045.1 Ilumatobacteraceae bacterium
CTTGGTATTCACTTTTGTTGCACCCGACTTTGGAGTTGGGCCCCATTCAAACACTGTGCGAGCGCGATCGATCATGTCGTATCCGATCGTCATCTCTGTTACTTCAGTTGTTTTGGTTGATGATTTGTCATTCAGTCGAATGACGATGTTGTTATCGTCAGCCGACAACAACACACCTTGCGCGCGACGCACACCGTTAACGGCAGCAGTCAAGCGAATAGCAACAACTTTTCCGACTTCGCGAATGAAATGTCGTGGAAGGCGAAGTGCGCGCTCGAGACCTGGGCTCGTCACTTCGAGTGTGTAGTGACCGGGCACTGGGTCGCTATGGTCAAACTCGCGGGAAATAAGGCGAGTGATCAATGCGATCGACTCCATGTTGACGCCAGATGGGCCACCGGTTGGGGTGTCGACAACTACGCGCAAGATTCCGCCCTGATACTCAACGTCGTACAACTCGAGACCGAGGTCGGTAACGATCGGAAGGATAAGAGCAGAGACACGATCAACGACAGGGTTCAACTTGGTGCTTCCACGTGCTACTGACATGTTCTTTTTCTCCCTTCTGGACTATCTCTTGGCTGCTTCTGGCAAAATTTTGGCTTGTTTTGGGGCTTTGACACCTCAAAAACAAGTCCCTGTAATAAACAAAAGGCGTGGGTCGAGACCCACGCCTTCAGCTCGACGAACTTTAAAGGACTCCACCATTATATCCCCGCGAACTAAGGTTCGTCACGGCTCGCCCAACAGGTCAAAGGCATTTAGACGATAAATGCACTGTAAGTACCGAGTAAATTCAGTTATCAGTAAGCCAAAAACCCAAACCAGAACGAAACGAAGTAACCGCGCGTGATCAACAAAATGTCCACCCTGTTTGTACGCACATTGCGCGATAACCCTGTTGACGCAGAGGTTCCAAGCCACCGACTACTTGTGCGGGCTGGATACATTCGCCGAGCAGCACCCGGTGGCTACACATGGCTCCCACTCGGCTGGCGGGTGTACCAACATGTCGCCGAGATCATTCGACAAGAGATGGACAACATCGGCGCACAAGAAGTCAATTTTCCGGCCATGTTGCCACGCGAGCCATATGAGGCCACTGGCAGATGGACCGACTACGGCGACAACCTGTTTCGGCTCCAAGACCGACGCAAGGTCGACTTCCTACTTGGCCCCACCCATGAAGAGATGTTTACGCTCCTCGTAAAAGATTTGTACTCAAGTTACAAAGACCTACCACTCTCGCTGTATCAGATTCAGACAAAGTTTCGCGACGAAGCACGCCCACGGGGTGGTCTGTTGCGCGGACGCGAATTCTCGATGAAGGATTCATACAGTTTCGACATAGACGATGAAGGATTGCAACAGAGCTACGACGCTCACCGCAATGCTTACGTGCGGATCTTCGAACGACTTGGTTTGCCATTTGCAATCGTTTCTGCAATGTCGGGCGCCATGGGTGGATCAAAGTCTGAAGAGTTTTTGTTTCCGTGTGAAATCGGTGAAGACACTTTCGTGCAATGCACGAAGTGTGATTACTCGGCCAACACTGAGGCTGTGAGAGTGGGTGCGCCAGCACCAATTGATGCCACAAATACTCCTCCTGCACAAATATTTGATACACCAGCAACGCCCACGATTCAAACGCTCGTTGACTTGTTTAATTCACGTGCGGACTTGCAACGATCAGATCGACAGTGGACTGCAGCAGACACACTCAAAAACGTAGTAGTCAATCTGCGCCACCCTGATGGACGCATTGAAGCTCTCGCCATCGGCGTACCCGGCGATCGCGAAGTAGACATGAAACGTCTTGAAGCACAAGTTTCACCAGCCGAAGTGGTGCCATTTGACGACACACATTTTGCTGCAGATCCAAAACTCGTGAAGGGCTACATCGGACCAAACGCCCTAGGTCTTACGCATTCAACCGGCGTGCGCTATTTGCTCGACCCACGCATTGCCGACGGCAGCGAATGGATCACCGGAGCAAACGCTGCCGGCAAGCACGTTGCGCATCTCGTACACGGACGCGACTTCACCGCAGATGGAGTAATTGATGTTGCCGAAGTACGCGATGACGACACTTGCCCATCGTGCGCCTCCGCACTGATCATCAAACGAGGCATCGAAATTGGTCACGTGTTTCAATTGGGTCGCAAATATGCAGAAGTCCTGGGATTGAGTGTGCTTGACAAAAATGGCAAAGCACAAACTGTCACGATGGGCTCGTATGGCATTGGTGTTTCGCGCGCAGTTGCCGCAATCGCCGAAGCAACATGTGATGACATTGGCCTGCGTTGGCCGCACGCTATTGCCCCATTCAACGTGCACATAGTGATGGCGGGCAAAGAAGACGAACTCATCACCAAAACTGCAAACGACCTCGCCCATACTCTTGATTCATCCGGCATTCGTGTGCTGCTTGATGATCGCATTGGTGTTTCACCAGGCGTCAAATTTAAAGATGCAGAATTGATTGGCAATCCAATCATCGTTGTCGTGGGTAGAGGCGCAGCCAATGGAGTCGTTGAAGTACGCGACCGATTGACGGGAGTTGCGAGCGAAATCGCGATTGCAGATGCTGCAGCACATGTAAAAAGCGCCTGCGCGACGAGTTAGCGATGCACTTACTGCGAGGCGTTGTCCAGCACTACGAGTGGGGCGATCAACAGTTCATTCCAGAGTTTCTTGCTACGGAAGCCGATGCGCGGCCGTGGGCCGAATTGTGGTTTGGCACACACAGGGGTGGACCTTCGCTTGCAAAAACTGAAACCGGAAGTCAACCACTGATCCAATTGGCAGGCGAGCTCTCTTTCCTTGTCAAAATCATTTCTGCTAGCAAGCCATTGTCTTTGCAAACTCACCCCACCGACGAACAAGCTGCAAGCGGATTTCAACAAGAAAATGAGATCGGTATCTCACTCGACGCTCCACAACGCATCTACCGTGACGCCTCCGCGAAACCCGAACTTCTTATTGCTCTCACCTCATTCGATGCAATTTGTGGATTTCGGCCCGTAGAAGAATCGCTCGAGTTATGCAAACGGTTTGGCTGGTCACAACTTGCCGAACACCTCGAGAATGACGGACTCGCCGAATGCGTGCGCTGGGCATTAACAACTGGGCCGCACCAACTCCCCGCCCAATTACCGGCATGGGCTGGTCGTTTAGCAAGCATGTATCCAGGAAACGGTGGTGTGCTCGTTGCTTTGTTGATGCACCACGTCCGACTCTCCCCCGGTCAAGCACTCTTTCTTGGTGCGGGCAATGCACATGCGTACCTCAGTGGCTCTGGAGTTGAAGTGATGTCGTCTTCGGACAACGTGGTGCGAGCAGCCTTCACCAAAAAGTATGTCAGCGTTGACGAATTCTTGGCTGTAGCCCAACTTGAAGCGATCTCTTCACCCGTGGTTGATGCAACCGTTGTCAGTCCAGGTCGCTTTGCCTATCCAGTTTCAACATCCAAATTTGGGGTTGAACGCATCGAGGTCGCTGGAGAAACAACGATTAAGGCAACACATCAGGCAGAAATCTTGGTCTGCACAGAGGGTGACGCCACCTCAATACATCGCGGTCAGGCATGTGTGTTGCGCAACAACGAGTCGATCCAGCTCACTGGCACCGCAACCGTGTTTCGCTCGTGGGGAACGCATTGAACCTGCGGTTGCGCAGAACTCTCACCATTGTCGTTGCCACGCTGATTTCATGCATCTGCGTAGGTAATGCCCGCGCCGCCACACCCGCGCACACGTTACTCATACTTGGCGACAGCATTACTTGGGGTGCCAACTACAAAGAGTTTGGAAACGTAACGCCAAAATTACAAGCCCTAAAAACCTTCGACAAAGTGATCGTAGACGGAACGTTTTCGCGCAATATCAGCGGTCCTGCCAACACATTGCACAACGGCGTAAAAACTTATGCCAAGTACCTCAAAGCAAAAGTGCGACCCTCGGCCGTCATTGTGGCACTTGGAAGTAACGACTTACAAGGCTCCATCAAAGTTCGATACTACGAAACACGAATTCGCGAGCTACTCACGCTGATCGGTGATATCCCTGTGGTTTGGGTCAACGTATTACGCATTGACAGCCAGTACTACGTTCGTGCATCTGCTGTGTTTAATACCGTGCTCAATCGCGTTGCTCTCGACTACACCAACGTCTCGGTTGTTGATTGGCACACAATGATTTCGGCAAACCCAAAATGGTTTGCTTTTGACAAACTGCACTTACAACCTGTTGGATATCGAGCCCGCGCAACTCTCTATGTTGAGCTTGCGCAAAATCTATGGAACGTTGTGGTGCCAGTTACTACAACTACTACTACAACTACAACTACAACTCTTATTGGCTAGTTGCTAGCTATTAGTTGCCCGCAACCTTTTTGCGAATCTCCACAATCCTTTCGTCGGCGTGATTAACGTCATCACCGTGTTCTTTGAGCAGCATGTTGCGATCTTTTGTGGCTTCGCGTTCAGCAAGTGCGGTGTCAACTCGCGCTACAGCAGCTTCAACGCCGTGTTCATGAATGTACGTGGCCCAATCAATGAGCGCTTCCACCATCTCGGATTCTGGCACCACGGCAACGTTACGCCCCTTGACGAATAAGTGGCCACGCTTGTTGCCAGCCGCAATTCCCAGGTCTGCTTCACGAGCTTCGCCCGGACCATTGACAACGCAGCCCATCACTGCAATCTGCAACGGAATCTTTTTGTCGGCAAAAGCTGCTTGAGCGCGATTGGCCACATCGATGACATCGATTTCTGCTCGCCCACAACTAGGGCATGCAATGAGATCAACATTCTTTCGCTCACGCAATCCGAGCGACTCAAGCAACTGCCTACCTGCGCGCGCTTCTTCCACTGGGTCGGCGGTGAGGCTATAACGGATGGTGTCACCAATACCTTCCATGAGCAATGTTGAAATTCCGGCTGTTGCTTTGATCAATCCACCGGGCAATGGACCGGCCTCAGTAACCCCAAGATGCAATGGATGACGTGTTACTTCGCTGAGCTGTCGATACGCATCAATCATGAGTGGAACATTGGACGCCTTGACGGAGATCTTGATCAAATCGAAATCAACTTCTTCAAAATATGCGATCTCTTGTAAGGCGGACTCCACCATCGCTTCTGCGGTCAGTCCACCATATTTTTCATAGAGCGCCGGGTCGAGAGAGCCTCCATTGACACCAATCCGAATTGGCACTTTGCGATCACGGGCTTCAGATGCAACAGCTTTGATGTGTTCTGGTTTGCGTATATTCCCCGGATTAAGGCGCAAACCATGTACTCCTGCTTCCATCGCAGCAAGCGCCATTTTGTATTGATGATGAATATCGGCGATGATCGGAACCGGCGAACGTGGAACTATTTGCGCAAGACCTTCAGCGGCCTCTGGCTCATTGCACGTGCAGCGCACGATGTCGCAGCCAGCAGCAGCAAGTGCATAAATTTGCTGCAACGTACCCTCGACATCGGCCGTCTTGGTGATTGTCATCGATTGAATGCTGATCGGCGCATTGCCGCCGACGGCTACCTTGCCAACCGAAATTTGATGCGTCTCGCGCCTGGCAAATGCACTCATAAATACCAGTTTGTCAGCACTGCGCAGCTTTGCAACGTTTTATGCGCTGCGATGTTCAGCCAATTGGCTGAGTGAGATCAAGATATAAGCCAACAACCAAAAGCACCGTAAGCAACCCTACGACCATCGTGGCAACTGGCACCATCTTGCCAACATCGGCACGGTAGGTCTTGTTGCGTCGCGAACGGAACCGCTCGTAGGTCGCAATCGCCGCATGACCGCCGTCAAAAGGCAGCAGCGGAAACAAGTTGAAAACACCAACAAATATGTTGATACTGGCGAGCAGCAACAGTACGCCCTTTATTCCATCTTGTCTTCCGATTTCGCCACCAAGTTGGCTAGCTCCAACAACAGTTCCGGGCCGCGTTGCCGGGTCTGCCTTGTCGTCGATCACGCTATTGAAGATGTTGACCGGATTGAGAATGACGAAAACTCCCGCCACAGATCTACCAGCGGTAACGACGAGGTCTTTCGACGCATATCCGACTGCCGAAATTGGATTGACGCGAACATAGTCGAGAGACCAACTGGCCACACCAAAATATGCGAGCGAGGTATCTATCGGATTATTTCCAAGCGTTACCTTAAGTACAACCTGTTCTCCTGCGCGGTCGACCAATACCGACACCGTCTGGCCCGGCTCTTTCGACACGACTTGTTCAATGAATTGCTCCCGATTCGTAATAGCAATTCCATCGATCTCTCGTACGACGTCTCCCAGAACAACACCAGATCGTTGTGCTGGAGAACCAGCAGCAGGCGGAGAAGTTACAAGCACGTTGCCAGTTTCGCTGTAACGACCAGCAGTCGCATAAACACCAACAAACAAAACCAGAGCAATCACTCCGTGCATCAATGATCCTGCGGTGATCACAAGCATGCGTTTTGGATATGACTGTGCTCGATAGGCGCGTGACTCATCTGCCGGATCACATTCATCCAGGTTGTTCATACCAACTATGCGAACAAATGCTCCAAGGGGTAGAGCCCTGAGGCCATACTCCACTTCTCCTCGCTGCATACTCCACAATCTCGGACCAAAACCCATAAAAAATTGTGTGACTTTCATACCCGAGCGACGAGCAGTGACAAAGTGTCCTAACTCATGCAAGAAAACAGAGATGAGCAAACCCACCACAAACACAAACGTCCAAGGGCTCTTTACACCCAACCAAACGAATAATCCAATGAGCGAAATACCAGCAATGAAACTTGTGCGTTTATCGTTAATGCGCTTTGGTTGATCTGTGGTGTCTCCACCAGCAACGATCTCATCACGAAATTTGTTATAAAACGAACTCATTTTTTTGTCTCCATTGCAGCAAACCTGCGTGCTGTCTCATCTGCTAGTAAAATATCGTCAACTGTTGTCGGCGAAAGACCATCATGATGTTGCATTGTCTGCTCAATGACTGCAGCAATTTTTGACCACGATATGTGCCCTTCCAAAAATGCCTCCACTGCAATTTCGTTGGCAGCGCTCAACCATGCAGGTGCAGTTCCGCCAACCCGACCGGCCTGATATGCAAGATCCAAACATCGAAATGTTGGACGATCTGGAGTTTCAAAGTCGAGACGACTTAATTGTGACCAATCAATCGCTCCGAATGCGATGCCTGCGCGAGCAGGGAATCCGAGTGCATAAGCAATTGGTAGCCGCATGTCGGGCAGCGACAACTGTGCAATGACTGCTCCATCGCTGAATTCGACCATTGAATGCACTACTGATTGTGGATGTACGACAACATCAATGTCGTTGAAACCCACCCCAAATAACTCATGAGCCTCTATTACTTCAAGACCCTTGTTCATCAGTGTCGATGAATCGACTGTGATTTTCGGACCCATCGACCATGTTGGGTGTTTGAGTGCATCAGCAATTGTCACCTCTTGCAGCGATTCTGCAGTGCGGCCCCGAAACGGTCCACCACTTGCAGTCAATAACAAGCGTTTCACTTCGCGTTGTGCATCACTCGACGATCGCAAGCATTGATGAATCGCACAGTGCTCACTATCGACAGGGACAATCACTGCCCCCTTGATGTTTCGCAGTGGCTGCACAATTGGACCAGCCGCAATCAGGCTCTCCTTGTTTGCCAACGCAAGCCGCTTGCCCTGTTGCAGCGTGGACATCGTTACCGACAAGCCCGCGAAACCAACTACTCCGTTTACGACAACGTCGGCATCTCGCGCCAACTCGGCAAGATCCGCCACCACTTCAACACCTGGCAGCGCCTGGGAAACCTTCTTGCGGGCCTCTTCACTGTGCACCGCAACCATTTTGGGTTTGTGCAACTTCGCCTGTGCAATCACTTCGTCGGTACTGCTACCAACTCCAAGTCCAATTACTTCGTATTCGCCGCCACTGCGTGAAATAACATCAAGGGTCTGAGTACCAATCGATCCAGTTGAACCAGCAATTGCAACTCGCACGACCGACATCTGTTCAGTCTGTCAGCGAAATAGGTCAATCAGCTCCAGGGTTGGATAACGAGAGTGAGATAATAGGCAGCCGGCAAAACAAACAGCAGGCTGTCAAAACGGTCTAGAACTCCCCCGTGCCCACGCAATACAGTGCCAAAGTCTTTGATATTGAGGTTGCGCTTAAACATCGACTCTGCAAGATCACCAAGTGGCGCCATGACCGAAATCACTAGGGCGAGCAAGAACCAATCGCCAATACTGTTCCACGTTGTGCTTTGCAATCCAACTAGTACAACCGCAAAGAATGTGCCGACAGTTCCACCGATCAATCCTTCAATCGATTTCGCTGGACTAATCCAATCACGCAATGGTGTTCGCCCCATCGCCGAACCGACGAAGTAGGCAGCAATGTCGTTGGCAATCACTCCAATGACGACGATGAACAACGTGTCGGTACCGACGTGCACGAATTCGGGACCATTTGCAGAAGAAAAGCGAACAATCAGCGCTGCATAGGAACTCATCAGACCGATCCAAAGCATCGCAAGCATCATGATTGCGGTGTTCGGCACGGGCCCAGATTCAATTCCGTCACTTCCAACAAAGACAATGACCGCCGCAATAAATCCGAAAACCAGAACAAGCGGAAGTGCCGCATCGCCAATCCAATACGCACAGAGTGGCGCTGCAACGCACCCGACAACACCAATCACTGTTGATGGTCGGTAGCCGCTCACGTTGGCCTGAGTAAAGAATTCGAATGCTGCCACACCGATGAGCGCGGCGATCAACAACATCACTGCTGCTGGTCTCCACATCAACGATGCAATAAAAACTGCGGCAAGCAATGCGCCCACTGCAGTTGCAGTTGGCAAGTCCCTACCTCCGCGCGCCATAGCTCCGGTGGCTGAGCCTGAAGATGGCCGTTGCGCACGAGTCACTTGAGCACCACGAGTAGATGGCCTAGTCGAGAAATCAGTCGAACCAGTACGCGAACCAGTACGCGAACCAGTACGCGAATCACCACGTGAACCGGCCCGCGAAGCTGGACGAGAAACAGGTCGAGATTGCGCTCCAGATGCATCGCGAGCAACTGGTCGACGTCGCTCATCTGTCGGATCCGTACCGATCACAATACGACCTTCGCGGCGAGGAGAATTCACAGGTGGCGGTGTCGTGGTATCAAACGATGGACGGCGAGTACCTGTCGATGCACTTTTGTCTGGCTCGTTATAGGCAGACCACACGTCGGTTTTGTCATTATCGCTTTCGTCATTTGAACCAATCACCACTCGCCGAGTTGGCTGATCGTCAGTTTTTCTAAAACGTGGAACCTCGCCAGTAGGCATCTCGGTCCAATGCGGAAGTTGCTCCGTTTCATTGTTGCCAAAAGCAAGTGCCGGACCACTGTCGTCCGTCTCGGCAAATTTGATTACTCCAAACTCATCGCCAAAGTCAATCGTTGGGTCAACAGTCCTGTCAACACCATTGGTGTCATCATCGGAAAAATTACCTCTGTTGTCATTGCTCATGAGCTGTCTCCTTACACTTCGAGTAGTTCAATTTCCTTACGGCTAAATGCTTTGTCGATTGATTCAACATTGTCGTGCGTCAGTTTTTCTAATTCTTTTTCTGCACGTTCTAAATCATCTTTTGAAATATCTCCAGCTTTTTCGGCAGTCTCCAAAGCCTTGCGCGCATCACGACGCACATTTCGCAGCGCAATGCGTCCGTCTTCGGCCATGTTCTTCACAACTTTTACGTACTCCTTGCGACGCTCTTCTGTGAGCATCGGAAAACTTAAACGCACGACGACACCGTCATTGCCCGGCGTGACACCAAGGTCGCTTGACTGAATTGCCTTTTCGATTGCTGCAATAGAACCACGATCGTGGGGCTTAATCACCAGGGTCCGGGCATCTGGAACCTGGAATGAAGCAAGTTGAACCATTGGGACAGTTGCGCCGTAGTACTCAACCGCAATCTTCTCTACCAAGTTGGAGGTTGCACGACCCGTGCGAACACCTAAAAACTGGGACTGGACATGTTCTAGAGCCTTGGCCATACCGTCCATGGCCTCAAGCAACGTTTCTTCAATCACTCGACCAGCGTACCTATTTCCTCACCTCTGAGTATGGACTTAATGTTTCCACGCTCTAACAGGTTGAAAACCACGATTGGCAAATTGTTGTCACGACAGAAGGTGATCGCCGTCGAATCCATCACTTTGAGACCCTTGTTGATCACATCCAAGTATGAGATGTGCGAATACTTTGTGGCTGTCGGATCAAGCTTTGGGTCAGCGGTATAGACGCCATCAACCCCAGAGTGTGTGCCCTTCAAAATTGCTTGTGCCGAAATTTCTGCTGCGCGCAATGCTGCAGCGGTATCGGTCGTAAAGAATGGATTACCCGTTCCGCCAGCCAAAATGACGACGCGTCCCTTTTCAAGGTGACGCTGCGCGCGAAGTCGAATGTATGGCTCAGCAACTTTTGGCATCTCGACTGCTGACATCACGCGCGATGATTGCCCAACTCGTTCAAGCGCATCCTGAAATGCAAGTGCGTTCATCACGGTTGCAATCATTCCCATGTAGTCGGCTTGCGCCTGGTCCATGCCTTTGGCAGCACCTTTGACACCTCGCCAAAAGTTTCCACCGCCAACAACTACTGCAATGTCAACACCAAACTCTTGACGTGCCTCATGCAACTCGGTTGCAACTTGATGCAACACGTCATTGTTCAAACCAAAACCTGTTGACTCTGCTAATGCTTCACCAGACAACTTAAGAACGATGCGGTTCCATCGCGGAGTTGAAGTTGGTTTGGCTGCCATATCTAGGTACTAGTTTTAGCCGATTTCCACCTGTGAGTAACGAACGATCGTCGATTTACCAATGATCTGCGCTACCGACTGCTTATCGTCCTTGGCATATGGCTGCTCGAGCAATGCGATGTCCTTGAAAAAGCCTTGGACTCGGCCATCCACAATCTTGCCAATGGCGGCTTCAGGCTTGCCCTCGTTGCGAGTAACGACTTCAAGCGTTGCACGCTCAGCGTCAATCACTTCTTGGGGTACGTCATTCTTGGCCATGTACTTCGGTCGGGCGAAGGCGATGTGAACAGCGATGTCGTGGGCCAACTCTTGGGTAGCTCCGCTCATCTCGACGAGTACGCCGTTGACACAGCGGCCGCCTTGCATGTGCATGTATGAATCCAAAAGGTTTCCAGCTGCGGCTTCAAAGCGCACAACGTCACCAATTTCAATTCTTTCCTTCAGCAGGATCTTGAGGTCGTCAAATTGTGCTGAACGCTCGTTGACTGCATCAACGCCCTTGTCTACAACCAAGTTGACCAGAACATCGGCTTCTGCAATGAAGTGCTCACTGCTCGCTACGAAGTCTGTTTCGCACTTGAGTTTGACAATTGCGCCAATATTGCCCTTGATCAACAGTGCAACGAGACCTTGCGCATTTTCGCGGTCGTCACGCTTTGCACTTGCAGCAAGACCCTTTTCACGCAACCACAACTTGGAAGCTTCCATGTCGCCGTTGTTTGTTTCGAGTGCCTTCTTGCAGTCCATCATTCCAGCGCCGCTTGCTTGACGCAAGGCTTGCACATCTTTTGCAGTAAACGACATCGAGATCAGCCTTCCGACTTCGTCTCGCCAGCAGATGCAACTCGTGCATCACGCTCGGCTTGAGCTGCTGTTGCTGCTGCACGTGCTGC
>JBIIAC010000097.1:0-3333 GCA_044240045.1 Ilumatobacteraceae bacterium
CGCTCGCACAACAGTCGAGTGATTCAGACGAACTACGAAGTTTTCTTGGTAAGCCGCTTTCGCAAACAGAACGAGAGCGTGCTCTCGTAATTGTGCGCGCACATGAGGGCATCCAAAGCGCTATTGAGAGCGCGAACAACTACGTGCACATGGCTGAAACTGAATGTGATCGCATGCCGCAAGGTGTTGCCACCGATGCTCTGCGCGCAGCGCCAGCCGCCTTGCTTGCATCGATTATTCGCTAAATACCTTGCTGCAGATAATTTGCCGCAGCTAAACCAGAGAGTGCTGCTCCCTCTATCTTTGGTCCGCCAAATGCATCGCCTGCTAACACGATCATGTCGTTAGCCCAGTAGCGCTCTGGCCAAATAGTGAGCGGTGTCGCAAGGCGCCATTTTTTTATTTGACTCGTCTGAACAGTTGCACCGCCAATCCAGGGCTCGGCTCGCTTGAGCAATAATTGTTGTACGTCCTCTAGTTGATCGTCCCAATGATCAAGACTGAATTGTGGATTTGTGTGCAGTGTTAGTGCAACGGCAGATGAGATTCCCTTGATTGCATTGTCGGCAATAAATGAAAATGTCTCGTCTGGGTTTTGTAATCCGCCAGGCTTGGCAACTGCAGATGATTGATTGAGGACTGCAAGTAAGCAAATGGTGCGGTCGTATTCTGTGCGCCGCATCGACTCTGGCAGTTCGATGTCGGCAGTGACCAGCAGAGCATAAGTCTGGGGTAATGGACAAGTAACGATGATTGCGTCGGCACTGAGTGCTGATCCGTCATCAATATTTACTTGCCATTTACTCGTCGTGCCACGAACAATTGAAAATGCAAGCGTGTTGAATCGAATATTGAGTCCTTGAGCCAAGTGCTTTGCGATATCGGTCATGCCGCGCACGCCGCGGTACCGCGGGAACCCATCATTGTTTTGAGCAGTGCTGTCGAAACCACGACACCATTCGGTAACTACACCAGATGTGATCCACTCTGAAACATGCGATTCAAAAAGGGAATCTCGAACAGTAAAAAATTGAGCACCATGATCGAGGGTTGCGTCGTCAATGCGTCTGGTCGCTAAACGTCCACCAGGCGATCGACCTTTGTCGACAACGACCACATCGTGACCATTCTTGACAAGCGATTGAGCGGCCATAAGGCCGGCAATTCCTGCTCCAACAATTACAACATGCATGACGGGAATACTCGCGATTTAGCGAATTTCGTGAACCCGCAAGATCAATTCGCGTGATTCGGTGTCTAGCTGTCGGCCGCCAATGCGCTCGGTGAGAATGATGGCTTGTGACGTGTCGTCAACAAGACCCGACCACCTGATGTACCCGCCCATGAGACCCACAAGTTTGTCACTCACTTCTTCGCAGTGGATCATGATCTTCGTGCCGCCATCTATCAACTCGCGAATGTCGTTATAAAACACACGCAACCAGGGGTCCATTTCGTCACTATTGACCAATGGCCTGTGGCGATAGGTGAGATTGAGTTCGTCGTAGTTGTGCAAGTTGTGCGGCGCACCAATGATCGAGATGACACAGCCGAAATCGTTTTCGCGAAGCCAAATAATCTCTTCTTGGCGGCGAACCCGGCGGTGGTTGATGCCGTAACCGCCAGGGCGTTCACAAATAGCGAGCTTGTCTTTGATAATCCATGTGAGATTGCGCGGGGTGATCCCGAGCGCCCACTTTCCTCGTAACTTTGGGGGCATTTGTTAACTCCGACTCTGGCGCATGTGCGCGATATTCAACATCACCGCGAGACGATACACCATTGAAAATGGGTGGTGTTTAGAAAAGAGCAACAATTTTGAGGCGTTGCTGGCTGCGTTTGACCTGACGGCCACCACCGATATCGCACCCTGGTGTCTCGCCCCTTGCCACGCAGAGCACTCGTTCGACCGTGGCCAAGTCGGGCGGGTAGGGGTGAGCGAGCCACATGCGCAATGCTCGGCGGGCGAGCGCCTGGGGTGCGGCTGCGATTGCTTTGGCATCGGTTGGGTCAATTGCGCTTGCGAGTTCATCCAATAATGCATCGTCGTCACGCACAAGTTCTGCCTGGCGTGCAATGACCGACACGACATCTCGCTTCGAGATCGACTGCAAGAGAGGCAATGCTTCGTGTCTAATGCGGTTGCGCTGAAATCTTTCGTCGTCATTGCTAGGGTCGTGAAAAACGGCGATGCCAAGTGCTTCGCATAATGCAACTGTGTCGCTGCGGCGTAACTGCAAGATCGGATGCGCTGGGCCGGCTTGCATGCCAGACAAACCGCGCATGCCCGCACCGCGCAACAAGTTGACGAGCACGGTTTCTGCTTGGTCGTCGGCGGTATGACCTGTCGTCACATCGGTAGGTAGCACCGCAAAGCGTGCTTCGCGTGCTCGCGCCTCCAAGTTGCTGCCAGCTTCAACTGCAACTGTGCGCGATTCGAACTTTGCACCAAGTGCGATTGCGATGTCATGCACAATCTGTGCTTCAGCAGATGAGCCATCGCGCAAACCATGATCGACATGCCATGCGGTTACATCAGTGCAGTGCGCCGCAGCCAACACAAGTAGTGCAACCGAGTCTGCACCGCCGGATACTGCACAATGAATTGTTTTATTGTTCGGTGCAAATGTGGACTTCGTCAACAATTCTGCGACGAGCGGATGAGTGCGAAAATCCTTCAGTGCGGCAGGCATCAGCCCGACCGCTCTACTTTTGCGCGTTGCGTTGGCGACGGTTTGGGTATTTGAGTGACGAGACTTTGGCAACATAGCCAACAATCACGTTGACGATGGCTCCTACGCCAGCAATTAAAAGAATCAAACCCAACCAAAAGTGCCATACGACTGCGATCATGGGATCAATCGTAGCCAAGTGATCCGACCGCACCATTGTTCGTTCTACGGTAGATTTCATTGCGTCCAAGGGGGCTCAAGTGGCTGAAGTCGTAATCAATGAGCGCGGTATGACAATGGCAGATGTGATTGCCATTGCCCGTGAGGGCGCGGCTGTTCGATTGAGCGATAGTGCGATTGCAGCAATGGCCGCTTCGCGGAGTCATATAGATGCACTCGTTGCATCGTCGACACCGGTGTATGGGGTGTCAACAGGTTTTGGAGCCCTTGCTAATAGATACGTATCAGTTGAGCAGCGCGCGCAATTGCAGCGGTCATTAATACGTTCGCATGCAGCAGGTGTTGGCGCACCAGTTGAGCGCGAGGTTGTGCGAGCTCTCATGACATTGCGGCTGAAGACTCTTGCGTCGGGTCGCACCGGAGTGCGGCCAATCATTGCCCAAACGATGGCTGCATTATTGAACGCCGGAATTACTCCAGT
>JBIIAC010000098.1:0-3317 GCA_044240045.1 Ilumatobacteraceae bacterium
TTCAATCTGCGCGGCAAGGGCGGTCAGCAAGGCGAACCCAAAAACGAGAACGACATCTTGTGTGAGAGCAGATGTGCGCGTTGAGCGTTTTGGCAACAAGTCGGCCAATACGCGAGTCGGAGAGATAGTCAGTGGTGCTGTCGCGGTCGTGTTCATAGCGCACTACGCTACCGATGCATGCGTGTCTTTGGGAACATTGCTGTATGGCTATGCGTTTTGGCGCCTCGCTAGTACTTTTGGCGCCTCGCTAGTACTTTTGACCCATAGCCTTTATATATGGAACTTGTAGTCAAAGAAGCCTTTGCACTTGCCAATCGGTCGGCTGACGCGGTTCGCGCACAATTTGAGCTACAGCATGATGTGCAACATGATGCTCTTGTAGTGCTTGGGTCGGGTTGGGCAGATGCAGTGGGCCTTCTCGAAGAAGTTTCTGCGACTCCAGTGCAATCTATCAGTGTTGGTGACATCCCAGGCTTTACTCGCCCGTCGGCCATTGGCCACGGTGGAGCACTCAAATCGATCACCATCGGTTCCACCCGCGTATTACTACTCACAGGCCGTACACATTTGTACGAAGGCCATGGGGTGCACGCAGTGGTGCACGGCGTGCGCGTTGCACATGCACTCGGGTGCAAAATCGCTCTCCTCACCAACGGCGCGGGTTGTTTACAAAAAGATTGGACCATTGGTGAGCCCGTAGTGATCAAAGATCACATCAACATGACGGGACACTCTCCACTTACAGGTGATAACCCACCAGCACCACATGCTGGTCGCTTTGTCGATCTCACCGATGTCTACAACTCGTCGCTGCGATCACTCGTGCGCAATGTTTCTCCAAACATCAACGAGGCTGTTTACTTTGGTTTTCACGGACCACATTTTGAAACGCCAGCCGAAATCCGTGCGATTGCCACGCTTGGCGCCGACATGGTTGGCATGTCCACCGTGCTCGAAACTATTGCTGCACGACACTTGGGTATGCGAGTACTCGCACTCTCGCTAGCCACAAACCTGGCCGCCGGCATCAACCCTCAACCACTGTCGGGCGAAGATGTGTTGCAGGTTGGCAAAGAGTCAGCTCAACGAGTTGGTGCGCTATTGCGCGACGTGCTGAAACAAATAGATGCAACGAAAGCGACAAAATTTTAATGAGCACCCAACAAGACCTCCTCGCAATCACGAATGCCTGTGTTGTCACTGTCGATGCGGTCGGCACCATCTTTAATGATGCAACGATCGTGATCGGTGCAGATCGCAAGATTCGCGCAATTGGATCTGGAATGCTCACCCACAACGCAAATACTGTTATCGACGCCAAGGGCGGCATTGTGATGCCTGGCATGATCAACGCTCACACTCACATGGGCATGACACTGTTTCGTGGCCTTGGCGATGACATGAACTTGGAAGATTTTCTTGGCCGACTGATGCCAGCAGAGATTGCCGTGTTATCGCACGATGCGGTTGTGGCCGGCACCGAACTTGCAGCACTCGAATCGCTGTTGGGTGGCATTACCACCGCACTTGATATGTATTACTTGCCCGACGCGGCAATCGACGTTGCTGCACGCTCGGGTATGCGCATTCACTGCGGTCCGAACTTGCTCGAATCCGATGGTCCTGAGCCGCTGCCCTTCGCCAAGCGCATGGCATGGGCAAATGAGTGGCTCACCGATGCCGTCAAGCGTGAACAAGAATTTTCCTTGCCAGACGGCTTTGATTCACTTAACTGGCTCAGCCCTCACAGCACATATTTGCTCGGCGAAGATCATCTCAATCAGATTGCTGCACTCGCGAAACAGCATGGTGCGCACATTCACGTTCACGCTGCAGAGACCGTTGGCGAGATGTCACTCGTATCGAAACGACACACTGGTCGCACGCCAATCGAAGTGCTTGCCGACACGCAGCTGCTCGCAAATGCGGTCCTCGCACACGGTGTGCACTTGAACGATGCCGACATCGCGATGATTGCACAACATGGTGCAACGGTGACTCACTGCCCTGCATCCAATTACAAATTGGCAAGTGGCACTGCGCGGATTGTCGAACTACATAAGCAAGGTGTCAATGTTGCTCTTGGTACCGACGGCCCAGCATCGGGCAATGACCTCGACATGTGGCTCGCTATGCGCCTTGCTGGTTACGTACAAAAAACTGCAGCATCTGACCCAACTGTTTTGCCGGCTCTCGACGTTTTGCGTATGGCCACAATTAATGGGGCCAAGGCATTACACATAGATCACCTTGTCGGCTCTCTTGAGGTTGGCAAGTATGCCGACCTAGTTGTGCTCGACGCTTTTTCACCGTCTCTCACGCCAGTCTTTGACCCGCATGTTGCCATCGTTGCGGCCGCGGGTCGTGGCGACGTATGCCATGTGGTTGTTCACGGTCAAATTGTTGTGCGCGATCGCAAGGCTCTCAACATCGACATCTCTGCAGTTGTGGATAGTGTCAACAAACTCACCCCTGCAATTTTGGCATCTGTCTCCCGCAACTAGTGTGGGCATATGGCCCCAACAACTCCAGCAATTGATTGGCAGAAACTGCGCACTGCTGCGCGTGAAGCACAGCAACATTCATACGCCCCATACTCCAAGTTTCGAGTAGGCGCAGCAGCACTCATTGACGATGGACGCATCATCTCCGGATGCAACATAGAAAATGCGTCATACGGACTCACTCTTTGCGCAGAGTGCGCGATCTTGGGGGCACTCCACATGGGTGGTGGAGGTCGAATCATTGCGGTTGCATGCGTAGGTAACGACACCGATGTCACGCCGTGCGGACGTTGTCGCCAATTGCTATGGGAGCACGGTGGCGCAAATTTGCTCGTCGATGTTGAAGGCACTCCGACCCCACTCAGCATCTTGTTGCCGGCCGCATTTCCAGAGCACTCCAACTTCGAAAATCCGAGTGGTGCATGACAAACAATTCAGAAATTCTTTCTCCAAAGCAACTGCAGTCGTTCAACGACGATGGTTATTTGGTGTTGCCAAATTTTGTAGATGATGCAGCGTGCCTTACATTGCGCGAACGTGCATTGCAACTTGCCAAAGACAACGTGCCTTCACCCCAAGAAGCAACCATCTTCACTGCAGACTCCGCGGCACAACATGCTGCCGATCAATACTTTTTGACAAGCGGCGACAAAATCCGTTGCTTTTTTGAAAAGGATGCATTTGACGAACACGGTGTGCTGCGTTCTGAAGCACACCTGTGCCTCAACAAACTTGGACACGCTATGCACGATCTTGACCCGGTGTTCAGCGCGTTCAGTCGCACGCCCCAAATGGCTGCAGTTGCAAAACAAG
>JBIIAC010000099.1:0-3290 GCA_044240045.1 Ilumatobacteraceae bacterium
TCCGTATCCGCCAACTGCTGGGACAACAAAAATCATCGCGTACATCGCAACTTTCTGTGGATCATGTCGGTCGGCCAACCTGCCGCCGTATGACGCAAAAACGATAAACGGAATGGTGTACAAACCAAACGAGATGCCAACCATCATGTTGCCGCCACCCAAGTCGGTCAGGTAGCGATCCCACAGTGAGTCAAAGATGCCAACGGGGGCCTGAATTGCCATTGCCAAGAGCACCGCAATGCGCACCTGCGGGTAACGCAACAGTTCGATGCTGGCTCGTTGTGAGGTTTCATTGGTTGGCAATTCGGGAAACGATCGAAATGCAATCAGTAACAATGTGACGAGGCTGACACCACCAAACACCAGAAATGTTGCCGAGATGCCAATTGGGTCAAGCAACATTCCACCAAACAACGGGCCAGCAACAAAGCCAAGCAACTCGATACCTGCAAGTTTGCCAAGGCGCTCGCCGCGTCGTTCTGGATCCACATGCGAAATCAATGCGCGCACGGCTGGCATGACAAGTCCGAATGAAGATCCGATCACTGCGCGAGCAACTATAAATTGCGTGAGGGATGTGCTTGTTGACATCAGAATCGCACCGAGTGCACTGACCAACAGACCAAGCATGATCAATCGCTTTGCGTGTCCGCGGTCTGCATACGGGGCGATGAACAGTTGCGCCAAAAATCCACTCAGAAAACCGGCACCAGAGATGAAACCAAGACTTGCGGTAGCAAAACCAAATTTGTCTTGGATGTCGCCCAGTGCTGCGAAGATCACGCTGTTGGCAGTTGCTATGCCAAACGAACATGACATCAACAAAAAGGCATCTGCCTTGTGATCGCGCAGGTCGAGTGTCATAAGCGATACCTCATTAGCGATATCTCATCAGCGAACTAGCTCGTTCAAAACTGCATCGCCGAACTTTGGCCATGCGTCAAGCGCCCAATCACCAAACTCGCGGTTGGAAAGCGCAAAACATGCAACATTTGCAACGGGATCAATCCAAATAAACGTCCCGCTACCACCAAAGTGTCCAAAGGTTGATGCACTATTACGCGTCGCCATCCAGTGGGGTGATTTGGCTCCGTGGATTTCTGGTCCGAGACCCCAGGGACACGGGTCAAATCTGCCCACGCCAGGAACTACGCCTTCGAGCTCGCCGAACTGCGGTGTTGTCGCCTCGACGTATGTGCTTCGCGCAAGAAGTTTTGGTGTGCGCAACTCGGAAGCAAATAATGCAAGATCGGTAATCGTTGAGTGGATGTCTGCTGCGGGAGAGCCAAGTAATTCGCTTGATGACATGCCGAGTGGTGCAAAAACTGCTTCAAACAAATATTCATCAAAGTTCATTTCGACTTGCGTGGCAACGTGCGCGGCAAGCATCTCGAAACCAGTGTTGGAATACACACGCTTTCGCTCCGGGCTGATGATTGGCGCGCCATTGTCAAACCCATAGCCTCCCGCATGAGAGAGCAGGTGTCGGAGTGTGCATCCTTCTTGACCAACATGATCGTCGAGCGAAACTGAACCGTCTTCAACTGCGATCAGGACAGACCAAGCAGTCACAAGTTTGCTAATAGATGCAAGACGAAATCTGTACTCCGTGTCACCTTCAACGTGCAGTGTGTTTGTCTGATCAATAACACCCGCGGCAACGTTGGGTGCACCCCATGAGTCGGTGAGCGCAAATGATTGCGCCAATGTCGTGCCCATAGGCACTAATTCTTGTCGCGAATCAGTTCTGCAACGCGGAATGCAAGGTCAAGCGATTGACGAGCGTTTAGACGTGGATCGCACACGGTTTCGTAACGTGTGTCGAGGTCATCATTACTTAAGCCTTCTGCACCACCAAGACACTCGGTGACATTGTCTCCGGTGAGTTCGATATGGATTCCACCTGGCCATGTGCCTTCTGCGCGGTGGGCAGAGACAAAGCCAGTGATTTCACGAATGATGTCATCAAAGTGACGAGTCTTGCGACCGTTTGGCGCAGTGAACGTGTTGGCGTGCATTGGATCGCACGCCCAAACGACCGGGTGTCCGGTGTCGCGAACTGCGCGAAGCAAAGGACGCAAAGATTCTTCAACGTGGTCGGCGCCCATGCGGGTGATCAAAGTAAGTCGACCAGGAATGCGCGATGGGTTGAGTGTTTCGCACAAGTTGAGTACAAAGTCGACGCTTGTTTCTTTGCCAATTTTGCAACCGATTGGGTTGCCCACGCCGCGAAGGAATTCGATATGTGCTCCGTCGAGTTGGCGTGTACGTTCGCCAATCCACAACATGTGTGCGCTGCAGTCGTACCATCCGCCAGTCAAAGAGTCTTGGCGGGTGAGTGCTTCTTCGTAACCCAAAATGAGTGCTTCATGACTTGTATAGACGTCAACTTGGTGCAGCGCGCTGTTGGTTTCGGTATCGACGCCACAGGCTCGCATGAAAGCAAGAGCTCGTTCAATTTCTGCGGCGACTTGTTCGTAACGCTTGCCCTCTGCGCTCGTTGCCACAAACTCTTGGTTCCAAGCATGCACTCGGTTGAGGTCTGCAAAGCCACCCTTAGTAAAGGCGCGCAACAAGTTAAGTGTGCTTGCCGACTGGTGGTAGGCCTGCACTAAACGATCTGGGTTTGGTCGTCGAGCGTCTTCGTGTGGTGCTGGATCGTTGACCATGTGTCCGCGAAAAACTGGCAGTTCAATGTCGCCAACTTTTTCGGTGTTGGCCGAACGTGGCTTGGCAAACTGACCTGCGATGCGACCTACTTTTACAACAGGTACCCCCATCGAATAGGTGAGCATGACAGCCATTTGCAGAATAACGCGAAGCTTTTCGCGAATGTTGACTGCAGTGAACTCTTCGAAACTTTCGGCACAATCACCAGCCTGAAGCAAAAATGCGTTGCCGCTTGCTACTTGACCAAGAGCTGCTTGTAGGGATCGTGCTTCACCCGCAAAAACGAGTGGGGGAAACGTAGCGATCTGCTTCAGTGCGCGTTCAAGTTCGCCAGTGTCTGGCCATTGAGGCTGTTGCACAGCGGGCATGCTCTGCCAAGATGAAGGTGTCCAGTTGCGTGTCATAGGGCTCTGTACTTTCAGTGTACGAACCTGCCGTGGTGAAACCCAGCGGGTTTTATACGGTCAGGAAATCGCCAGAATCTTCGCGCAATGAATCAACTGCACGGCTCACGAGTCGGCGTGCGGCTTCGGCTGTGACGCCGAGTTCTTCGCCAACCTGACGGAAGCTCTTGCGCTCGCCGTCATGCATGCCGAAGCGTGCCTCGACTGCGTAACGGG
>JBIIAC010000100.1:0-3274 GCA_044240045.1 Ilumatobacteraceae bacterium
ATTTGGACGATTGGTCGCTCTTGCCAACAATTTCACGGGCCAGATCCAAGTCCTGTGGCACATTGACCTCGCCAAGAGGCTCATCAATCACGATTGTCCCAACCGTGACCCCATTTTCAATAAATCGTAATTGTTCCAACTTTTCAAGGTTCTCAATCTCTGACTCTCGGTAGTTTGGCCAGTCCAACAGCACACTTCGCGAGTACGCATACAACCCCACATGACCCCAATAGTCGGCGTGCTTTGCCCAATCTTGGGGAGCTGCGTCGCGTTGGCTCGGAATTGCAGATCGGCTGAAATAAATTGCGTCGCCGTTCAATTTGAGCAGCGCCTTGACGGTGTTTGGGTTGTGAATGCCGTCTTGCTTCAGTTTGTAAATTGGAGTCAGCACACTTGGCGTTGGATTACGAGTTGCACATTCGTTTGCCACTCGGTCAATCACAAGTGGGTCAATAAACGGTTGATCACCCTGCACGTTGATAATTACGTCGGCCTCAATTTCTTTTGCAGCGTGAGCAATCCGGTCAGTACCGGAGCTGCACGATGCTGGTGTCATCACTGTTCTGAATCCCCAGGTCGCTGCGATATCACGAAGTTCTTCTGAGTCGGTGCACAAAACAACTTCATTGGGCCTTTGAGCCTTGGCGCATTGTTCGAGCACGCGCTGGAGCATCGGTTTCCCACCAATGTCGGCGAGTACCTTTCGCGGCAACCTTGACGACTCAAGTCGCGCGGGTACCGCAACAACAATGCGCATGTGGTCTATCAAGCGTCCTAAAGCGCGCCACCGGCGACGGCAGGAATGATCGACACGGTTGATCCAGCAGGAACTTTGGTGTTCAAGCCGTCCATGTAACGAACATCATCGTCTGCCACAAACACGTTGACAAACTTGTGCAAGCTGCCGCTCGCATCAAACAAGCGCTCCGCAAAACCTGGGTGAGCGTCGTTCAAGCCTTTGAGCACATCGGCCAGTGTTTCGCCTTCTACTTGCACGGTTGATACTCCGCCAGACAATGGACGCAGGGTGGTGGGGATTCGTACGGTAACGGTCATGACTTAAACGCTATCCGTACGAGACGAGATTGGGATCAGACCGAACGCCAAGAAACATATGACGCAAGGGCTATTAATTCGTCACGAGCGATCTTGGTAATTGGGGCATTCTGAATTGCCGCAATTGCTTCATCGGTTTTATTCGAAATCTCGGCCTCAAGTTCACTCAAAGCCCCGGTCTCTCGGATCACGCGTTGCACATCTGCCACTTGGGCATCGGTGAGTTGTGTGTGACCAACAAGTTGCAGCACCTGCAACTGAGATGCATTGGCGTGTTCGGTCGCAATCGCCATCAGCGGAGTTGGTTTACCTTCGCGCAAATCGTCGCCAACTGGTTTGCCAGTAATTGCTGTATCGCCAAATGCACCAAGCACATCGTCGCGCATCTGAAACGCATCGCCGAGGGGGAGACCGTACGCCGAGAATGCAGCCATCAACTCGGTTGCTCGATCGGGACTAGCAAGCACTGCACCAAGATGCAGTGGCCGCTCAATTGTATATTTTGCACTCTTATATCTGCACACGCGCTCTGCTTTTGCGCGGCTTCGTTCGCTTGTCGCCGACCCAAGCATGTCGAGATACTGACCAACATTCAGTTCGATGCGCATTTCATTCCACACCTGCCATGCAGCATGTGGCTCGCCTTGCAGCAACTGGTCGGCATACACATGTACTAAGTCTCCAACCAAGATTGCAACACCCTCACCAAAACGTCGCGACTCGCCCGCCCAATCACTTAATAAATGTTGCTGCGTAAATTTGGCGTGAGTAGTCGGTTCTGCTCGCCGAGTTGCGGATCCGTCCATTACATCATCGTGAAACAACGCGCACGCGTGTAATAGCTCGAGTGCTGCACCAGCGTCAACAACGCGTTGGTCTGTGGCATCGCCGCCAGCACCAACAAAACCCCACGTGCAAAATGCCGGACGAAGTCGCTTGCCTCCGGTAAGCACAAGCCGACTGATCTCGGCAAGTGGGGGACCAAGGTCTTCGTCAATCTCTGTCCAACGCGCATGCTCAAAGTCGAGCAATGTGCGCAGCCTCGCGTCTACTCGCGCAGCTATGTGCGCAAGTGACTGTGGGGCCTGTGGTGCAATCATTGCAAAAACTTTCTACTTAATCTGCTTCTAGCTGCGAGACAACTTCTTCAATACGCAGTTTTGCTTTGCCGATTCGTTCACGACACAACTCAATCAGTTGCGAAGCGCGTTGCACGTGTTCGGCAAGCTCGTCCACGTCTACATCATCGCTCTCGAGTTCGGCCAAGATCGATTCGAGTTCTTCAATCGCTTCTGCGTATCCAGTGTTTGCGTCGAGCGTGCTCGACTTAGCTGTGCTTGACGCAGGCTTTTTTTTAGATGCCACTATTTTCCTTCTTTCTCAATCGATTCGATAGTGCTTGATGTAGAACCGTCAGCAAACGAAGTAACGAGTTGCTGCCCAACTGACAACGTTTTCACACTGCGCACCACTTCACCCTTATTATCGCGAGTGATTGACCACCCGCGAGCCATGGTATTGACTGGGTCAAGCAGTCGCACTCGGTCGGCAATCGCCTTCACTGTCATGGTTGCAATACCAAGCACTTCTGCTGGGCGGCGGCGCACTCGGTCTGCTTTCACATCCAAATTGCTCAACGAACGGGTGAGTGCGGTGGTCACTAGGTTCTTTACGCCGATAGCTGTCTCGCTCAAGTTGTGTTCCGCTGCTTGCAAGAGTTCGCTTGCATTGCTCGCGATGTCGGTCCATGCCTGCTCGGTCGCTTGCACAAACTCCAGGACTACTTGGACCACACCTGCAGCACACGCAGTTGGTGTTTTAAAAGCCCTATACGCGACTTCATCAGCAATGCTGAAGTCAACTTCGTGGCCAATGCCCGTAAACACCGGTTTGGCACACTTGCCAATCGCAGCAGAGATCTCTTCGGAGTCAAACGCCAACAAATCAACTTTTGATCCACCGCCGCGCACGAGCATCACAATGTCGATGTCGTCACGACGGCCCATGCGCGTGATGGCATCCACGATTGTTGGCACTGCAGTATCGCCTTGCACGCGCACATCGTGCACAAATATTTCAAATCCAATTCCTGAGTTTTGAAGTTCATGCAATGTGTCTGCGTGTGCTGCGCTGCCGACGCTGGTGATCAGCGCAATGCGAAGTGGCACAACAGGTAACGCAACTCGACGGTTGGCGTCATAGAGGTCATTCTTTTTGA
>JBIIAC010000120.1:0-11354 GCA_044240045.1 Ilumatobacteraceae bacterium
CGAATGGTGATTGAGTGTACTGGCGGAACGGGAGGGATTCGAACCCCCGGGCCTTTTGAGCCGTCCGCTTTCAAGGCGGATGCGTTTGTCCACTCTGCCACCGTTCCGTTGAGGAACGCTAGCGCGCAATACGGGCTCTGAGCGCGGCAACCCAATCATCCGCATTACGCCAGCGTGCATCGGCATGCTCTCGAGCGACATGTGCATGCTCGCCGAAGGCAGGATATGAACCCATAAATTTGACGTCTCCGTGTTTGGCATGGAGATCTCTCAATGCATCAGCCATTAGCTCATCTTTAATGTGCCCGTCGGCATACATGATGAAGCAGTAGTCACCTAACCCACCGCGACGTGTTGGCCGCGAAAGCAACTGGGACAAGTTGATTCGACGAGCAGCAAACTCTTGCAAGATGGAAAGCAAGCTGCCTGGCTCATCAGCTCGCTGAAAAACAACGAGCGCTGTGCGATCATGGCCAGTGGGCGAAGGTATGCCCTCCTTTGCAACAAGCACAAAGCGAGTTTGATTACCAGATTGATCCGCAATATTTTCGGCAATCACCTCAAGACCATAAATTGCTGCAGCATTACGCTGTGCAACAGCCACAAGAGTGTCGTCATCAGATTCACTGACCGTTCGCGCCGCTTCGGCAGTCGAGTTAGCCACAAACACTTCGGCTTGTGGCACATGCTTACGTATATATCCATGGCACTGCGCTGTTGCCACTGGCATTGAGTAAATCTTGGTTATGCGGTGAAGTGTCGCACCCTTCTTCGCCAACAAACACATCTCAATATCGAGCACAACTTCTCGTTGTATAAGCAAATCGTGGTCAAACACCAATGCATCCTGGGTGTAATTGACCGTGCCCTCAATCGAGTTTTCGATCGGCACAAACCCGAGTGAGATTGACCCATCTTCAACAGCGTCCAGCACATCGACAACCGTGCGAAAGGGAATATGGTCTGCCTCTGAAAGATCGACTTGACTACGCAGAGCCTGCTGAGTGAAGGTACCCTCTGGGCCTAAATAGCCGATGCGTTGATTAGGTGATGCCATGACGTAATTCAGTCTACGTTCAATTCCTCGGCTTAATTTTCTTCATTAACAAGCCGAGCGCCTGTATCTCAGATTTGCTCGTTTTGCGATCTGTTGAATATCGTGATTCGTCAATTAGCTCAAAGCCGAAAGATTTCAAAACTACGACTATTGAGTCTCGATTGAAGAAATTTACATGCTCGCTCTGTTTTAGGATTTGAAGGGGCAAACGTTTCTTTAAGATTCTCAAAGTAAAAAGAGAATACGCATCTAAAACTATAAAAAGCAGTCTGTGATTAAGAAGAAAGAGCTGCCACCAAGCATTTGTGTGGTGTTTCGGGGTAATACTTATTCGGTCATCTGGCACCTCAATATAAAGTATTCCGTTTTCTGGCATTAATTCCGTGATGGTATTTATCGTCTCGCGTGCACAATGATCGTGCTCCAGTACATGACAAATCATTATAAAATCAGGTTTGACGGCCTCAATTTCCTGAATTGATGCAACTTGGCCAACACCGATGATTGGCTTAACATTCGAAATCTCATAGACCATTTTCTTTGGCGCATGTTGGAAGTCTGGAATAAATTGTCCTTGATCTCCCCCCCAATCAACTATTGACACTGGTGGAGAAATGGTCCCGTTGATAACCGCCCGATTTACAAGTTTCAGCAGATTTGCTTTTCTTAGTGCGATAGTTTCTTCGCTATTTCCAATACCGAAATTAACTTTTTTTGTGTACCAAGGTTCAAATCTCTGTCTATGCTTTTGATATTTCGCATCGCGATAATGTGAATACATCACTTCTAATTGTGCTTCAGTAAACCTTTTAGAAAAGAAATGCAGACCACAGCCATTACAGCGACAGTATTCGCTTAACCGATCTTGGCTCACTACTTTTGATTCATGCTCTCCTTGAATCCAAGGGGCAATTACTGCTCCACACAAAACCTCTATTGAGGGGGAAAGACACCAGTGACATTCATGCATGAAATGGATCAACTTCATTAAAAATAATTGTGTTAGGAAGACTAAATCTCTCTTCGGAGATTATTGTTTGATTTCCAAAATTCGGATTCTCCTGACTAGGGATTCCTTTTGGTCTCAAATTGTGAGCCCACAGTTTTGGTAGTGCCATAACAAATTCCATTCTAAGACCAAGGACCTTGTCCATCCGAATGCTTACCCAAGTCTCATTTCGAAATCTGAGGCCAATTTGTGGCGCATCCACAAAAATACGGGTTCGGTTCAAACTCGCTACCACTAATTGAAATCGAACAAATATTCCGAATATTGCCCAATACCTGAGACGCAGTTTCTTGGCAATCCAGCACCGTCCATCAAATCTTGAAGCACTGTCTCCGTATACAAATTTATAGTAAAACTAATTTCTTTTCTCTGCCATTATGAAAATTTGTCGCCAACCGAAAACTGTTTTCCAAGACATCAAATAGCCATTACCGAGAGTCGAGCGCGCTGGGCTGAGAACTCGATCGACCCATGTATGAGGAATGCAACTTAACGATGAGCAAACAATACGGCTAATAATCCCAAATGAAGCATTTCGGTGATGTTTGGCAATGGAAGTTTTTAGACCAATATCATCACAAAGTTGAATTACGTTGCGCAAGGTTGTCGGATACCCATGTGTAGCATCCCCGTTCCAGAATTGCCTCCCCCAGTTAATTGCATCTGGCCCTACAACCACAATTGAACCATCTTTCGCAAGAAGTTTTGATGCATCATCAAGTAAATTCCGAGCATCAACCCAAGTTGGTGAATGTTCTAAAACATGGCTCATCCAGATCAAGTCAAATTTTTTGGCAATTTGGCCCGATACCTCGTTAACAAGACCTAGGTGTCCACTCATACCCAACTCAGTTAATTTATTAAACACTGCTTTACTATTGTCAATAAATTCGTAATTCAACCCCATAGAGATACACTGCTGAGCGAAATACCCATGTCCTGGACCAATCTCAAGAACGTTCAGTACTTTTGTCTTCTTGTTTTCAAGAGCGAGCCTGAGTAGCTTCAAATGCCAATTACTAATAAACCGCACGCTGCGAGCGTGTGGTTGCCGGCGAATATAGTTTGAATAAAGTTCGTCACTCATTGTCTAAGCCCCCTGTTGGAATCTTGCCACCAAGACGCAGTTCGAAAAACAGCATCAGCAGCACAATATTTGTTTTCAACTCTTAAGTTCTGAGAAATTTTGAAAATATCAGGAACGTATCTACTAGAAATTTGTTTGACGTCACTCTTTCTAAATGATACATCAATTTGTGGATTTACAATCTCTTTGATTTTTAATGCGATATCAGATATCAGAATTGGTTCATCCGACCCGACGTTATAAGCCTCACCTGACTGTCCGCGTTTTAGAAGTGCCCACAAGAACACACAAAGGTCTGTTCCATATTGATATGAGCGGACAGATTGCCCATCGCTCTTGATTTCTATATTTCGATTCTCTAAAGCATCCAACATAAAGTTTCCCGCAGCAAAATGAGTGTTAAATGGTAGGTAGGGGGCCAAAAAGGCAAAAAGTCGTCCGGTAGTAAATCGTAAACCACCGCGATCAGCAGAAATGTTGCCCAAAAGTTCAGCAACTCGTTTGCCTTCGTGATATGCCGATGCTGCAGACGTTAAAGATGGTCCACCCACGTACGTTTCGTTCATCAACATCATGTCTGGTGGTTGTGTTCCATAAACCGCACCCGAACTCAGGAAGAGTATATTTTCTACACCTGAATGCATGCCTTGTTGTAAGACTTGTTTTTGACCGTCAATGATTGTTGACAACATTTCCGAAGGGTCATCTTTGTTGAGTTGCGCACTTGCGGGTGTTGCAGCATGAATCAAAAACTCAGGCTTGAAAGTCTTTGGAATCGCAATCGTTCGGATATCGCTTTCAAGATACGTAATCTCACGACCACCATCAAAAGATTGGCATAGCTTCGACAATCCAGCAAGGTCTCTGGAGTTGAGTAGAATTTTGCCTTTACCATCTAGCTTCTGACGTGCATACAACCACGAAAATGTAAGCCATTTACCGATGAAGCCGCTAGCACCGGTGATAACGATGTTTGAATTGACCAAAGAATTGAGGTCGGTATAACTCCCTAAAAGAATAGTCTCGAAATCTTCAGCGAGGGTCCTTCCAAAATCTTTCTCGATTTGATCAATCATTGGCGATCATGTTTGATGATGAACGGTGGTCGAGATCGAGTTTCGGTGTAAATCATTCCCACATATTCGGAAATCACGCTGAGCATTAGAAACAGAAGTCCAAACATCAAGAGAATTAATGAAGTTATTGTGCCGAAGCCTGGAAATGGAACACCGTCATAAAATGCTCGAATTGCACCTAGTCCCATGCTTAAAAAAGAAATCATGGATAGCACGACTCCTAGTACAGGAATAATTTTTAAAGGTTTCAATGAACTTGCAAGTACTCCCCTAATTGCAAAACCGGCTGTCACAAACGGATTAAAAGACGATGTTCCTCCAACGCGGGGTTGACGCTCATATGTGAGGCTTGTCGATTCAAACCCGACCCAACCCCAAACCGCTCGTACCATGCGGTACTTTTCGGGGAGTGTATTAAAAACTTCATACATTTGTTTATCAACTAATCGAAAATCACTCGAGTTTCTGGGTACTGGAGTATCGCTTACCTTGTCAATTAACCAATAAAATATTTCTGCTGCAATGCGCCGAAACTTGCTTTCACCATGACGATATGAAATCACTGTATATACATGATCGATGCCTGATGACCAAAGTTCAATCATCTGAGAAATCATTTCCGGAGGATCTTGAAGATCTGCACTCATAATCACGCAAGCATCGCCTGTTACTTGAGAAAGTGCCGCCATCATTCCGCCTTCCATATGGAAGTTCCGTGAAAGTCTTACAACATGAAGACGCGGTTCCTTGATCTGCCATTCCTTAAGTTTTTGATAGCTTCCATCTTTGGATCCATTTTCACAAACAACGATTTCGAAATTGTATTTTTCCTCATTACTCGCAAATACTTGCTGTAACCGTAGAAGCAATTCATCCAGGTTTGACTCTTCGTTAAATGCTGGGATTGCGACAGAAATCAGTGATTTGCTCATGAATATTAAAGGTACAGAGAAACTTGCGAATAAAGTGACTTTTCAAGTTCTGGGGACATGGATTGAAGCGGGTTTGATTCCATCCCCCCACCTGCAACAACTCGGCTTTGAATTTTTGGCCAATAAGTTTGAAGTGGATCGGTGGGGACTATAAAGCCACAAGGGGTTTCATCAAATAATCGACTCTGAACTTCGTGGTTGCTGCTCCATCCAGCGTCGATAGTGATCGAATCAATCCCAAAACTACGAAACAAAATTTCCCAATCAGGAAAACCTAAGCCTGTTTGTGTATCGCACCCCAAATAGGCTCCATCAAAATAATTCTTTTGGGTCATTCGAATTGATCCATAGCCATTATTTGCAAAGATAAATATCTTTATTGGCAGTTCATTAACCTTTACCGTGGCTAGTTCTTGAAGGTTCTGTGCAAACCCTCCATCACCCTCAAACAATATTGTGCGACGTTTTGGATGGGCCAATGAAGCCCCTATTGCCCCCGCCAGACCGTAGCCCATGCTTGCGAGACCTTTATTCGCAATAATCACTTGTCCAAATTTTTGTGAGATCATCTGCATTGCAACTGAATTTGCTCCACCGCTTGAACACGGAATCAAGATGTCTTCCTCGGTAGCTAATTGTGAAATCTCCTCAAAAAAACTTTGCGTGTTAACAAAACCTCTACCAGTTTGATTTGCGGGATCGCTCAGTGGAAGCAAATCCGATACTTTCCTTGCATACGCTGACCACTCCTCATTTAAGGAGTGTTCAGCATCTAAAATTTTTGACAAGACAGAATTCGCATCAGCGCAGATTCTTAGATCTGTCTTGGGGTGTCCTTTATCTAATTCTGATTGATCTATGTCGACATGAACTACAAATGCATGTTTTCCAAACTCTTGCCAATTGAAACCCGTTTGTTGAAGTCCGAGCCGAGTTCCCAAAGCAACGACAACATCTGCCTGTGCAAGTAAAAGATTTGCGGATCTTTGGCCCCATGTATTGGGACGTCCAAAGTAATTTTTGCTACGTGAATCAAGACGATCTGCCCCATTCCATGTCGTCATCATCGGAATTGGAAGTTCTTGTAGTTGCCTTTGCATTGATTTCGCAGTTGACCGTGAAATTCCGCCGCCTAGAAGCAGCAGCGGTCTATGAGCACTCTTGAGTTTTTCAAGCACAATTTCGAGAGATTCGTTATCAACCAGAGTTGTTGTATTTACTCTTGTGTCGTCCGATTGTTCAACGTCAACTATCGGTGGTGCCCCTTGTGCGTCAAGGCAAAATTCGATAAAAATCGGACCGGGTCGACCCGTGATTCCTAGATTTACGGTTTCAACAAACTTGGTTTTAGTAATTGGACTTTGAACCTGCAACGCAGTTTTTGATACTGCGCGGGTGATTCCAATCCCATCAATTTCTTGAATGCCGCGCTGACGAATTCCCCCACTCGCTAAATCCGTAGATTTAACCTGTCCAGCAATTACGAGTAATTCTCGACTCTCAAGCCATGCTCCACTCATTGCAGTAATGATGTTAGAAACACCTGGACCGGCAGTAACAAGTGCGAAGGCTTTAAACTCGGAATTTGATTCGTTGAAATACTCCGCAGCAATCCCTGCCGATACCTCATGCACGACTGGGATACAAGTCATGTTTCGTCGAACACCATCCAATAAATGCATAATGTTTCCACCAGCAACAAAAAAACAGTGTGTGTAGCCCAATTCGACAAGCCATGCGACAACCTGATCCGCGTACTTCTGGAAAACCTGATTTTCGGCGTGGGACATTAGAGACCCCGTTGTTCGATCTGGCCTCTAAGTTGAGCGATTCTTGAATAAGGATTGTCTACATCTGAGATAGTGATTGGTTGGTGAGCATCAACAGCTGCTGACAACACTTCTCCAGCAAATAATTCTCGACAAGATAATTGGCCCTTCAGTAAGGGTATTGCGAGATATATGTCAGCGTCAGAAATTACATGTCCGACAGGCAAATTCTGCTTTGCATATACGCCTCGAACGAGTGCGTCAAGGTACTCAATTTCGGCACGGGTTACATGGCGTTTTGCTGTTCCTGGTACGCCGCACATCTCTTGAGCCTTTTTAAATGCCTTAAACCACGTATCACATTGCTCAGGTTTGGTGCAGTATGACGAAACTGGAATACCATCAGCTTCAATATCGACATGTCGTTCGAATGTGCGCGCACCTTTGGCATACGCAATCAACATTGATGATTCCCAGTCGTGATACTCATGTGACGAGAACCCCACTGTGATGCCTGGATAGCGATTCTTCATAAAATCAATTTGATTAAGTTCGAGCTGATCGTCCTCGGATGGGTACAAAGAAACACAATGATTTAAAGCCAAAGGGATATTTCGATTTTCAAAAAATGTGACCAGATCATCCATGTCTTTTAATGAGCTTCCGCCAGTCGAGGCGATCACTGGCTTACGTGTTGTCGCAATTTTCTCAATCAGAACCCAATCGTTAATATCGGAACTTGCAATTTTTAGAATTGGCAGTTCAAGTTCATTTGCAAAATCCACTGAAGACTCATCAAATGGGGTGGCGGTCGGTATGCATCCAGATTTCCGAATATGTTGAATTAATTCTTTAAAATCATCTTGTGACATTTTGGTATCAATAGTCTTTTTGATATATCGGTTATCTGTACGGTTCGAGTGAGCTTTGTGAACGAATGAGTCAACGTCGCGTAATTGAACCTTGAGAGACGCGCGGACGTTGTTGTATTTGACTACCTTAGAAAAATCGTCAACGATCTTTTTTGCTCGATCCAATCGACCCCAATGGTTATTAGCCATTTCAAGTACAAACAAATCTTCAAATATGTCTCTATTGATTGCCATTAATTCTCGCCTTTATGCGGTGTGATAACCATTTTTAATGAATCCAGCAACAGTAGCAATCATGAAGTCGATCATCTCGTCAGTGAGGCCTGGGTAGACACCGAGCCAAAAGGTGTTGTCAGTGATGATGTCGGCATTGGTGAGTGGGCCAACTACTCGATGCGGCATATTGCTATAAGCCGGTTGGCGCATGAGGTTGCCACCGAACAGGAGGCGGGTGCCGATGCGGCGGCTCTCGATGTGTTGGACCAATGCGAGTCGTGAAAATGGCGCCCCTGGGCGGATGGTGATGGCGAACCCAAACCAACTTGGGTTTGAGTTTGGAGTTGCCTCTGGAAGGATGAGGACTTCTTCAAATTGTTTGAGTCCGACATAGAGACGATTGAAGTTATGCCTACGCGCTGCAATGAAGTCAGGAAGTTTCTTGAGTTGTGCCACGCCAACTGCTGCTTGCATGTCGGTGAGTTTCAGGTTGTAACCGATGTGTGAATACACATACTTATGGTCATATCCATAGGGTAATTCACCCAACTGCCAGTCAAATCTGCGTCCGCAGGTGTTGTCGTTACCTGGAGGGCACCAGCAATCGCGGCCCCAATCGCGAAATGACTCCACGATCTTCTTCATGGGCGCCGACTTAACAAGCACACACCCGCCCTCGCCCATCGTGATGTGGTGGGCAGGATAAAAACTGGCGGTAGAGATGTCACCAAACGAGCCAACTGGTTTGTCGTTGTATGTGGCGCCAACTGCATCACATGTGTCTTCAACAACAAAGAGATTGTGTTCTTTAGCAATGCTCATTACTCCGTCAAGATTGAACGGATTACCGAGCGTGTGGGCCATCACGATTGCTTTGGTCTTTGGGCCGATAGCAGCCTCAATGCTTTCAATGGTCGCGTCATACGTACCGAGTTGAACATCGACAAATACCGGCACCAACCGGTTTTGCAAGATTGGATTGACAGTCGTTGGAAAGCCAGCTGCAACGGTGATGACTTCGTCGCCATCTTTGAGCGCACGCTTCTTGAGACGGGGAGAAGTGAGAGCAGTAACTGCCAGCAAGTTGGCGCTTGAGCCAGAATTGCACAGTAATGCGTACTTCATGCCCATGACTTTGGCGAACTCAGTCTCGAATTGCTCTGCAAAGCGACCCGTTGTCAGCCAGAAATCGAGTGAGGAGTCAACAAGGTGTTGCATCTCGTCGGCATCAAAAACTTTGCCCGAGACAGGAAGTGTTGAGATTCCCCCCAGGAAAGGCTTTGCGGGGAATGCGGCTTGGTGGTATTGCTCAACAAGGATTGCAATTTCTTGGCGCAGTTGGTCAGCCGTTTTTTGGTCACTTCCCTGCTGAGGCATTACAATAGCGTACTAACCTCGTATATATATGTATGAATATGTAGCCTTCAACCCTTATAACTCAAGCCCTGAAGCACTTGCTGTCGAACTGACAAAGAAGTCGGCAGATGGTTGGGAAGTTGTCAATATTGTGCCGACGTTTGATGGCAGATACTGCGCATTTCTGCGCCGCCCAACAAATTCTTCTGTGCCGGGTTCAGCTGTAGTGACTAATCCAACAACTCCAGTTGCAACTTCTGTTACAACCACTGCCGCTTCAACTTCCGCAGCTGCTCCAGCTGCTTGGTATCCAGATCCATCGAAGCGCTTTGAGTTGCGCTACTGGGATGGAGCCGAGTGGACTGAACATGTTGCGCGCGGTGGTCAGCAATTCACCGATCAACCAGTGGCCTAAAACGACATGAGGGCAACCTCCATCGGTCATGCCGGCATCTTGGTGCAAACTCGCCAAGCCTCAATTGTTTGTGATCCATGGTTTTTGCCTGCCTTTCTCGGATCGTGGTTTGTCTTTCCACGAAACGATCAGTTGTCGCCCGAGTTAATGGCGGCGATTGAGTCTCCTGACTATCTCTACATCTCGCATCAACACGCTGACCATCTAGACGAACCCTGGCTTACAAATCACGTTGATAAAACAACAAAAGTGTTGCTCCCTGACTTTGCCACCCGAGAGCTCGAACGAAGACTCAGCAAATTGGGTTTCACACACTTTGTGCGAACTGAAAATGCGAAAGAGCTCGACCTGGGCGACGGTTTAACTATTGCCATCCATGTGGAGAGTGCAATAGCTGATGGACCAGGTGGCGATTCAGCAATCGTGATCAGTGACGGTGAGTCGCGTCTTGTTAACCAAAATGATTGCCGCACAGGCGACCTAGGTGCTCTCACTATGCATGGTCCTGTTGACATGCACTGGCTGCAATACAGCGGTGCGATTTGGTACCCAATGGTTTACGACGAGCCTCGCGAATCACTTTTACAACAGGCCCGCACGAAGGTTGAGAGTCAATTTGCTCGATCAATGAAATACGTAGCGCTGGTAGACGCACGGGTCGTTGTGCCGTCTGCAGGGCCGCCTTGTTTTTTGGATGCGGATTTATTTTCAGCAAACATGATCACGGGTGATGAGCTCTCAATCTTTCCTGACCAAACGGAGTTCATCAAGCGCCTGAGAGCAACTGGAAATGACCGCGCCGTAATCAATATTCCTGGCACAACTATTGATCTGTCACCTACTTCGGTTGTCGTCACGCACCCGGTGAGTGATGAACTTGTACAACGACCATTTGTACACAAGGAAGACTATTTGCGCGAATATCAGGGTGACTGGTCTGAATGGCTGCGTGATTACAAAGCATCATGGCCACAACAACAAACCGACTTGCTTAAACAGTTACAAGATTGGTGGCAGCCATTAATGGCGATGGCTCCAACACTCCGAAATGCAATTGGTGGCGGATGTTTACTAAAAACTGATGACTTAGAGCTCTACATCGACTTCGCAAAAGGTCTTGTTGAGCCGTTTGCCGATCAGAAGTGTCGATATCGGTTTGAAATTGCGCGGCCGCTATTAGAGAAGACAGTTGCCGACAAAGCTGTGGATTGGTCTAATTCACTATTTCTCTCTTGTCGATTCACCGCATGGCGCGATGGCGCATACAACGAATTTCTTTACAACTTTTTTAAGAGTTTGTCGGTTGAGCGTATGCGTCGTGCAGAACAAGAAGCGGTACGCCGAACAGCACCTGATAGTGCAACCACTCAACTCTCGGCCGAGATTGAAATCGGCGGCTACGTGATGCAGCGACTATGCCCACATCGTCAAGCTGACTTGTCGGAGTTTGGACGCGTAGAAAACGGGTTTGTTGTGTGCGACCTACACGGATGGCGTTTCAGCGTGAAAGACGGTCATTGCTCAAATGCGGATGACCGCAAACTTAAGATTCGCAAACGAACTAG
>JBIIAC010000028.1:0-11315 GCA_044240045.1 Ilumatobacteraceae bacterium
CGAGTCTTTGATTCGAAGTGATGAAACTGTGCATGCGGAGTCCACACAATTCGATATCCGGCATCTTGGACCTTGAGTCCAAAGTCAACGTCGTTGTAGTTGGATGGAAACAAGGTGCAAAGCCCACCAACTTCGTCAAAAACACTGCGTTTGACAAGAACGCAGGCCGCAATTAATCCGGATACCTCTCGCTGCACTCGTAATAGGTTTTGGGCTCCTGTGCACGACAGATCTCGCTCTCGGTACAAATCAAATGGCACGGGGTTGAGAATGTGGCCAGCTGATTGAATCGTCATGTCTTCATAGAGCAACATCGGCCCTGCCATACCGACTGTTTGGTCTTCAAGAATTCCGACGAGTGTCTCGAGTGCGTCTGGAGTAATGATCTCGGTGTCGTCATTGAGGAAAAGCAACAACTCGGCATCGCTACACACTGCTCCCAGATTGATTTTTTCGGCGAAATTGAATGGACGATCGTAGTCAACAATTTTGAGACGTGATCCACCGGCTTCTTGGATGGCTCGTCGACTTTCACTTGGGGTCACGCTGTCGAGCACTGCAATGACATCAAAATTTTGGTATGTACTTCTGTCGATTAAAGTTTTGATTGCATGAGCAGCCAAAACAACCTGGTTGCCTTTCAGATTTTCAGTTGTGCCTCGCGTGGGCACGATCACGCTAATTTTTGGCTGTGACCGTAATCGTCGTTTGACGCGCACTGTCTGCATTGTTTTGTCAATAGTGCAAACGGCATCAATGCCAGTGCGTATGCAATGTTGCTTCACGGCATCAAGCGACGCAGCTGGCACTATGCGTTCCTGGCTTGAGTGATACAGCACGTGAGCCATTCGGTGTGGAGACTTGCAGACATCAAATAGCCGTAGTGATCGATCGTGTTCATGCAACGATGCGAGCGTTGAGATTCCGCCAGCAGCAGCAATTACCGACTGTGAGGCGGCTAATAAGTCACCAACGTAGTTGTGTGAACGCAGTCGCTCTGGTGACCATTGTGGTCGACGCGCCTTAGACGGTTCTTCAAACCTTCTTGCACGCCCATGTGCCGAGTCGCCATAAACAACGTCGTGCAGATTGGTGTGTTGTGCGATGAGTGAAAGCCCGTCAGGTGCAAGAGTGTCGCCAACACGCAGAAACACAACAGTGGAATTATCAGGGTTAGGCAACTTGTCGGTGATGATAATTTTTGACTTTCGCAGTGAGCGCTGCTTTTGAATCTTCAAAAGTTGCACTGACGAGCCACTGATCAGCCAATGAGTTGGGCTAATTGAACTGTTCAGTAATGACTTGCCGGTAATGAGTAAGTCACGAAATGAGCAATTGCCTGTGTCACTGACAATGATGAAATTGCTCATGCAAAAAGTTTCTTAATCGCAAAACGAATCGGTTTAGGGATATGTCGATAGAAAAATCTGATTGGTCGAAGCCAGTTGCGGTGAACCCAGTCGCCCCGTCGGCTGACTTGGTCGCGTTTGGCAAACGAATCGCTGAAGTCATAGGTGCCAAGCGAACTCGTTGCGGTTGGTCCATAGATGTTGGCCACTCTCAATTTTGCGCGTTCTCCTATTTCGCTATCTCGCGCATTGAGTTGGTCGAGCGCTTGGCCTATACGGGCAGCCTCGGCGTCAATACTCATGATGTTAAGCCTAATGAATAGCCCTGATAGGTATTGACTGTTGCACCTGTGCGACTAGATTTGTTCCATGTCTTCAAACCGTCCAACCAAATTTGAACACTTCCGTTTTATGGGTGACAAGCGCACTCAACTTGTTTACGACCTTGACAATTGGAGTGATGTAGCAGTCACGACTGAAATTGCTGATCTTGGTGTTGGTCTGTGTTTTGGCCCAGACACGCTTGCTGAAGCACGAAACCGCGGTTACACACTGGCGACTCCCGACGCAACTCGTCGTATGCGTAAGCCACGCGCCTGACAACTCCATCGAGTTCGTCGAACGAGTCGACCAAGATGAACGGATCGTTTCTTTCTGGTGGACTTAATCTTGCGCGTTTTTTAGTGCAGCCAAGTGGGAAAAGTGGCGCATTACCAGCGATGGTTTTGTGTCATGGTTTTCCAAGCGGTGGTATTGATTCACGACAATCTGGGGGAACGTTTCCTGAATTAGCAGAGCAAGTCGCGAGCGAAATTGGTTGGAACGCGATGACGTTTACGTTTCGTGGATGCGGCAACAGTGAAGGCGACTTTTCGATGCAAGGTTGGGTCGACGACCTTCGTGCAGCAATCAGTCATGTGGTCGCTGAAACATCTCCAAGTGGTATTTGGCTTGTTGGTAACAACACGGGAGGAGCACTCGCGTTATGTGTTGCCGCTGACGACCCACGAGTAAATGGTTGTGCGCTGCTTGGCGCTCGAGCCGACTTTGACGACTGGGCGGAACAACCTCGACGATTTCTTGAACATGCCCGAGAAATTGGAACCATTCGACATCCTGGATTTCCGTCGTCTACTGAAGAGTGGGGCCGAGAGCTACGCAGATTTAGACCTGCTGATGCCGCTAGAAGATTTGCCCCACGACCACTATTTTTGATGCACGGTTCGGACGATGAAATAGTTCCGACTGCAGACTCGAGAGTTTTGGCTGAAGCTCACGGAAGTGCCGAGCTACAGATTGTGAGTGGCGCGGGTCATCGTTTGCGTCACGACCCTCGCGCGATGGCGATTTTGCTTGGTTGGCTAGACAGGCAACGCACGCTCGCTGCGATGTAAAAAGGCTTAATTAGCCGAAGAACTGTGCCATTTCCACGCGCTACTAATAATGTCGCGCAAATCATGGTTTGCTTTCCAACCGAGTAGCGCACGCACCAATGTGGGGTCGGCAAACACGGATACAGGGTCGCCCGTACGCCTACTCGAAATAATGTGTGGAACTTTTTGTCCACTGACTTGTTCGGCGATGCTGATTACTTCGAGCACAGATGTAGCAATACCGGTGCCGACATTGCATGCAAGACTTTTGCCACCGCTATTGAGGTAGTCAAGGGCCTTAATGTGCGCAGCCGCTAAGTCTTCGACGTGAATGTAGTCGCGCGTGCAAGTCCCGTCTGGGGTTGGGTAGTCGTTTCCAAAAACATTGAGCGGTCCACTAAAACCGAGTAATGCCTTCATTACGAGAGGCACTAGGTTTTGCGACATCGACCAGTCTTCGCCGATTGTTGCATCGGCGCTTGCACCAGCAGCATTGAAATAGCGCAGACACACAGAACGTAAGCCGATTGATTCACAAGATGCCAAAAACCTTTCGACGATCACCTTTGTTTCGGCGTACACGCTCTCGGGTCTCAATGGCGCATCTTCCGTGACTGGAACATGATCGGGGTTTCCATAAACCGCCGCCGATGATGAGAAGACAATCTTTTCAACTCCATTAGCCATGAGCGCTCGTACAAGTGCGATCGTGCCAGCAACGTTGTTGTTGTAATAACGCAATGGTTGTTCCATCGACTCGCCAACAGCTTTGTAGGCGGCAAAGTGAATTACTTCAGAAACATCAAACTTGCGACAAACCTTGTCGATGATTTTTGCATCGCTGATGTTGCCTTCGACGAATGGGACATTGCCAATCCGACTTTTGTGCCCAAGCTCGAGTGAGTCGAGCACGACTACGTCATGACCTTGCGCAACGAGCGCTCGCACGGTGTGAGATCCGATATAACCAGCGCCACCGGTGACAAGAACGGTCATGCAGTAACCCTAACGACGGGGACGGTCCTGTTTGTCGACATCTTGTGCCCGTTGCATCTGCTTGAAGCCACGCACTTTGAGTAGGGAAGCTTGCGAGTAGATGTCGGCAACAGATCGTGGTTTGGCATCACTAAAAACTCCAGCAGCCTTTTTCCATCCGAGGGGCCGAACTCCAAATCTTTTTCCAAGTAGGGCAATAAATATTTCGGTTTTTTCTTCGCCATAGCCAGGTAGTTGCCGAAGTCGTTTGCGCAGTTCTTCGGCGTCTTCAATCTTTTTCCAAACATTTGCTCCCTTGCCTTTGTACTCGGCGGCAAGGATTACACACATTTGGTGGATTCGTTTTGCCATCGATGCAGGAAACCGATGAATGGCAGGCTTCTCGCAGCAAATTGAAACAAAGTTGTCTTCTTTCATTGCTGCAATCTTTGTTGCGTCGCAATGACCAAGTCTTTGTTTGATTGTGTAAGGACCGGTGAACGCCCATTCCATTGGCACCTGCTGATCGAGTAACATGCCAATGAGTAATGCGGTGCCGTTGCTGTTGAGTAGTGCGTCGGCTTTTGGAATGCCCGTGATGTACAGGACTCGGTTCGGGGTGGAAGATGTTGTTGCAGCCATGGCTACAAGTATCGCCTATGAATAGAGCGGGCTGATGCTTTCGGGGTTGATTCCGTAAGCGGCAATCGCTGCCTGAACGACTTCGGACTTGATGGTGCCGGCCAAAGCAAGCTGGTGCAAGACCGTCACAACGACATGAGGCATATTTACTTCGAAGTGCTCGCGCAATGCTTCGCGAGTGTCACTGCGACCCATTCCATCGGTGCCAAGTGGGGTAAACGAGCGACCAGGGATAAACCTTGCAACCTGCTCAGGTACCGCACGCATAAAGTCGGTGACCGCAACAATTGGGCTGAATGGGTTTGGTGTATCGCTGAGCAAGCGAGTCACGAGTGGTTGGCGTGGTGCATCTGTTGGGTGCAGTTTGTTCCAACGTTCAACTCCTAATGCTTCTTCGCGCAATGTTTTGTACGAAGTGGCAGACCACAAGTCAATTCCGACGTCATATTTCTCGAGCAGTTCTACAACTGCTGCTCGGGCTGCTCCTTGTGCGGCACCTGAGAACAAAATTGTTGCGCGATGCTTGCCGCCAGTGGCTTCTTGCCACTTGTACAGACCTTGCACGATGTCGGCTTCGATTGCAGGCGTCGTAGGTCGTGCTGGCATCTGATAGTTCTCGTTGTACAACGTGATGTAATAAAAAATGTCTTCTGGTGCATCGCCGTACATGCGATTCAGTCCATTTTTGACAATGGCTGCTACCTCATATGCAAACGCTGGGTCATATGCCTGACAGAAAGGAACAGTGCTGGCGAGCAGCAGGCTGTGTCCGTCTTGGTGTTGCAAACCTTCGCCCATCAGAGTGGTGCGACCAGCAGTTGCACCGAGCAAAAAACCACGCGTGCGTGCATCGGCTGCTTGCCAGATGAGATCGCCCACGCGTTGAAAGCCGAACATTGAATAAAACGTGTAGAACGGAACCATTGGCACGCCACGGGTTGCATAGCTTGTGCCAGCTGCAATGAAACTGGCCATGCTGCCAGCCTCGGTGATGCCTTCTTCGAGAATTTGACCCGAAGTTGACTCGGCGTAGCTCAACAAAAGTGCATGATCAACAGGCTCGTACTTTTGCCCCTGCGATGCATAGATCTTGAGTTCGCGGAACATGGAATCCATTCCGAATGTGCGAGCTTCATCGGGGATGATTGGTACTACACGTTGACCGAAGTCTTTATCACGAGCCATATTGCGCAATAGGCGAGTGAAGACCATGGTCGTGCTCACTGCTTGCTCACCGCTGCCCGAATCGAACTCGCTGAATGCATCAGGGCTTGGAAGAATAAGTGGCTTGCGTGCAGTGGTGGTGCGTTTAGGCACCGAGCCGCCAAGTGCACGTCGACGTTCCATCATGTATTGGAATTCAACACTGTCTTCCGCTGGTCGGAAGTATGGAGGATCGTCACCGCTCAGCGCGCTATCGGGAATTTCATCGTTGAGATGCAGCGTGTCGCGCAACGTGCGCAACTGTTCGTCAGTCATTTTCTTGATTTGGTGCGTTGCGTTGCGGCCCTCAATTTCATGACCGAGAGTCCAGCCCTTCACTGTCTTGCACAAAATAGCGGTAGGTCTGCCCGAACCAATGTTTTCACTTGCTGCTTTGAACGCTGCATACAACTTGCGGTAGTCGTGTCCACCACGGGGGAGCGTTTCCAGTTCTTCATCGCTTAAGTGCGAAACCATTTCGCGCAATCTTGGGTCTGGACCAAAAAAGTTTTCACGAATGTAGTTGCCGTTCTCAATGATGTAGCGCTGGAATTCACCGTCGACGGTTTTGTTCATTTTGTTTAGCAATACGCCGGTTGTGTCGCGCGCCAAAAGTTCGTCCCACTTTGAGCCCCAGATAACTTTGATGACGTTCCAACCTGCGCCACGAAATACTGCTTCAAGTTCTTGAATGATTTTTCCGTTACCGCGCACTGGGCCATCGAGGCGTTGCAAATTGCAGTTGACAACGAATGTGAGATTGTCGAGTTGCTCGCGAGCAGCAAGCGAGATTGATCCGAGTGTCTCTGGTTCATCGCATTCTCCGTCACCAAGAAATGCCCACACGCGACTTGCGGATGTGTCATCGAGTTGACGGTTTTGCAAATAGCGATTAAATCTGGCGTGATACAAAGCGGTGAGTGGACCAAGACCCATCGACACCGTTGGAAACTCCCAAAACTCTGGCATGAGTCGCGGGTGCGGATAACTGGAAAGTCCTTGACCTTCACGGCCGATCTCGCGTCGGAAGTGATCGAGATCATTTTCGTCTAGACGACGTTCGAGAAATGCTCTCGCGTAGACACCAGGTGCTGCGTGACCTTGGAAGTAAATGTGATCGCCGGGAGTGCCGCTGTCTTTACCGCGGAAGAAATGATTGAAGCCAACTTCATACAAACTTGCTGAAGAGGCAAAGGTGGAGAGGTGGCCGCCGATGCCTTCGGCGTTTGTGTTTGCGCGCACCACCATCACTGCGGCATTCCAACGGATGTATGCCCGTATACGACGCTCTATGTGTTCGTCACCAGGAAACCAAGGTTCTTGTTCGCGCGTAATGCTGTTTACATATGGTGTTGAAACGGTTGCAGGAAAACTCACTTGCGATTCGTGCGCACGTTCGAGAAGTCGTGACAACAAATATCTCGCACGTGACTTTCCTTGCACATCAACTATTGCGTCAAGAGAGTCGAGCCATTCGGCGGTTTCGCCCGGGTCGGTATCGGGTAATTGGTGAATCGAACCGTCAAATATCATGCGTTCAGTATCGCAGACCTACCCATGGGTACCTGCCGAAGGGCTCCCAATCAGCAAGTATCTAGGTCGTGATTGTGATTTATACCGATGGAGCATGCTCAGGAAACCCAGGCCCGGGTGGCTGGGCTTGGGCAACAGCCCCAACCGGTGAACCATCTGCCACGGGTGGCGCATCTCACACCACAAATCAGCGCATGGAATTGATGGCTGCGCTGGAGGCACTGCGTGCTCACGCCGATGTGCCGGGGCCAATCGAAATTCGTTCTGACAGTACTTATGTAGTGCATTGCTTTAGAGACTCGTGGTGGGTCGGTTGGCAAAAACGTGGATGGAAAAATTCGCAACGTCAACCAGTGGCCAACCGAGATATTTGGGAGCCGCTGATCGACGCGGTGAATGAACGTGGTGACGTGACATTTTCGTGGGTTAAAGCTCATAACGGTGAGCCGATGAATGAACATGTTGATGCACTTGCTGTGGCCGCTTCGCTCGGCTTTGCTTAGCGCCTATTCATTTGCGTAGTGTTGCATCTCATGGAACTCAACGGAGCAAGCGCAATAGTCACAGGTGGAGCATCGGGAATTGGTGAGGCATGCGTTCGCTTGCTTGCCAAGCGTGGTGCAAAAGTAGTCATTGCTGACATTCAAGAAGAGAAGGGTCAGGCACTTGCAAAAGAAGTTGGCGGAGCGTATTGCAAAGTTGACGTGACAAACACTCAAGACATCATCAATGCCGCCGAGATGGCCAAGTCGATGGGACCAATTCGCGCACTCGTCAACTCGGCTGGTATCGGTTGGGCGCAACGCACAGTTGGCAAGGACGGCTCGTACGAGTCAGCAGCCAACCTTGACGCATTTAAAAAAGTGGTCGCCATTAACTTGGTCGGCACTTTCGATTGCATTCGCATCATCGGTACCGCAATGAGCACAAATGAGCCACTTGAAAATGGCGAGCGTGGTTCAATCTGCAACATGGCATCGGTTGCTGCGTTCGACGGACAAATTGGTCAGGCTTCATACTCAGCATCAAAGGGTGGCGTGGTCGGCATGACATTGCCAATTGCGCGTGACCTTTCAGCGATTGGCATCCGTGTCAACACGGTTGCACCTGGTTTGATCGACACACCGATTTACGGTCAAGGCGAAAACAGCGAACTCTTCAAACAGAATTTGCAAAAGGGTGTGCTCTTCCCACAGCGACTTGGTTACCCAGAAGAGCTTGCAAGCATGGTGGTGGAGTGCATCACCAATAGCTACATGAATGCCGAGACGATTCGCGTCGACGGTGGCATTCGCATGACGCCTAAGTGATCTGATGCCTGTCGCGCAGCAATGAGGCTGCGATCATGACTCACGTACTGCACCGACACCCGTTTACGCCGTACGACCAAATACCAATTGGTGACGTTGCCTCATTCCAGGCGTTCCCGATACCTGAAGCGATGCTTCCGGTAGTGATGACCAATGAGTTTCGCCATCGTGTAGGCACACGCCCGCTCGATATTGCGCAGTGGCTACCTAATGATGTCGAGACCGAGCCAACAATCGCCATGAAACGTGAGTTGTTGAATGCTCGTAGAAGTGAAGTTGTTGGACTGCTCGAAGGTGGTGAAGATGCAGCAAGTGAGGCTGCACAACTGGTGGCTGACTTCGTGGGCAAGAAATTGCAGTCGACAGGTATCGACGCTCTTATTGAAGCAGCACTGATGGTTGCCGACGATTTGGTGGTGATGAAATCGGTCGTTGTAGCCGGAGTGGTGTGCTCACCCAGTCGATGGAGTTTGGGCACCAAGTTGGGGCAAGACATGTTGGCAGTACATCGACCTGTCGCAAAATATGCCGAACAGGTGGGTGGCGCGGTTGATACGACGATGGCGCGGTTGAAGGCTGACCAACCAATGGTTCGATCTAATTGGACGATTGAAGATCACTGCGCCATGTTTCAACCAGTTAGCCCTAGTGCGCCCATGGTGAGTGACCCATCACAACTATGGGTTCGCATGGAAAGACAGACGCTTCGCGCTCTGCCACTTTGTGGCGGCTCAATGTTTACAATTCGCACGTTTCAACAGCCGATTACCGAATATGTGGCGAGAGGTGCCGAGAAGGCGCGCACCCTACATTCGTTAATTACACGACTGCCGGATGACGTCGCTAAATACAAATCAATGCTGCACTACCGAGAATCGCTGTTGGATTGGCTTGAGGGCTACTGCTAACTCACTGATCTGAATTTAGGTGGTGTAATCGGCGTTGATGCGCACATAGCCATCGGTGAGATCGCATCCCCACACAGTTGCATCGCTTGTACCGGTGGCGAGGCTTACATGTATGCGCACATCGGTGCCACGCATGTAGTTGCTCAAGTTGGCAAGACCTTCGGCGTCGACTTGAGTGGGGTACACCTCTTGTGACCCAAACCGAATCACCACATTGTCTTGATTGATATCTAGATACTGACTGCATTTGCCAACCGCCATTGCAACTCGACCCCAGTTTGGATCTGCACCGTGCACCGCAGTTTTTACAAGAGGCGAGTTGACGATTGCCTTAGCAACAGTTTTGGCTTGGTCGCGATCTTTTGCTCCATCAACGTGAACTTCAATGAGCTTTTCGGCACCTTCTCCGTCGCGTGCAACTTGCTTGGTGAGCGAAAGTGCAACTTCGAACAACGCTTGCTCGAATGCGAGAAGGTCAACGACGCCAGCGGCACCGCTCGCCATCACAATTGCAGTATCGCTCGTAGACGTATCGGTATCTACCGAAACGCAATTGAATGTTTGGTCGATGACTTTGCGAAAGATTCGGTTGAGAGTGTCTGGCGCGATGAGTGCATCGGTAAAGATCATGGTGATCAATGTGGCCATGTTTGGCTCGATCATGCCTACACCTTTTGCTACGCCAACGACGCGCGAACTCGAACCGGTAACTGTGGCTTGCGCAACTTTGGAAACCGTGTCCGTCGTCATGATGCCTCGTGCCACAGCATCTGCCGAAGTTTCGGAGCAAGGCTGGGGGATGGATGTAAGGCCCATGCGAATATTGGTCATTGGATACTGACGGCCAATCACGCCGGTTGAAGCAATGAGGACTTCTGTGGTTGCGCAATTGAGGGTTGACGCAACGTTGGCAACAATTTCACGGGCATTTGACATTCCCTCTGCACCAGTTGCAACATTGGCATTTTTGGAGATCACTACTACGGCGCGGGCCGAGAGATTGGCGATGTGCTCGCGACTCACGATGACACTCGGGCCAGCAAAACGACTTTGCGTGAACACACCTGCAGCTGAGCAAGTACCGTCGGCAACAACGAGCGTGAAGTCGTCAGTTGTGTCCTTGATACCAATGTTTGCTACGTGGGATCGAAACCCAAGTGGAAGTTGGACCGTCATGATGGGCGTCGCGCTGCTTACTTGCCTGCGAAGTACTTTTCGATGTTTTCTAGAGTTTTAGCCATGAACTTCTCATTACTTTTCATTGAACCCCTGAGCTTGAGAATTAGGGCTGATTTGCTTCCGTTGTAATCAAATTGCTCAGTCACTTTTGTGCCGCCATCAACAGGTGCGAGGATGTAGCGCCAAATGTGACCGCCAAAGTGTTGCCAAGCAATGCATCGATTTTCTTCAAATTCAACAACGGTGTTCGTCATCTTGTACGAAATGCCGATCTTCATATCCATCGCAAACTTCGCACCGAGCGACAATCGTGGTGGGGCAGAAACTTGCGCTGCTTTAACACTGCCTGATCCATCAATCTTTGAATGTTGGCGTGGATCTGCGAGAACTTCAAAAATAAGTCCCGGGGCCGCGGGCACAAAGCGTTCGACTGAAACTATTTTGGTTTTCGTGTCGTGAGTCATTCGTTCAGGCTAGGCGAGCGAACGGACCACAGCCTCGCCACATCGCCTACCCGAGTAGAGGGCGCCTTGGATGGAGCCGGTATCGCGGTGATCTCCGCACACAAATAGCCCGTTGCCAAGAGACACCTGCTGCTTGGGTGAGAACGGCGCGGCTTGGACCGGGCCGCCATGGCTAATCGCGTAGGTCCGCAAATGTTTCCAAGAATCGACTTGTGGTCCCCACCACTCACGCAATTGCAGTCGAGCAATTTTTTCGAGGTCGCCCGTAATCACACCAGGTAACGCTGCGGCAATGAGGTGCTTGCCTGGTGGGGCATACGAAGGGGCAACGTTGCTAATAATTGCGACATTGAGCACGGGACCTTTTCCGGAGCCATCA
>JBIIAC010000101.1:0-3218 GCA_044240045.1 Ilumatobacteraceae bacterium
CACCTGGCTCAAGGCACAACTCGCCTGCATGCAACAGTTCGCCCAGTTGCATGTATTTTCTGCCGTCTGGCAATACTTCGGCGAGCAACACCGAGTTGCCGCTCCACGCAAGATGTGCTCCCCACACCTGACCATTCCATTCATCTGCAAAACGTTCGGTTGCAAAGATCAATGGCAAATGCTCATGTGATGTGCGCCCTGTGCGATTTTCTGCAGTCCATGCACCATCCACAAAATCGCGGCGATGCAACTGTGCCTCTCGCGCCCACCGACCACTAAACGTGAGCAGTTGCGTTGCACTCTCAGCGATAGGAAACGTAATGGTCAAATTGGTCAACAAATATCGCGACTCGCCAATGTTGCGCAGTATCGCGCTGGCGTGAAGTGTGCCCCACGCACTGCATACAAGTTTGGTTTCAAGTTCGAGTTGCGCAACATCATCTCGTGCAATCGAAACCAATTGTTGATCAACTACCTCGCAACTCACAAAAGAAAACCTTGGCGCCCAGTGACGACCGCCCGGACGATGTCCTCCGATGCCTGGTCGCATCGTGGCACCATCACCATGACACGGCACCAGCGAAATTGCATTTATTGCATCGGTAACACCAGGCATATTGGGACGCGCAGTTGCTGCAGCAATTGCAGCAAGATTGGTAAGCGAGGCCGCGTTCAATACCGCACCCCAATAAATAATTGTTGGCGCTCCACCCGAGACGTCGCACACCACCGACTGGTGGGAATCACCGATGTGCTTCAGGATTGGACGCGCTGGTTGAGTAGACACCACTGCGCACGGTACCGTCAGTTGCAGATCCATGACTACTCAACACAACCTCACACGTGGTGGCTCGGGCAATGAACGCATTGATCCCAGCACCGGCACTGTCGTGCACGTAGTTGGTTCGCGACAAAATCGCCCAAATTTGCCCGTTACCGATTGCCCATTTTGCGTCGGTGGATTAGAGGCGCCACAACCTTACGAAACGCACCATTTTGCAAATCGTTGGCCGCCGATGCCAAACGATCGTTGTGAAATCGTGTTGTACTCGCCTGAACACGATCAATCTTTCGTGGGCCTTGGAGTTACAGGAGTGAGACGCGTGATCGATTTGTGGGCACAACGAACAACCGAGCTCGGTGCACGTGCAGATGTTCACGACATTTTGATCTTCGAAAACCGTGGGCGCGAAGTTGGCGCGACGATCGATCATCCACATGGACAGATTTATGCGTTTGACCACATTCCTGCACGCACGAGTGCGCGGCTCAGCAACGGTTGGAGACCAGACCAATCGCAAGATCGACTTGTGCACGAGCAGAATGGTTGGCGTACTTCAGTTCCGTACGCATCGGTGTATCCAGTGGCACTCGAGATTGCCCCTTCACTACAAGTTGGAAGCTTGAGCGAACTCAGCCCTCAACAGCGCGATGCATGTGCGGCAATGTTGGTGGATGCTCTCACTCGAATTGATTCACTATTCGGTGCTCGCGTTCCGTACATGTTGTGGCTCAATCAACGACCAACCACAAACGAACCAAAACATGCCGATGCATGGCTTAATTTTGAAATTGTTTCTCCGTGGCGCGGCAACGGAGTAATGCGTTATATCGCAGCAGCCGAAGTATCGACTGGTGAATATTTCAATCCGATGATTCCTGAAGAACTTGCTGCGTCTCTTCGGGCGCTGTAACCACTTCCGGCTTTGCAGTTGCGCCGCGCATTGCGATAATCAACGACAATGACACGCCAAACACCACGAGCGACACCCACTGATTGAGTCGCAAGCCACCGACGTTATGTGCTTCGTCGATGCGAATTCCTTCAATGAAAAATCGGAACAGCGTATAACCGGCTGTATAAAAGCAGAACAATCTGCCAGGGCGCATGGGCACTTTTTTGTCAAGGACAATGAGTGCGAAACACAACGCACCACACGCCAATGATTCGTACAAAAATGTTGGATGAAAAGTAGTGCCAGGTAGATAGCCCACAGCCTTGGCTGTTGATTCAGATACTTCAAGAGCCCATGGCAATGTGGTCGGACGACCGAAGAGCTCTTGGTTGAACCAGTTACCCCAACGGCCGATAGCTTGCGCAAGTGGCAAGGCCGGTGCAACACAAGTCAGCAATAGACCAATCGAAATTCCTTTGCGCTTTGCAAACCACACTCCCGCAACTGTGCCGAGTGCGATACCGCCCCAAATGCCGAGGCCACCTTTCCACACCTTCACAATGCTGCCGAGATCGTTTTCAAATCGCTGCCAGTCGGTGACAACGTGATACAGCCGCGCACCGATGACGCCAACAGGAACGGCGATCATTGCAATTGAGCCCATGTCATCACGCGTACCGATTCCGCGCTTTTCCATACGTCGACCAGCAAGCCACACCGCAGCCATTACACCGAGTGCGATCATCGCCCCATACGCGTTGAGTTTGAGTGGACCTAGTTCTAATGACCCACTACTTGGACTCGGAATGCTCGCAAAAAAATTCACGCGCCTAAGACCTGCTTTGCGAACGTGACCGAACGAGACATCACAGTTTCTTTTTCAACGTCTTGAGTTGCAACGTGGAAACTTTTCTCCAGCATTACACGTTCAACTTTGCCCGCATAGTGCTCAACCAAGAAGTCGCTTTGAGTTGGTTCAACAACATGATCTTGCACCGAGTTAATTAACAACATTGGCATCACCATCTTTGGGTAGTGCTCAGCAAGAGGTGCAGCCCCATCCACATACATCGAATAGGCAGCACGCAGCGGCGTGCCTGCATACGAATTTTCTACAACCTGCGTATCAGAAATATCGCTACCAATGCCGGGAAGCGCCTCTTCCCCAGACTCAATAATTGCTTCAAAGAACTTGATTTCTTCCGCGGTTCGTCCCTGTGCGACTGGATTAATGCAAACGATTCCAGCAATTTCTGGGTGATGTGCTGCCAACCACAATGTCAGTGCTCCGCCCATCGATTGTCCCGCAACGATGACTCGCTGGCAACGTGACGCAAGCACTTTGTATGCAGCCTCAACGTCGGCACTCCAGTCGGACCAACGCGTGGGCATCATGTCTTCAATGACTGTTCCATGTCCGGTTAAGCGCGGCACTTCTACATGAAAGCCCTCAGCGGCAAACCGTTCGGCGAGCTCGCGTACAGATGAAGGGTTGCCGGTAAAGCCATGGATCACCAATACGCCGCTCTTGTGTGTTCCCTT
>JBIIAC010000102.1:0-3216 GCA_044240045.1 Ilumatobacteraceae bacterium
CTTTGCCTTGCATCTCCACAAACGAATACCAGCGACCGATGGCCTTGCGCTTCCACCAAGTTGGTGTGTGTTCCATCTCGAGCTTGCGATCTTTGGTGATGGGGTGGTGCAGGGTCACGATTGTCGGGATAATTTTTTCGATCTTGAGGATGCCGTATCCGAGGCACTGATTGTCGTGCACAATGTCAAAATCATTGACTCGTGTTTTGAGAGCGCGATGTGCTCGAATACTGAACGAGCGCGGTTCACCAAATGTGCCTTTAAGAAACTGGGCTGACTCAACAAAGTTGGGCCAGTCATTGATCTCCCAATATGCGGGGAAGCGACCGGGATAAGCATCATTAAAAATGTCTAGGCTAGGCAGTTGATGCAGTTGCACTCGCGGATCAAGAATCGGGTATGGCTGCCCGCCAAAAACTTCCACATGATGACCAAGATCGACCAGTGCCTTGGTCAGATGTCGCGTGTACACACCCTGTCCACCGACGTGCGGCTTGCCGCGATACGTCAAATAGGCAATGCGCAGGGGGCCGTTGGGGTCGAACGGCGTTGACATAGCCGTATCACTCTACCTAGCGGTAACCGAGTGCAGTCAGGCGGAAATAGCGCGTCAGCGGATGGCTGGGGGATACCACCAAGGGTTCGGAATTGAGTCCGTTGGGTGGCCCGGATTGTGGTTCGACGCAGATTGCATGCGACGGCTCGTTGTACACGACCCAGTGGCTGCAGTCGCTTTCGAGGCGGACCGTTAGACCGTTTTCGAAATTCAGTAACGGCGTAGTGACGGCGTCGGTAAAACAGTCATCGAGAGGCGACTGCATCAAATCGTGTTGTTGATGCGCGCGTTGTTTGCCAGCAATACCATCGCTATCGCGCACGTACATCGTTTTGAATTCGGCTTCAAGTTGTACTGGCCGCACAAACCACGGATGCCAACCAACTTGTGCTGGCAGAGAAATTGATTGACTGTTTTGGCCGGTCGCGTGCACGGTCAGTTGTAGATTCACCGATGTTGAGTCGACGCTGATGCGATGCTCGACCCATCCCGAAAAAGGCCACCGCTGATCGAGATCGACTCGCAGAGTTGCGCTTGTTGGTGAAGTGTTGACCACTTGCCATACAGCGTCATGTACAAGACCGTGAATCGCGTGCGGAGTGGCGTTGATAGGTAACTGCACACTCATACCTTGATGTTCAAAAATTCCATTGCGTGTGCGACCTGCCCACGGTGCCATCGGGTAGCAGCCCCAAGAAAATGAATCGTCGTTGGCACGCTGAACCAATATTTCTGTTTCAACAAACTGAATGCTCGACAGACGTGATCCATGCTCTGCGTCAATGACAACTTCAACTTTGTCAGACGAAAGAGTGATCAAGCTGTTGCTGATCATGTTCGACTTGTGCGCCGACCAACGATCAGCAGGGCAATAAGAGAAGCAATCATGATCAAAATGAATGGCATATCGCCAAGGTACGAATAGATAGTGCGACCCGAGCGCAGCTGCACCTCCCGGGTAATGACGTGTTGTTCACTCACACCTGTGCGATCAAATACTTGGCCACTTGGTGAAACAAATGCGGAGAAGCCCGTCGGTGAAACCTGTACGAGCCAACGTCCAGTTTCTAATGCTCGCAAACGAGACGAAGCTATTTGTTGAGTTTGCAATATTGTGCCCGTATAGCTCGATCCATTTGTTGGGTTCACCAACAACGTTGCACCACGTTCGACACCTTCGTTTGCCCGTCCTGCAAAAAAGACTTCCCACGAAATAACTACTGCAATGGTGGTGTCCACAGCGCGCAGTATTGCTGTGTCGCGGCCCGCCATGGCATCACGAGGGATTCTGTCTACTGGTGCACCAACCGCTTCGAGCAACCCGCGCATCGGAACAAACTCGCCAAAAGGTACTCGTCGTACTTTGTCGTAACGATCTCCGAGCGATCCATCGGTGTTCACTACGACTTGAGCATTGGTAAAAAACCTGTTGTCGAGATCTTCGGTAATTCCAACAAGGAATGGAGCATTGAGCCGGGCTGCTTGTGCTGCTATTTCAGAGCGCTCGACACTTGAAGAAAAACTGTTCACATCAATGACATTCTCGGGCCAGATGACCAAGTCCAATCGGCTGTCAGTCGAGGCAGATCCGTCTGCAATTTTTTGGGTTGCGTCAAGGTGTCGAATCACCACATCGCGACTATTGGTGTTGATTGCCAATGTTCCCTGCGGACCGCCACCCTGCACCGCTGCAATATTGAGTGCGCGACCAATGTCGTGTCCGTGCGGGGCAAATGAACCCGCAATTGGCAAAATGGCCACAACAACAAGTGCGATAAGAAGTGCATGCAGGGTGCGCTTGGGTGCTTCGGTTACGCGAAGGCCTGCAAGCAAAAAGCCAATCTGCAATACGACATAAGTGAGGAGTAGTGGCCCGCCGACTCGCACGATGGACGCGATTGGTGACGCCGCTTGAGAGATGGCAAGAGTTGCAAGTGGCACGCCACCAAACGGAAACGAAAATCGCACCGCTTCAGCAAGCGTGTGCGCGAGCGGACCAACTATTGCTCGATGTCTATGTTGATCTGTGACGGCACCAGTAATCATCGCTGCGATACCGTGAAGTGCCGAAAACAGCAATGCTGCAATTACGTATCCTGGCGCTGTAAGAAACCACATCCACGCCATTCCCGGCGCGAGCCAAGCGAGTGCAAACATTGTGCCAAACATGAAACGAGCTCGGTTGCTATTTGGCCTACACGTTGCAAAGAGTGCAACACCAACATAGGCAAGTGGCCACCAACCCCACGGTGGGAGGCTGAATGCAACAAGCAACCCCGCAACAATTGGGCGAAGGTATTGCTTTTTCATCAGATGAAATCAGACCAGTATGTTCAGTGCGCGAGATGCTGCACGCTGACCGTCACTAATGCAAGCGGGAATTCCAATGCCTCGGTAACTTGCGCCAGCCAACACAACTCCGGGTGCCGTTGCATGTAGTTGTTTGTCAAGTGTTTCGACCCTGCCTGCGTGTCCTGGCCGGTACTGAGGAAATGATTCGATCCATCTTGTGAATCGCATGTTGGTAGGTGCTGCATCGAAACCAAGATGCAAACGTAGATCGCGTAGTGCAACTTCAAGTAGGGCCTTGTCGTCAAGGTGATGCATTGGAGCACCGTCTCGACCAAGTGAAACGCGCAAGACCATTTCGTCTTGTGCCG
>JBIIAC010000127.1:0-3188 GCA_044240045.1 Ilumatobacteraceae bacterium
AGCCCAGTGAGCGCTGCCAAAATCGGCGACACTTGCAAGCAGAAGGATGCTTACAAAATCGAAAAGGTAGGAACGTCCTACATCCGTTGCGAGATCGTTAAGGGCACATCGTTGCACTCCAAGGATCCGAAGAAGGCAGCAAAATTCGCATGGACCAAAACAACTGAGCGTCAGTACCTAATTGCTAACGCAAACAAAGAAACAGTTCGCGTCGATGGATCCAGCACGGTGTATCCGTTGTCGGCAGTTGCTGCGAAGTACTTTGAAAACTCAACGAAGAGCGTGAAAAAGGGTGATGGCGCAAAAGTTGTTGTTGGATTTTCAGGAACCGGTGGCGGTTTCGAAAAGTTCTGCCGTGGTGAAACTGATATCTCCAATGCATCACGCGCAATTTCTGCAAAAGAAGTTGATGCCTGCGCTAAGGGTGGAATTACTTACACAGAAGTATTGATTGCCAATGACGGTTTGGCTGTTGTAGTGAACCCAAAGAACACTTGGGCAAGCTGCCTCACCATGGTCGAGATGAAGAAGATCTGGAACCTCGGTAGCACGGTCACGAAGTGGTCCGATGTTCGTACAGGATTTCCAGACACACCGATCAAGTTGTTTGGTGCAGGAACTGACTCAGGCACGTTCGACTCGTTCACTGAAATGGTGAACGGCAAAGGAAAAGTTGTTCGTAAGGATGGCGTTCAAACCTCAGAAGACGACAACGTAACCGTTGCCGGAGTTGCGGGTGACACTGGCGGCATGGGCTACTTTGGACTTTCATATGCCGAAGAAAACTCATCAAAGGTGAAAGCAATTCAGATTGACAAGGGTGCGGGGTGCGTAGCTCCAACCATTCCTACGGTACAAGCCGCAACTTACCCTCTGGCTCGCCCTTTGTACACCTACGTGAAGAACACGTCAATCACGACGAAGCCAGCAGTCGGTGCGTATGTACAGTTCTGGGTTGATAACTTGCAGCAAATCAGCGAGGACGCAATCTTCGTACCGTTGACAACGAAACAGCAGAAAGATTTGGCGGGTGGAGTGGCCAAAATTTCCAAACTCCCACGAGTAAAGAAGTAAGAAACCTTTCTTAGGGGGAGGGTCTCGGAGCGCAGGCTCTGGGGCCCTCCTTTCAAGTTATTGTCCTTTTTAGTCCGTGTTATAAAAAAGTGGAAGAATTGAAACATGAGTGCACAATTACCAAATAGAGGCTTGTTGCAGCCATCTGGCTTAAAGGCTCGCCAGCAACGCGCTGAAGTGTTTATCAAGCTCTTTCTCGCTGTAGTTGCGTCAAGTGGTGTGCTCATCACAACAGGTGTGGTGATTGCGCTTGTTCGACCAACCATTCAATTTTTTCAAGAAATCAGTATTTCGGAGTTTCTCTTCACCACTGACTGGTTTCCACTGTACGAGCCACCAGATTTTGGTGTGTGGCCTCTGATTATTGGCACTTTCACCGTCATGTTGATTGCGATAGTCATTGCAGTTCCAGGCGGGCTTGGGGTGGCTTTTTTCCTGAGTGAGTATGCATCTCCAAAGACAAAAAGAATTCTCAAACCATTTCTCGAGATTTTGGCTGGTGTGCCAACAGTAGTTTTTGGATTTTTTGCACTGAATTTCATCGCGCCAAATGTTGCCCAAAAAATCTGGATTTTTAGCGATGTCGGTTTTTATAGCGCCCTTGCCGCGGGTATCACTGTGGGTCTCATGATTCTTCCAATGATGGCCACATTGGCTGAGGATGCAATGGCGTCTGTTCCTCGCGCGCTAGTCGATGGCGCTTACGCACTAGGGGCAACTAAGCGAGAAGCGTGCACTGGAGTAATTCTTCAGGCCGGGCTTTCTGGAATTATTGCGGCTGCGGTGATTGCCATGTCCCGAGCAATTGGTGAAACGACCATCGTGCTCTTGGCGGCAGGCAGCACTGCTAATTTCACATTTAACGCTGGCGAACCGATGCAAACAATGTCGTCATTCATTGGCTTTGCCGGATTGGGAGATCAATCCACTGACTCAACTGGTTATCGAACAATCTTTGCGGTCGGTGCGATGTTGTTTGTGATCACTTTTGGACTCAATGTATTAAGTCAACGGATAGTAACCCGATTTCGTGAGGTATACGAATGAACACGACAGCAGTGAACGTTGCATCACGGTTTGCTCCAGACCTGAAAGACAGCACAAGCCCTTCGCGTAAACTTCGTGACAAACTTTTTCTTTCGGGTTTGTGGATTGCCACTCTTGTTGGTGTTCTGACGCTGTTTTTTCTTGTATTGAGCACATTGCTGAAGGGTTACACCCGGATAAATCTTGACCTGATCACAGGTTTTCCATCTCCGTTTCCCGAGGACGCAGGCATTCAGTCAGCAATATTCGGCTCACTCTGGGTTGTTGTCACCAGTGGCGTTGTTTCGTTGTTTATCGCTTTGTGCAGCGCAATTTACTTAGAGGAGTTTGCAAAGAAGGAGAGCCGATTTAATCGTCTCGTTACTCTCAACATTCAGACGTTGGCAGGAGTTCCAAGCATTGTGTTCGGTATCTTGGGGCTTGCTTTTGTTGCTCGCGGCTGGTTGGGCTGGGGATTCACTGTCGGTACGGCTTCAGCAGTTCTCACCATGATGGTGCTACCGGTCATGATTGTTTCGTCTCGTGAGGCGCTGAAGGCTGTTCCGTCGAGCCTGCGTGAAGGTGCTTACGCACTTGGCGCAACGCGTTGGCAAACAGTCAGTAAGCAAGTTCTACCTTCGGCCATCCCTGGTATTGCAACGGGAAGCATCCTGGGAGTCTCGCGCGCGCTGGGTGAGTCGGCGCCACTGATTTTGTTGGGCGCTTTGGCTTACGTCAGTTCAAACCCCACTGGCTTCACATCTGAATACACGGTGCTGCCTTTGATGATTATGAAATACGTACAGGAGGCACAGGAAGAATTTCGTGCTGTGGGCGCGGCGGCAATCATTGTGCTTCTTTTGTTGTTAGTCGGACTAAATCTTCTCGCAATAGTCATTCGAGACCGAAGCAGAAAGTCATGGTAAAAGACATGAATAAAACAATGGACAATGATGTTTCTACAGCTGCCACAACAGCAGATACAGTTCGAGGTGTGAGTCTTCGTCCAGACAGCCTCCCATCTGAATCAAGTGGGACGCCGAATAAAGAGATGATTATGGAATCTCGCGGCCTACAGGTGCACTATG
>JBIIAC010000103.1:0-3170 GCA_044240045.1 Ilumatobacteraceae bacterium
GCACCGGTCGGCTGCACATTCTTGAGGTGCAGCGTTTGATCAGATTCATGCCGAAGATTGTGATTTGTGTTGTGCCGGGTTGGGCTGCCGGCGGTGGCCACAGTTTGCACGTAGTTTCAGACCTCACCTTGGCAAGCAAAGAACATGCTCGCTTCAAACAAACCGATGCGGACGTTGCGAGTTTTGATGGCGGCTTTGGTTCGGCATATCTTGCGCGACAAGTTGGTCAGAAATTTGCCAGAGAAATCTTTTTCCTTGGACGCGAATACTCCGCGGATGATGCACAGCGAATGGGCATGGTGAACGCCGTTGTGAATCACGATGAACTTGAAGCAACGGCTTTGCAGTGGGCGAAGGAAATCAACTCAAAGAGCCCGACCGCACAACGAATGCTCAAGTTTTCATTCAACTTGATCGATGATGGCCTTGTCGGCCAACAAGTGTTTGCCGGAGAAGCAACTCGGCTCGCCTATATGACCGACGAAGCCGAAGAGGGACGTAATGCATTTCTCGAAAAGCGCGACCCAAACTGGGATGCGTTCCCTTGGCAGTTCTAAATTAATTTCCAGTGATTATTGAAGTTGACGATGCGGCCGACGATCGGCTGAACGCGTTTCGTTGGCGCGAACGGCAGCTCAATACCATTGCGCAGCGCAAAGCCGCACAAGCCAACAATCTCGAATCGAACGGAATGTTTGTCGCAGAAGGTGACCTCGTTGTTCGTCGAGCGCTCGAAGCAGGTTGTAAACCGTCCGTCGTATTGTGCGACCCTAAATGCGCAAATGAATTCGCCGCTGATGTCGCGAATCAGGGCGGAATTACGTTGAGCGCCTCTGCGGACATTCGCCGTGAGGTAACCGGCCTTGGCGTACCACTCGATGCAATCGGCGTTTTCCATCGTCCTGCTTTGCGAGATGCACAGTCGTTAATAGATTCTTCCACTCGACTTGTAATTCTTGATTGCATCGACAATCCCAGCAATGTTGGCGCGATTGCCCGCAGTGCCTGTGCACTCGGATGGGATGCAATGTTGCTCGACACGACCTCCTCTGATCCACTCACCCGCCGAGCATTGCGTGTCTCAATGGGTACGACGTTCCATCTCCCTTACGCCCGCATCACCGACATCTCAACCACATTGAATCAACTTGCTGGTCGCGGCTTTGCCGTCGTCGGCATGACTCTGAAACACCATTCGAAGCAAGTTGAGCCGATGGGACAGGTCCGTCTCGACGACTCACAGCCCCGCGCACTTGTGCTCGGGTCTGAACGACAAGGCCTGAGCGAAGCAGCGCTCGATGCGTGCACGATTCTTACCAACATCCCCATGGCAGTCGGGATTGACTCGCTCAATGTTGCGTCAGCTACCGCAATTGCGTGTTACGCACTCAAATAGTTTTACTCGGCGAATTGATCATGGCGGTTGATGCCATTGCCATGTATTCCGCCAATTGTTGATGCACCGAATCATTTGGTGAGAGTTCATCTACAGCCGCCATCATGTGAACCATCCAACGATCTCTTTCGCGCTCACCAATCACGAATGGAAAATGTCTTTGTCGCAATCGCGGATGTCCTCGCTCATCGCTATACGTCGCTGGGCCGCCCCAATACTGTTGCAGAAAAAGTGTGAGTCGTTCTTTGGCTCCACTTAAGTCGGACTGCTCTGGATACAACGGCAGCAACACATCATCCGTAGCAACACCTTCGTAAAAACGCTCTACTAATCGATCAAAAAACTGAGAGCCACCAACTTCTTCAAAAAGACTCATGAATTAGAAAAACTCTGGTTCTTCCCAACCCACAAAAATGTCGGGCACATCTGTAGTCACCTTGTCGCTAAATACGGCGGGTCGCTTTTGCAAAAAACTCGTCACGCCCTCACGAGTGTCGGCAGAACGCCCACGCTCTTGAATACCACGAGAGTCGACGCGGTGTGCTTCCATCGGATGCGATGCACCAAGCATGCGCCACATCATTTGCCTGGCTAGTGCAACCGAAACCGGAGCAGCATTGTCCACGATTTCTTTCGCAAGTTCGCGAGCAACTTGCAGTAACTCTTCCTGCGGATGGATGCTGCGCACAAGACCACCGCGTAATGCTTCGTCGGCCAGAAAGACTCTGCCGGTTAACACCCATTCTTGAGCCTGAGAAATGCCTACTAGGCGCGGCAAAAACCACGACGAGCACGCTTCGGGCACAATGCCCCGCCGAGTGAACACAAAGCCCATCTTGGCCGAGTCGGCTGCGATACGAATATCCATTGGCAACGTCATCGTCGCACCGATACCTACGGCCGCACCGTTGATCGCGCCAATGATTGGTTTATTGCACCTAAACATGCGCAGAGTCACCATGCCACCACCATCGCGACGTACCGAGGTAGAGGTTTGACCGCTCAACTTGCCGTCACTAAATGTGTCTGCGCCGTGCGACAAGTCGGCACCTGCACAAAAAGCGCGACCACTACCCGTAACAATCACAGCGCGCACATTGTCATCTGCATCGATTTCGTCAAAGACTTGTAACAGCTCGTTCATCATCACGCCAGTAAATGCGTTCATCTTGTCGGGACGATGCAATGTCACGGTAGCGATATTGTCGCTCACTTCGTAAATGATTTCTGAGTACTTTGAATTCGTAGACATTGCGCTACACGTCCAAGAATCGTGAAGCTGCAATGGCGGATCCCACTGCACCAACAAGAGCACCTATAGCAAGGATCATCAACATCACTCCCGTTAGATATCCAGATGGAACGACAAGCGAGCTAATTCCGGTGCCAGGCTTAAACCCAGCGACGCCATTGGTCCAAGCCGAGTTAAGAACCCAAAGTCCGCCGCAGGATGCAATGCCTCCGAGCAAACCATGCAACAAGCCTTCGAGCATGAACGGCACGCGGATAAACCAGTTTGTTGCTCCGACCAGCTTCATCACTTCTATTTCTCGTCTGCGCGCGAACATCGCTGTACGAATCGTGTTCCAAATCAGGCCTACTGCTACGACCAACAAGACAAGTGACATCACCAACGTAACGGTGCGCACAAAGCGAGACAGAGTAGAGATCACTTGAAATTCATCTTCGGCAAGCGCAACATCTTGCACGCCAGGTAGCGATCGATACTGTTCGCTCAAACTGCGCACAAGTTCAGGGTCTTGGGTAATTGGTA
>JBIIAC010000029.1:0-11134 GCA_044240045.1 Ilumatobacteraceae bacterium
GGCGAGCGTCGCATGACGTTTAAGGCAGTCGAGGGTTTTAAGCCACCAGCAGCGATTGAACTTGCTGGTGCCGGTGACGGCACTGCTGCAACACCTGAGTGAACCCTTTGGTGTTAAAAACATCTGCACGCCCTAGATTCGTGCGCGCACTTATTGCTGTTGCAACATGCGTGTTATTGACGAGCTGCCGTGTTGACTCAGTCGTTACTCTCGACGTAGACCCGAATGGCGGCGGCACACTCGCGATTGTCACGACGGCCGACGCAGAAGTTGTTGCCAAATATCCAAACCTTGCAAACGAATTAAGTTTCGATGATGCCAAGGCTGCAGGTTGGTCGGTCTCTGACGTTGCAACAACTCCTGAAGGTGCAATGCAGGTACGAGTCGCGCACAGCTTCATAAATCCCGAAGAAGCCACGGCGTTGCTCGCACAATTGAGCAGCGAATTTGGGCCGTTTAAAGGTCTTGCACTCACCCGCACTGGCAAAGACACTGACTCGACATGGAATCTTGTGGGTCAATTACAAGTCAACGATGGTCTTAAGGCATTTGCCGACCCGCAACTGCTCACCACTATTGGAGCAACACCTTTTCAGGCAACACTTGCAAACTCTGGCCTCGACATTGGCCAAGCAGTTGGTGTCACTTTTAATCTGAAGTTGCCGGGCAAAGTTGAGGCAACAACGGGCATCTCCAAGTTTGGGACATTGCAATGGAACGCCGCATTTGACGGCAGCACGCAAGACCTCGCAACGACCACGCAAAATACGGCTGTCGCCGCCACGATCGCGCGCATCTTCTCTCCTCTCTTGCGCTGGATGCTGATCTTGTGGATCGTCGGCATGGCGTGTTTTTCGGCATTCGTCGCTTTCTGGCGCTACAGGCGACACAGGCGCACACCCACTCTGTAGCGTTGGCGCATGGCTCGACTGCGCACGGTGTACAACTGCGGTGATTGCGGTGCTACGCATTACAAATGGGCCGGCAAATGCGACTCGTGCGGCGCATGGAACACACTCGTTGAAGATGTCGAAGATCCAAACTCGCACACCACTCTTGCTGCAGGCATGGCGCTTATTCCGCCAGGCGAAGCACAACCGATCGGCAAGCTTGATGCTTCTGTTGGTCAACCATTATCTACCGGCATCTCCGAACTCGATCGCGTACTCGACGGTGGGTTGGTACCTGGCTCTGTCACATTGCTTGGTGGCGAACCAGGCATCGGTAAGTCAACGTTGTTGTTGCAACTACTTGCGTCGTGGCCAACGCGCTCGCTCTATGTAACGGCAGAAGAAAGTGCGCAACAAGTGCGCCTGCGCGCAGAACGATTGCATGCAGTGCGCGACAATTTGTGGCTCGTCTCAGAACCGTCGCTCACCAACATCGTCGCCGCCCTCGACAAAGTAAAACCAGAGTTGCTTGTGATCGACAGCATCCAGGCTGTTGCCGATCCAGCGCTTGGTTCTGCACCAGGTTCAGTTGTGCAAGTTCGAGGCTGCGCACACCGCCTTGTGCAAGAAGCGAAGCGTCGCAACATTCCAACCATCTTGGTTGGCCATGTCACCAAAGATGGTGGGCTCGCTGGCCCGCGAGTGCTCGAGCATGTTGTCGACACCGTGCTCTCATTTGAGGGCGAACGACATCACGCACTACGCATCTTGCGTGCGGTCAAACATCGTTTTGGTTCCACAAACGAACTCGGACTATTTGAGATGACCGAACTCGGTCTTGTTGGTGTGCCCGATGCGAGCCAAATGTTTTTAGCCGATCGTCGCCCTGGCACACCGGGCTCGGTTGTTGTGCCAACACTTGAAGGTCAGCGCCCACTCCTTGTAGAAGTGCAAGCACTGACTAATGCAATGAGCGGCAACGTGCCGCCACGGCGTAGCGCGCAGGGCCTCGACCCTGGTCGGCTTGCAATGCTGCTTGCAGTGCTCGAACGCCGAGCCGGCATCAGTCTTTCGCAACACGAAGTGTTTGCTTCGGTCGTTGGTGGTGTGCGTCTGAGCGAACCAGGCAGCGACCTAGGTCTGTGCATTGCGCTTGTCTCAGCCGTCACCAACAAACCTGCGCCAAGTGACTTGGTTGTGTGCGGCGAAATTGGTCTCGGTGGCGAGATCCGCCACGTTGGTCACATGTCGCGTCGACTCACCGAGGCTGCACGTCTTGGCTTTACGCGAGCCATCGTGCCCACACACAGCCAGTCTGGTGCTGCCAACAAGGCTCCCGCAGGGCTCACTGTGCAAACAGCATCAACGCTGTCCGAAGCACTCGATCTCGCCCAACTCAGTATTAAAAAATAATTGCAGTATTGTCGGCAACGATGTCGATCGAGCCTGACAACAAAGACTGGACATGGGTACTTGATCGTCCGTGCCCAGACTGTGCATACGACGCATCGCGCGTCGTGCCACGCGACATTGGCTTGACCATTCGCGAGATTGCTTCGCAGTGGGATGCAGTGCTCGTGCATCCACAGTGTGTGATCCGTCCCCGACCCAACATCTGGTCGGCTCTCGAATATGGCTGCCACGTGCGCGATGTCTTTCGGCTTTTCGACAAACGTCTCGTGATGATGCTCACGCTCGACACACCCACTTTTGCCAATTGGGACCAGGACAAAACCGCTGTGGACGACCGCTATGACTTGCAAGACCCAGTAGTCGTGCGCCGCGAGATTGTGTTTGCTGGCGACCAGCTGGCAGACCGCTTCGATTCGGTCGCAGACGCCGAATGGGGCCGCAAGGGCCTGCGTAGCGACGGCGCAACCTTTACCATCGACACCTTTGGGCGCTACCTGCTGCACGACCCAATACATCATTTATGGGATGTAGCGCACTAAACGACTACCTCGCGTACACATCGCGAGTATGCCTACACCTACAAAGCAATTCGACAACATGACAACCGTTAAACCTTCCCCCACATTCAAAGGCGAAGATGGCCTCAAGCGCTGTTTCTGGTGCGCATCCGATCCGATCTATGTCGACTACCACGACAACGAATGGGGTCGCCCCGTTACCGATGACAACAAGTTGTATGAAAAGTTGTGCCTCGAGGGTTTCCAAGCTGGCTTGTCATGGCTCACGATCTTGCGCAAGCGCGAAGCGTTCCGTGAAGCGTTTAAACAATTTGATCCGGTTAAGGTTGCGCGATTCAACGACAGAAACATTGAACGCCTCATGAACAATGAAGGCATCGTGCGCAACCGAGCGAAGATCGAAGCAACAATTGGCAATGCCATAGCAACGCTCAAAGTGCAACAAGAAGTTGGCTCGCTCTCCAAATTGATTTGGTCGTTCGCACCCATCAAACCAGGCAAAGCGCCGAAAACATTTGGGGACTTGCCAGCTTCAACACCCGAATCACATGCACTTTCAAAAGAGTTACTCAAGCGTGGCTTCAAGTTTGTTGGTCCGACGACAATGTACGCAGCAATGCAGTCGCTTGGTTTAGTCAACGATCACTTTGCCAGCTGCCACGCCCGCCACACCGCCTGACAAGAAAATTACTCTCGACAACTGCCTGTATGACAATGTATACTAATTGTATGACAATGCTAAGTTTTCGAGTTGACGACACTGAAGCAACCGAAGCACTTCGATGGGCTTCCAAATTGGGTATTGATAAATCCGAGTTGCTTCGCACCGCACTTCACAGCTACATCGTGCGGCTTAAATCGGAAGATGATGCGCGTATTTGGCAAGAGATGCCTCTCAACGAAGATGAGCAATCACTTTTAGGAATTAATGATTGGGGCGTTGCCGAAGACTGGTCGGAGTGGGTTGATGAAACACGGTGAAATTTGGTTTGCCGCACTTCCCAGCGGCGACCGACCAGTGCTTGTTCTTACTCGTGATCCAGTTGCCGATCGAATCGGATCAGTTGTAGTTGCGGCATTGAGTCGTATTGAACGTGGTCTAGTTTCCGAACTGAAACTCACCAAAAAGTCAGACGGCGTAGGAACGGATTGTGTTGTCAATTTTGACAACATCTACACCATTCCACGCCATATGTTTCGACGTTTTGTGGTTGAACTTTCACCATTTCGTCTCACACAAGTATGCGAACACATGCTCGATTCAATTGGTTGTTAATCATCAATTTTAAAGCGTGAAGCGATACACATTGGTGTCGCGCTGTACGAAACCTAAGCGCTGATACAGACGGTTGGCTGCTTCTCGAGATGGACGAGAAGTTAAGTCAACCGTCGTTGCGCCGCGCTTACGTGATTCATTTATCGCAAATGTATTCAGTGCCTCACCAACACCAGCTCCTCGCGCTGAACCATCCACCACCACGTCTTCAATCCATGCGCGAACGCCAGTGGGAATATGAAAAATCACCAGCGTTAGCGAACCAACAATTACGCCATCAGCTTTTGCCAACAAAATTTGAGAAGAGTCTGAAGCAACAATGGACTCAAGTTGCTCTTTCGTTGGTGCTGGATTTGACTTTGATAACTGCGGAATCAGTCGCTGAAACGCCTCAACAAGTTCGTTGTCCACACGCGTGGCTATTCGTACGTCTACGGTCATGTCAAATAATTTCCTATAGCATTCTAACTACTGATCGAGAAACAGGATGCTACGTGTTTAAAGCCAAACGACTAGGTGCGATTGCAATCAGCACGGCCTCATCAGTTCTGCACCAAAAACCTCAATCTGGGATCAGAATCCTCTCCTACCATGCAGTAGGCACAAAGGTTGATGGTGACGTCAACAACATTTATAGCTTGAAAACTGATGAATTTAGAATGCATTGCGATCTCATTGAACAGTTTTCAGATCAATACGCAATGCCAATTGTTCCTTTTGGAACCTTCTTCGAAAACGGAATCACAATTACGTTTGATGATGGCTATGTAGACGCACTTTCTGTAGTTGGGCCAGAACTAAATAAGCGCAAGATTCCTTTCCACGTCTTTGTATCCCCTGGCAAGGCACTGAGTCAAGACCCGCGTTACTTATCGCCTGTTGAACTGGTTGAACTGGCATCCATCTCTGGTGCCACCATTGGGGCTCACGGATATTCCCACGTCCCATTGACCAAGTTGAGTGCAACCGACATGCTTCAGGAACTCACAAAAAGCAAGGATTCTTTGGAGCAAATCCTCCAATCGCCAATTCATACCATGTCTTATCCATTTGGACTTGTTAATGACTTTGTACGGGCTGCTGCGGAGAAATCAGGTTTCACTCATGCGGCTTGCAGCAAATGGGGTTTCGTTTTGCCAATTACTGATCGTCTGATGCAGCCCAGAGTTGACATCTGGAGCCGTGATTCAAAAAGCACTTATTTACAAAAGTTGGCCGGCACCTGGAATTGGTTTAGCAGAATCACATGAGCCAACCATCTGTTTCTGTCGTTATCCCTGCCTATAACGCACAATCAACAATTGCCAGAGCTCTTCAATCAGTTGCAGACCAAACATTTCAAGCAACCGAAGTCATTGTTATTGATGATGCAAGTACCGACAATACGATTGAAAAAGTTGTTGAGTATTCGAAAAATTCGAAAATTACTATTCAATTGTTGCACTCCGATCGAAATACTGGACCAGGAAGCGCGCGAAATCGTGGTTGGGACAACAGTAAAGGCGAATTTATAGCTTTTCTAGACGCAGATGATGTGTGGCATCCACGAAAGCTTGAAATTCAAGTGCGTGAAATGCAGACTTACAGTTCTTTCGTGATGTCGTGTCACGAGCGAATTGTTTCAACGTCTCACAAATTTCCAAGTTTTGACCAATCAAACGTATTGACCCGCGAATTGGGTTTGAATGATTTCATTATCAAAAACAGATGCTCAACGCCAACCGTAATGGTGAGAAAGACAGTCAACGAGCGTTACAAGAACGAAAAGCGAAGTGCTGAAGACTATTTACTCTGGATGGAGATTGTCGCAAAACACGGAAATGCCCTCTTTATTCATTTACCACTTACGAGTTGCACAAATCCAATTTATGGAGGTTCTGGACTGAGTGGAAGTTTCAAGGCCATGGAGAAAGGCGAGTTAGACGCTTTCCGAACGCTTCGACAAAAAGGTCAAATTTCTTTAGGAAAATTTCTAATGGCAATTCTCTGGTCTTCAATCAAATTCGTTATCAGAATTACTGACCACTACATCTTTCGCGGACTTCGTCAAACGGTGTCTGAATCCAAATAGCTGATTGACCATGAACTTTGATTTAACAGCGATTGGTGGATAACAGGATCATCGGCTCTGTACCCCAAATGCAATTCAATTGGCCGCAATTTCTCTGGAAATGGAACAAACCAAGAGCTTTTTAGCAAGCGCCGCAATGTGCTTGAGGCACTTGCCCACCCCAACACCAAATCGGCGCCACGCGATCCCATTTCTTTGATCATTGATTTCAATAGATTCTTTCCTGCAAGCTCGTTCTCCCTATCAACAATGATCTCCATTACGTATCCGAGGCAGCAGCCGTGCTTCATAACCAATTCATAAACCGCGAATGCAATCAACTTCCCAGAATCATTTCGGTGCTCAAACAATTGGTAGGTGGCTCCCGGCCTGTTCAATCGCCACGCCAAATACTCATAGTCGCGAATGACTCCTGTGTAGTTGTCGGAGATAGATCTAGAGAAGAGATCTGAAACGTCTTTAGGTACCTCGTCTATATGAGTGCCAAAACGTGAGGGAACGCCACTTGTGGGTTTCAGTTTCGAACTTCGCAATTTTGCCAATACACGAAAATACCGAAGCCCGATTGGGCGAGCAAGCATCGGTAGAGGATCGAGCATCGACCAATTCAAGTATTTCTGGAATCCTCGATAGCTCAATCCATTCGGCACTCCATAAATGACTTCTATTTCATGAGACAACATATCCTCATGAATTTCAGTAGCAAGAGTCCTGAACAAACCACGGCCTCGAAATTCAGAATTGGTCAGCGTGTCAATGGATTGAGCTCCTAATGCAGGTTTTCCTTTAATCAGCATTCTGTTCTTAAACACGGCGTAAAGAGCGACTGGCTTCTCATTTACGCTCCCCTGAAGATGTGCGATTGAAACATGCGCACCAGACGGGCAGTCGACATATTGCCAATTGATCAGATCTATATCTCTATTCTCTCCGTTTTTAGACAACAATTGCTGAATGACTAAAGTGGTGTCTTGAGTTGGACTACCACTCCATTGCTGAATTTGCTCACCGTTCATTCGTGACTTCCGAGCTGTGCCTGTTGCATAATTTCTTTGCAATACTCTGCCTGAGTAACTGTTTCTATCAGTCCAGATTTTTGAGTTTTCGCTACACGCGCAATTGCATCACCAAATAATTCAACTTGGCCTCTTGCTGTTATCAAATTGTGTGGATGCATCCACAGATGAGCCACACCGCCAGAAGCAACAGCATGATCCAGCACATTTGACCAACGTTTCAGAGTTGCCCATTTTGGAATTACGCGCCTAGAACCATGTCGCCAATTGAGGAATGTGCCGGGAGGAATTGCTACCGGCTTGGTGTTCACACTGTGTGCATCGCTCTTCCTACCAATATTGAACTCATCTTGCAAAATTTGAAAACGATTTGCATATGCGGTGTTTTGAATATCACATTGTCTATATCCAACAAAATTGAAGTCGCTTAATCCATTCTCAAATTTGATTTGATTTCGCGGATAGATAAACGTGCTCAATTCGATTGAGTTAGTTTGTTTCCACTTGTCAATAAATTTCATTTCTGTAAAAAATGATTCTTCTGTTACACCTTCGTTGCGCAATGGAAGATGCGTAAAACTATGGCTTGCAATTTCATGATTCCCTCTGGACTTAATCCGGTCTACAAGTTCAGGGTAAAACCACCCATCGTAAAGACCTGCCGCAAATGATCGTTCAGGAACTTGAAGCCAATTTCTATGCGGCACACTCTCGAGCAGATCACCCCTCGAATCAACATATTGCTCGTATCCACCGGCAAACAAACCCACCAATGCAAAAGTTGCAGGGATGTTGTGTTTTTCTAAAATTTGAAAAATTTGTGTGTAGGCATTGGCTAGTGAATCCCGACTAATTGGATTACTGGATGCCATAACAGGGTCATCTGCCATACCCCATTTGCCCTCGCAGTCAAATGACAAGATGAATCTTGCTTTGCGCGTCAGACTTTTCGTGGCCACCTAAATAGCCTAACCGCCAGTCAATTCTTAACTTTTTCATAGAATATTTTGATTGAATTCGGAAACCTCTAGTAGCGTTCTGCATAGATGTCGACAATGGATCACGTTCGCTGGTTGTCAAAGCCGTCACTCAAGCGACCTGTAATCGTCACCGCCTTTACGGGGTGGAATGATGCCGCAGACGCTGCCTCAAACGCAGTACGCAATCTCATCGAAGGTTGGAAAGCTCAGCCACTCGCCGAGATTGACCCAGAGGAGTACACAGACTTCGCAACGATTCGTCCTCATGTTCGCCTCAAAGAAGGTGGCTCTCGCAATATCGTGTGGCCAACAGTCGGCATGTGGCACATGGCCGGTGCGGGTGGCGACGTGATCTTGGTGTTGGGTCCAGAGCCAAGCATGAAGTGGCGTTCGTTTTCTGAGCAGATTCTTGGTGTTGCTGATCACTTTGGCGCGTCGATGATGCTCACCCTCGGTGCGCTGCTCGCAGACGTGCCTCACAGCCGTCCAGTGCAGATCATTGGTACTGCCAACGATAACGACCTCATTGAACGCTTCGACTTACAGCGCTCACGCTATGAAGGACCAACAGGCATCATCGGCGTTCTTCACGATGTTTGCAACACACTTGCGCTTCCATCGGCCGCACTGTGGGCAGCTGTCCCCGCATACGCCTCACAAGTGCCATCACCAAAAGCTTCATTGTCATTGATGCGTCGTTCATGCGAAATCATCGGCACACCTGCACCAGTTGCATCGATCATGAACTTGATTGAAAACTATGAAGAGCAGATCAACTCGCTAGTAAATGATGATGAAGACTTGGCTGCATATGTTGAGCGCCTTGAGACGATGACCGATAACGGCATGAGTCTTGACGACGAAGTTGACGACGGTCAATTGCAATTTGATTTTGCTCACGACACTGGTGATGACGCAGCAGATGCTGCAACACTGATGGATGAAGTTGAGCAATTCCTTCGCGATCAGGGCGACGGAAAATAGTGTTTATCGATAGTTGACTTACAGGTGCAAAAAATTTAGAAAATTCATCGCTTGACGATCAAAAACATCAGGGGTTCGCTTAGTGAAAAATTGCGAGCCAACATCGGCATTATTCCAGTGAAAACGTCTGCTGAGCAACCCACGAAAATATATCTCGTCAATTAAAATCTCACTTCTCGGTTCGGTAAGTACTTCGAACTCCCCAACAATTCTTGGTCCATCAAGTGAGTTTGAATTGGCATTGATTATCCATCTAGGCCCGATACCAAAATTGAATACAAAGAAATAATCAGTTCTACACTCAGATCGATTTCGAGCACGTATTAGTGATTTCTCCAGCGCTTCTTCAATGCTGATATTTGCATCAATTTGGTTTATCAAGCTTTCATACACCATGCTTTTACTTGCTATCTCTTTCAACCTTTTTTCGACCGAGAGTGGAGAATGAGGTTTGGTCCTCGGATGATTAGCAACCATGGTGTTCGTATCAATTGAGCCTAGATAGTCGTCCAAAACAATTGCATTTGGATCAATCAGAAGAACTTCCGTGGCATCTGCTACTCCACGGAATTGGTTCAACTTGGTTAGTTTCCCACCCAACATATATTGGCCAGCAAACGGTATATTCACTCGAGACTTAAGCACCGCAGTTGTATTTAGATAGCGCTGAAAAAACTCTGCCTTTTTCTTTTCTCCAGCAATTAACAGCCGTGGGTCATCGAGACTAAAGTAAGTTTGCGGATAGGGGCCAGCTCCAGTGAAACCAAGTAGCAAAATATCAATCGGCCCATACATCGATATTTGATCTAATAATTGCTGATCAACGATGCAGTCATTGATGTTGACCACCCGAGAAACATGTTCGTCATCAATGTGCTCGACTATCAGCGCAGAATCAATATCACTTTGGCTACCAGTTTCGTGAGGGATTATAGAAATCAAGGTCGTTGAAATTTGAAGGTCATCTTCAAGGACTCGAACTTCAAAACCATCGATGACGGCTTTCTTGGCCAGTGAGTTACTACGTCGATTTGCAACCAGTAACGGCTTTGACCCATAACGTTCGAAATATGACTTTATAAAAATTGGATCGTAGTGATCCGGGTGAATGTGAGAAATGTATATGAAGTCACAATCTCCAATGACTTCAATAGGATTTTCGACAACGGGGAAAAGGTACCAAGAGCCATCGTAGATTCCATCTGTAAACCAAGGATCACACAAGATTCTGCAATTTGCAGTTTCAATCATCACACAAGCGGAATAGATCATCCGCACTTTTATTCCATTAGACATGGACCTGTCCCCCATTCAAAAGTTTTTAACAAGCCAGAGCTAACTAGACGAGCTCCACCAGTTCTTCTACTGGTGTAACAATTCCTACGTAAAATGAACCGAAGTCGGCGTACTTCGCCGATGCCTCATCGAAGCGCATTGTGTACACCACGTCTTTGAGGTCATCGGCATGAACACCAAACAACGTCACCCCCCACTCAAAGTCGTCGAAGCCAGCAGATGCAGTAACTAGCTGCAAGATACGACCTGCAAATGTGCGGCCACTCTTGCCATGCTCCATCATTAATTCACTGCGCTTCTCGAATGGCAACATAAACCAGTTGCATTCCGGGTCACGCTTTTTCGACATTGGGTAAAAGCACCAAGCGTTCTTGCCAGCCGGTGGAAGCTGCGGGTACAGACGTGCATTGCGCATCTCTTCAGGAACATTTGCTGCGTACTCACTCACTTCAGTGAGCGACACATAACTGTCACCGATGAACATACCTGCGTGCTGCAACGCGGTTTGGAAAGAACGCAGCTCGCGCATGTCAGACGAAACCGCCATAAATGCCAAGTCGCTTTTGTGACCAAGCATCGAGACCGAAACAACTTGCACGCCCTGGCTTTGAGCATTCTTCACTGCGGCAATAACTGCTTCGCCGTCAAAGTCTGCTGCTGGGTGGCCAAACAGGTGGATAACGGCCATAC
>JBIIAC010000126.1:0-3151 GCA_044240045.1 Ilumatobacteraceae bacterium
AACACATACCTATAGCGCCAACACCAACGCCACCGAGTTCGTTATGCAACTGCTTTGCCAATGCACGCAACCAATTAATCGCTGGAGATTTCTGACGCATCGCCAAAGTAGTGAACTCACGTGAGATACAAATTTTGCTCATCGATTTGGCCATGTACTTGCCGCTTGGTTCTCGACCAACTTCGCCCACCAACAGCGGCATCACAACCGTAAATCCTGAATCAACGACTCGCTCAGCAAATGCGAGCACGCTCGGCGTGATGCCTGGTATTTCGTGAACAACTACAACGCCCGGGCCTGCACCTTTGCGGTACGTGGCATGCGTGATACCGGCCGACGTAAATGAACCACCTTGCCAACCTGCTGGAGCTACCGGAATAGAACCCATATCGCTACTTCGGTCTCACCACTCCGACAACTCTTGACCAAGACACAGCAGAAATTTTAACGACGTCACCCGTTCGTGGTGCGTGCACATATTGACCGTTGCCCAAGTACATACCGACGTGGTGAATTGGATAGCCAGAAAAAATTAAATCGCCCGGCTGAACTGCTGCAGTTGGAATACGCGTGAGTCCTGCATATTGCGTTCGCGATGTGCGGGGAATACCCACGCCTGCCACTTCCCATGACCACGAGGTGAGACCAGAACAGTCAAAGGCACTTCCAGGAGACTTCGCGCCAAATCGATACCGAACACCTAGTTGCGAAAGTGCAGCCTTGATTGCAACACCCGCCCGCGACGATGGAGCAGCGACGTTTGAATACTTTGATCCGGCAAATTTTGCGGCCTGTGATTTTGCATCATCAAGTGCTGCATCTTCGCGGCGCTGTCGTTCCGACCTCAGCAATGAACCAAGTTCTCGCTCTGCCGCTGCTTGGCGAGCCATGTAATCGGAAGCAAGACTTTCTGCAGCACTCAATCGTGTTGCCGCATAGTCGGCCAAGTCGCTGGCTTTTTTCTGCTGCTTCTCTAGTTTCTTCTTTTCTTTCGTGAGATCATCAATCAAACCCTGAAGTGCATCGGTATTACCCGCGCCTGTGTTGAGCGCAACAGAAGTGAGGTATTTCTTGCGCACCATGTCACTCAGCGAATTTGTCGAACTCAAGATGCTCGACAAACTATTGGACATACCGCCGCGAACAAAAGACTTCATTGCCACAGCTTTCAAGTCTTCTTGCATCGCGGCAAGTTTTGCTTCCAGTTCTGCAATATTGGCAATGGTCGCGTCGATCTCTACCTGTAGGTCCTCTTGCTGGTTCACCGCTTCGGCATAGGTTTCATCAAGTGCATCAATCTGGTAGCCGATCTTGTCCAACTCGGCGATGATCTGGTTGACCCGTTGCTGCTGATCCCCCGACGACCCAGTCATAGGGCGCAAACCAAGCGCCTGAGCAGGCACGACGAGATAACCCACAGCCACCGAAGTGGTGAGGATGATGGCGGCCAATTGAGGCACACACCGGCGTACACGCCAAATGGCGTTACGAATCATGATGTGACCAGTCTACCGAAGAATTCGGCCCTATTCCCACTCAATAGTCACACGAATAAAATAGCCAACTAAATCAATCATTTATCACCACCAAAAAGTAGCGCGTAACTTTTGTGTAACTTTGAATAGAAAGTACTCTGACTAGCAATTTGCTTTTCCAATTTGATATTGACGCTTAAGTTACACAGGTTGCAACCGCTAAGTACTAACCCCATGACGCAAATGTGTTCTTAATTATTTGTCAACACACCCGTGACACGGCGCAGAACAGAGAATAATATCTTCATAACCTACCTTTAGAAAAAATGAACAAATTTTTTATCTTTAATGAAAAGAGAATCGATAATGAATGAATCTGTACTTATTACGTCAGATGAATTCAACCTTAACGAAAAAATAATCTGCGTTACTGGTGGTAATGGTTTTATTGGAAAGAAATTAATTGAAGAACTCCTAAAGATGAAATGTCGCATAAAAATATTGACAAGGAATAAAGATACTAAATTTGACAACAATGTCGAAATATTTATCGGTGATTTAACTGATCCGAATTTATCTTTAGCTGAATTTATCGAAGGTTGTGATGTTTTATTTCATTGTGCAGGAGAAATTAACAATGAAGCACAAATGAGTTTATTACATATTAATGGAACTCAAAAATTAATTGACTCAGTAATGAATGAGTCTGCATTATCTAAAAAAAAGTTGCATTGGGTTCAGCTGAGTTCTTGCGGTGCTTACGGTCCACCACCAAACAATAAAATCCAAATAAAAAGAGAAATTACCGAATCCAGCAAGACCAATCCAGTTAATGAGTATGAAAAAACAAAAACTAAATCTGATGAATTGGTTATTACATCATCCGTTAATAATTTTTCCTACACTATTCTCAGGCCCTCAAATGTCATTGGAGCATCAATGACCAATCAATCAATTCGTAAATTAATAGAATTAGTAAATTCAGGCCATTTCTTTTTTATCGGAAAGAAAGATGCAATTGCTACCTATATCCACGTTGACGATGTTGCAAACGCAATGATACTCATAGCAAGTAATTCAAGAAGTAAAAATGAGATTTTCAATCTAAGCAATGACTGCACTTGGGATGCTTTGATATTACATATATCGTCAATACTTAAAGTAAAAATCCTGCCACTACGCATCCCCTACAAATTAATACAAATCCCCTTGAATTTACTTAAATTAGTTATTGGAAGATTTATTCACATTCCACAGTTCGCAACATTTGCTTTAAGGACAAATTACTCAACAGAAAAAATTGAGTCGTATCTAAATTTTAAATTTAGTAAGCCAATGCCTATCTCGATAGATGATTTAATCAAAGAAATGAAAATTGTGCCCTTTAAATAATTAAAGGCAATTTTAACGAGATTTAGAAAACTATTCCCACTCAATCGTGCCGGGTGGTTTAGATGTCACATCGTAAACAACGCGATTAATTCCCTTAACTTCATTGATTATTCGGGATGACATTTTTTCCAACAAGTCGTACGGCAGTCTCGCCCAGTCGGCCGTCATCGCATCATCACTTGTTACCGCGCGAATAATTATTGGCCGACCATAAGTTCGTTCGTCGCCCATCACTCCAACCGAACGAATATCAGCAAGCACCGCAAATGCTTGCCAAATTTCGC
>JBIIAC010000104.1:0-3145 GCA_044240045.1 Ilumatobacteraceae bacterium
TGATGAACCCGATGCCAAGACCTATATATACGTGTGACGCTCCGAGCCAACCAAGAAACATCGCGAGCACTGGGGCTAGGCGCACATCTCCACCGCCAATTCCACCTTTGCTGACGGCAGTGAGCAATGCAAAGAGTGCAAGTGTGCCAACGAAGCTTGCAAACATGACAAGTATGCGGCCGTTGTCATCAATGTTGATCGCTGCCAGAGCGAGCAGTGGGCCACCAACAATTGCGGCCCGAAACGTAACTCCGCGCGGCAACCGATGAGTGACGAAATCAATAATTGATTGTTCAATGCACATCGCAATCATGAGGCCGAATGCAACCATCTCAAGTGAAAAACCAAACTGTCGATACGTGAGTGCACCAAGTAGCGCACCAAGAACTGCAACTGGCGCACTGGTGATTGGCCTGCGTAATGCAAGTGCGTCGAGCCTTGTAATTGTTCGTTGTGCCCGCCGACTGCGGCGCATCGCAACAACTGCGCCAACGAGTGCGCTCACTATGGTCGCGAGTTCTACACCCGCAGATGACACAGCTATTCCTGAACGAGTTCGATCAGTGTGCCGAAGCTTCCCTTTGGATGAATGAATGCAACTGTGGTGCCGCGGCTTCCGGGGCGTGGTGCCTTATCGAGTGGTGTCGCACCAGCAGCAATCATTTGCGCTAACGCATCTGCACAATTGGCTACGCGGTAACCAATGTGGTGCAAGCCTTCACCACGCTTTTCAAGTGCTTTTGCAACTGGCGAATCTGGCCGTGTTGGTGTGAGCAACTGAATGTAGCTCTCGGCAACTTTCAACAATGCTTCTTCCACACCGTCAGACTCGACCACTTCGCGATGATCGACGGTGGCACCAAAAGCGCGCTGGTAATAACTAATTGCAGCCTCCAGGTCGTGCACTGCAATAGCAACGTGATCAATTTCGGTGAGTATCACTATTTCCTCCGGAAACGATTGATGTTTTCTTCGCCAACCTTGGCACGCAATTTCGGATCATCAATGCCCATGCCTTCGCGCGGTGCAAGGCACAACACACCAATTTTGCCTTCGTGCATGTTGTTGTGTACTTGATATGCGGCTTCGCCAGTTTGCTCAAGTGCAAAAACTTGTGACATCACAGGATGAATCATCCCCTTCTGAATAAGTCGGTTTGCCTCCCATGCCTCGCGATAGTTGGCAAAGTGACTGCCAATCAGTTTCTTCAGACGCATCCAGAAAAAACGATTGTCAAATTCCATCATGTAACCGCTGGTAGCTGCACACGTTGCAACGGTGCCACCTTTTTTCACCACATACATTGATGCCGCAAACGTCGAGCGGCCAGGGTGTTCAAACACAATGTCCGGATCTTCGCCAACGAGCGCACGAATGTCGCCTCCAAAACGTCGCCACTCTTTTTCGTTGTGAGTGTTGTCGTCATTCCAAAACTTGTAGTTCGCTGCTTTGCGATCAATTACTGCTTCGCAACCCATCTCGCGCAGCACTTTTGCTTTTTCTGGCGAGCTCACAACTCCAACGGGGATACCGCCACCGTTGAGCACATATTGCAATGCGTATGCACCGATGCCACCCGATGCACCCCAGATCAACACAACATCACCTTGTTTCATGTTGGCGCCGTTTTTCGACACGAGCATGCGATAACTCGTCGAGTTGCACAACGCATTCACTGCTGCTTCTTCCCACGTGAGGTGTGCTGGCTTTGGCATCAATTGGTTGGCCTTCACTACTGACAAGTCTGCAAGACCACCAAAGTTTGTTTCATAACCCCAAATGCGCTGGTTGCTTCCAAGCATTGAGTCGTTGTGTGAAGACGGGTCTTGATCATCGACGTGATTGCAATGCACCGTGATTTTGTCACCTGGCTTCCAGTTGCGCACTGCTGAACCAACTCGCAGCACAACACCAGAAGCATCACTTCCCATTACGTGATAATCGAGATCATGACGCTTTGCCCATGAACTTTCGCGCGCTAGTCGCTCAAGCGCACCAAAAGTAGAGATTGGTTCAAAAATACTTGTCCACACTGTGTTGAAGTTGATGCTGCTTGCCATCACCGCAATGAGTACCTCGTCAGGGGCAATCTCTGGCGTAGCAACTTCTTGAATGTGCACGCTCTTACGTGGATCTTTCTTGGCAGATTCAACACCCGCGAATATCTCTTGATCACTCTTGCGCACGACGGCGGCACGGTATGTGGCGGGAATTTCTAATGCTGCAAATGTGGCCGAGTCAGCCCCATTTTCGATTGCTTCAAGGATATTTTTCATGAATTCAGAATACAGACCAGAAACCCGTACGCTGATACCCATGCCAGGTTCATACATCATCGCCGGAGCCCGTACACCCATCGGAAAGATGAGTGGCGCGCTTGCCTCTTTTAGTGCCGCAGAACTTGGAGGGTTTGCAATTGCTGCAGCCTTGCAACGTGCAGGGGTACAACCGCACGAAGTCGAGCACGTGATTATGGGTCAAGTACTCATGGCTGGCCAGGGTCAGGTTCCGTCGCGCCAGGCTGCTGCGAAGGCTGGCATTCCAATGAGCGTGCCAAGCATCAGCATCAACAAAGTGTGTTTGTCGGGCCTCAACTCCATTTATATGGCCGATCAAATGATTGCAAGCGGTGAAGCCGACATCGTGATCGCAGGTGGCATGGAGAGCATGACCAATGCTCCTTACCTTGCGATGGGTGCACGTTCTGGTTTCCGATTCGGTGATGTCTCGCTGCTTGACGCGATTCAAAAAGATGGATTGTGGTGTGCATTCGATGCTTGCCTCATGGGCCTCGGCACCGACCGTTACACCGAAGGCAACATCAGTCGTGAAGTGCAAGACGATATGGCAATGAAGAGCAACCAGCGTGCTGCTGCGGCTATCGCTGCTGGCAAGTTTGTTGACGAAATTGTTCCAGTATCAATTCCACAACGCAAAGGTGATGCACTTATCGTCGACACCGACGAAGGTGTGCGCGCATCAACAACTATGGAGTCACTCGCATCGCTCAAGCCAGCATTTGACAAGGCCGGCACGATTACGGCTGGCAATGCAAGCCAAATCAGCGACGCAGGTTCTGCCATTGTGATGATGTCGAAGCGCGCAGCCGAAAAGCGTGGCATCAAGCCACTCGGCGAGTTCGTTT
>JBIIAC010000105.1:0-3112 GCA_044240045.1 Ilumatobacteraceae bacterium
AGTGCTTTGACACGAACTCGAAACCCGCTGCACCAGTAGGGAACTTGATAAGCATCCACACACTCATTGCGCCAGTTGCGATGCTCGAAACGAGCGCAGCAAGCTTGACCCACTCGCCATGCTTCTTATTCAGTAATGAAACAAGGACTGCGCCGAGCAACGGCATCAGTACGAGCATCGTGAGGATCGGGAAACTTGCCGTGGCCTCACCAGCCTTTGTGACTGAAGCAAACATCAGATAAGCCCTCTCAATACAAACCATGCCAAGAGCACAACAACACCAACTGCGATAACTGCCGCGTAGGCACGCACGAAACCACTCTGACTTTTGCGAACTTGGCCAGCCACAGATCGCACAATTGTGGCAGTGCCGTTGACTGCCCCATCGACAACATGCGCGTCAATCCACGCGACACCATTGAACAATGCGTTGCCCGGGCCACTCACCAACTTGGCTGCGGTCGCGTCATAGTTCCAGGCCTGCTCGAGAATCTTTGGTTCGACAGCCTTGATCTTGTGCTTGGCATACACAGCAAAAGCCGCAACGATGCCAAGCACTGCAACGACTACAGCAACGCCAAGTAGTAGATACTTGTTTTGATATGCCCAAGTTTCCTTAATGTGAGCCTCTGACTCTTCGACAACCGGGGCAAGCCAGTGCTCCAGAAATGCCGTCTTCTTGGAGAAGGGCAACTGCAGCGCACCACCAACCATTGCAAGACCAGCAAGCACGACAAGTGGCATCAACATGATGCGTGGGCTTTCATGTGGAGTGAAGTCGCCATGCGCACCGTTTTCGGCAGCATGATCATTCCATTTTGCCTCGCCGTAAAACACCATGATTACTTGACGAGTCATGTAGTACGCCGTCAACAGTGCGGTGATTACACCAACAACGTAGAGTCCGCGGTTGTTGGCATAAACGTAGAGCAGAATTTCGTCCTTCGACCAAAAGCCCGCAAATGGTGGCACACCCGCAATTGCGAGCCAGCCGATAATAAATGTGATTGCAGTAACTGGCATTGCTTTGCGCAACGCACCCATGCGACGCATGTCTTGCTCATGGTGCATGCCATGAATGACAGAACCAGAGCCGAGGAACAACAGCGCTTTAAAGAATGCATGAGTGATCATGTGGAAAATGGCTGCAACATACGCGCCAGAACCAATAGCCAAGAACATGAAGCCAAGTTGCGACACCGTTGAGTACGCCAACACTTTCTTGATGTCGTTTTGCGCAACAGCAACTGTGGCCGCATACAACGCAGTTGCAGCACCGACGCACGCAATAACCGTTGGCGCCCATGAATACGACTCGTGGAGCACCGGACTCATGCGCGTCATCAAGAACACACCAGATGTCACCATGGTTGCCGCGTGGATAAGTGCCGAAACCGGTGTTGGGCCCTCCATCGCATCTGGCAACCAGAGATACAGCGGCAACTGTGCGCTCTTGCCACATGCACCGACAAACAACAACATCGCGATTGCGGTTGCGGTCACCGGGGCTAACGAACCGGAATGAGCAGCCTCATTGATGCCGTCATACGAGAGTGTGCCTACTGCACTGAAGGCCAAGAACATTGCCGTCATTACCCCGAAGTCGCCAATGCGGTTGGTGACAAATGCTTTTTTGCCGGCAACTGCTGCAGAGTCGCGGGTGTGCCAGAACGAAATGAGGAAATACGAGCAAGCGCCAACGCCCTCCCATCCAAGGAAAGTGACGAGCAAGTTTTCGCCAAGCACCAACATGAGCATGGAGAACACAAACAGGTTGAGATACAAGAAAAACTTAGGAAACTTTGGATCGCCGTGCATGTAGCCAATGGCATACAGATGTATCAACGAACCGATTCCGGTGATGAATAGTGCCATCGTGATCGACAACGGGTCTGCCAACAACGCCATGTCGACTTGCAGCGAGCCAACTGGCAACCACTTAAACATGGTCACTACTTGGTGGCGCTCTTCTGCCGGGCGTGAAAGCAGATTGAAAAACACCGCGACGGTAATGAGGAACGACCCGATGGTCATGAGCGATGCAAGCCAGCCAGCCTTCGGCTCGCCCAAACGACGACCAAGAACCAGGATCGCAAGTGCTCCGAATAGCGGCAATACCGGCACAAGCCAGAGATGATCGATGAAGAAGCCGGTCACGACTTAACCCTTCAACTCTGCAAGGTCGTCAACCGTGATGCCACTGCGTCGGCGCATAATCGCAACGATGATGCCTAGGCCAACTACTACTTCTGCTGCTGCCACCACGAGCACGAAGAACACAATTGCCTGACCATTGATGTCGTTAAGTCGACGACCGAGTGTTACAAACGTGAGGTTGACCGCGTTCAACATCAACTCGATACACATAAACATGACGAGTGGATTGCGACGCACCAACACACCAACGGTGCCAATTGTGAAGAGCACTGCCGACAACAAGAGATACCAGGTTGTGGTTGGAACAACGACGAGTGCGTTCATGACTTGCCCGCCGTGCGGCGACGCGACAACAACACGGTGCCAACAACGGCCACGACCAACAAGATCGAGGTCACTTCAAAGGCCACCACGTAGTCGGAAAAGATGGAGGTTGCTAATTGCTGAATATTGGCATCTGGATTGTCGCCAGCGACATTGCTTGCAATACCCTCGCCGCGCGAAATAACAGAATCCGCACCGGTGTAAATGGCCGCCGCCAATAATCCGAGCAAACTCACACCAACAACTCCAGCAACCCAGCGCTGACCAGCGAGCGGTTCGGTCTTCAGGTTTTCGACTTGGTCAACACCAAGCAGCATGATTACGAACAAGAACAACACCACGATGGCGCCGGCATACACAATCACTTGCACGGCGGCCAGGAACTCGGCGTGTTGGGCCACGAACAATACTGCGATTCCAAACAACGTAAGTACCAAGCTGAGTGCTGCGTGCACGGGGTGCTTACGCAATACAACACCAAGTGCGCCAATAATGATCATGGCCGTGGCACAAACAAAAACGAAGAGTTCCATTAGTCGCTGCTTGCCTCTGGGGCGCGAACGCCATAGCCAAGCTCGCCACTCCAGCCAACTACACCACTAAATGTTGCATCACCCGACGACGCAGTTGC
>JBIIAC010000030.1:0-10851 GCA_044240045.1 Ilumatobacteraceae bacterium
GGGTAGTCGTAAAAGATACGATGAGTATGTGGTTCAACTGCGAATGTTTGCCTCGGCCCGTGAAGCGGCCGGAACTGCTCGTGACACAATGCCTGGCGACACGGTCGATCAGGTATTGGCGGGTGCAGTTGCCCGATTTGGGGCAGACTTTGGGACGGTGTTGCAATCCTGTCGAATATGGGTAAATGGCGAGTCGGCCGATGGCGCTTCGGCAGTTACGGACACTGACGAAGTAGCGATTCTTCCACCAGTGTCGGGGGGCGATAAGTGACAAACATGTTTGAAGAACTTTCTCTTGATGAGCTGCGCGCCAAGCGTGCCGAGATGCAGCACCAAGAAGATGCAGTCTCATTTGTGCGCCGGCTTGCACAGGGACGTCTAGACATCGCTCGGGACGAATTGCGTCGACGTATCGATAACGAACCATTGCTTGATGTCGCCACAAATCTTGCTGGTGTGTTTGGTCAAGAACATGGTGGTGGCTCGGCTCGTCCGCCACGTGAAACCATCATCTCTGGGGATCACCCACTCGTGCTCGAACTTGAACACTTGTGTGAAGACCTTGGCTTCGGTTCGATTCGCACGCTGGATGAAACAAGTTTACGAACCGCCATTGACGAACTTGCCAAGTTCGAATTGTTGCGCTCGAGTGAACGGCGTGCATTGTTCGACACCATTGATGCTCTCACCGCGGCGCTCGTGCAGCGCTACAAAAGTGGTGGCGCAAATGTGGATGCTCTTTTAAACGACTAGCGAATGCTGGGGTTAGCCCCCAACATCACTATTACATTCGGCTTGTCAGTTAACTTTTTCTTACCATATTCTTAGGGTTTGAATCCCCATAATTTGTAACTATACAAATTCGCATTGCTAAGTTACGCGCATGAAAATTAAAAAGAGAATAATTGCGACATCGACAACTGTGTTTATTCTTTTGGGCGGTGTGTTGGGGGCCCAACAATACATTTCATCGCAGATCACTTCGAGAGTCGAGCGAGAGATGCCCAAAGCTTCAGGCGTTAGTGCCTCTGTTCCACTCGCTGATCTACCGAGCAATATCACTTCTGATTCAATTAAATCAGTAAAGATAAACATCGAGAGCTTTGCTCTTAAAGAGAACGGCACAAAGACTTCGCTAGACATATCTGCATCAAATATCAGTAAAGCAAAACCAACAATCGCTGGATCTTTGGAAGTTACGGCAACTATTCCTGCATCAACAATCGCAGAGTCGTCCGAATTTAATGATGCACAAATTGTTGGAAACACTTTGCAAGTTTCTGCTGGACCAGGTGGAGTGGGTACAGCACTCCTGATTCCGAAGTACTCAAATAGCCAGATCTATTTTGAACTGCAGAGCATTTCCATCCTTGGCAATCAAATCCCTGCTTCGTCATTACCGGCCGAACTTCAAGATCAAATTCGAAGCAAGAGCCAAAGAAGTCTGACACCCCCTAAGGGACTTAAAGTTGAATCAGTTTCATTAAGTAGCGAGGGGCTTTCCGTCAAGATGTTCGGTAGCAATATTCAGCTTGGCAATCTTGGGTCCAGTTTGTAATAAGACTTCTAGACATGATTCCTTGGGCTGATCGTCCAACTCCACAAATCAATGCACCCCGCAGATAGGTTTTAAGGGTGATGCAACGTGTTGCTGTGCTCTCCCTGCACACCTCACCGCTCGCCCAACCGGGCGTGGGTGATGGTGGTGGCATGAATGTGTATGTGCGCGAACTCGTTTCATCGTTGGCGAGCAGTGGTGTCGATTGCACTACATATACACGTGCTTGGAAATCTGGATTGCCCGATGTAGTCGAGATCGAACCAAATCATCGCGTCGTGCACGTGCGAGCAGGCGATGTGGATTTGCCGAAAGAAGAAATGCTCAGCGTTGTTGATGAATTTACTGACTCGGTTGCCTGGCATCTGCAGCGAAATGGTGGGGCAGACTTGGTGCACGCCAATTATTGGCTTTCGGGCATGGCTGGGCACCGCTTGAAGCACGAATTGAATTTGCCTCTCGTCACCACATTCCATACTTTTGCTCGCGTCAAAGGACTCGGAGGCGATCTCGAGTCTCCAGTTCGCGAAAAATCAGAACTAGAAATCATTGGCTGCGCCGATGCAATTTGTGTGAGCTGCCCTGAAGAGCGGTCGCAGTTTGAGTCGCTCTACGGCAGTGCTCCAGGAACTATTGAAGTTGTTGCACCGGGTGTTGAGCGCGCATTCTTTTCTCCAGGAGATCGACGCGGTGCGCGACATGCTCTCGGACTTGGCAGTGGACCTATTTTGTTGTTTGTTGGTCGCATTCAGCCACTCAAAGGTCTCGATGTTGCAGTGCAAACACTTGCGCAACTCGGTCGCAACGATGCACAACTCGTTGTAGTTGGTGGCGCAAGCGGAGCGGATGGCGCAGCAGAACTTGAGCGTGTGCAACGCATCATCGCCGAAAACAAATTAGAAGGGCGAGTGCATTTCTTTGATCCACAGCCCCACCATCTGTTGTCTACTTTTTATCGTGCTGCCGATGTTGTATTGGTGCCATCGCGCAGTGAGAGTTTTGGATTGGTTGCGCTTGAAGCAGGTGCATGTGGAATTCCCGTTGTCGCAACTGGCGTAGGTGGTTTGCTCAGCTTGATCGACCATGGTCGCACCGGCTTTTTGGTGCCTGGACGCAGTGTTGAAGACTTCGCAAAGTTCACTGCACGACTGCTTGATGATTCATTGCTCTCGTTGGCAATGGGCACTGCAGCGGCCGAACGCGCAAAGGCGTATTCGTGGAAGTCTGCAGCACACACTGCGCGCGATGTGTACGCACAATTACTTGAGCGCGAATTGGTGGCTTGCAAGTAGTGAGCGATCTGTTTGACGATCAGGCACTTGCTCAAATCGAACAGCAAATAGATGAGTGGCTGACACATCTTCGGGCTCATAATCCTGCGATCCTCGCTATTGATCGAAGTGTCGATGGCGACATTCGTTGGTATGTGCGCATGCAAGGCGAAGAAAAGGAATTTACGACGGTGTGGTTGACATTGGGTCAGCGAACTTTGCGTTATGAAACCTATGTAATGCCGGCCCCCGAAGAGAATGCCGAAGCGTTGTACGAGTCGTTGTTGCGACGCAACGAAAAACTTGTTGGAGCTCATTTTTCGATCGGTGCTGAAGATGCAGTGTTTTTACGCGGTGAAATGCCGATTGGATCGCTCAATGAGAAGGAACTGGATCGAGCAATTGGCACCCTTTATGCGACGGTGGAGCGCTACTTCAAAGGGTTCTTGCAGATTGGGTTTGCCACGCTTTTCAACAGCCGATTTGATAACTGACCGCACACATTGGGGTTGCGTCCGAGCCGTTAACGGTCGGGGAAGTCGGTTGAGTGGCTCGGACGCATCTCGCTAGCCTGACCACAATGAATTCAGCGGCTCATACTCCCATCACATTTGTTGGTGGAGGCAATATGGGTGCCGCGCTCGTTGCAGGGTTATTAAAAGCCGGTTGGCCCGAATCGTTGATCACTGTCGTCGAAACGTCGAGCGAGAGACGAGCACAATTGGTTTCGTTGTATCCAGGAATCATTACTTCCGAAAAAATAGTCGCGTGCACAGCAGGAGTGATAGCCGTCAAGCCACCTGCTGCAGCCGAAACATGCGCTGCACTTGCGCATGCTGGCGCAACACGTGTGCTGTCAATCGCGGCAGGAATTGGTCTGGACACATTGCAGACTGCTGCTGGTTCAACCACCGCTGTCGTTCGAGCTATGCCAAATACTCCTGCGCTTGTCGGCGAAGGTGCTGCAGCGATCAGCGGATCTTCGCAATGCGTCCAGGCCGACATGGCATGGGCCGAGTCGGTGTTGGGCAGTGTCGGCACCGTGGTGCGAGTAGACGAAAAATTGTTGGATGCGGTGACCGCAATTTCTGGTTCAGGACCTGCCTACATATTTTTGATTGCCGAAGCTCTGATGTCATCGGCGGTTGGTGCTGGCTTGACACCCGAAATCGCCAACGCATTGGTGCGCCAGTTACTCGTGGGTTCGGCGAAATTGTTGCAACAGTCAGCCGAGACACCCGCGCAGTTACGCGCAAATGTGACATCGCCAAATGGTGTTACTGCATCGGCAATCGAGGCTCTAGAGCAGGCTGGTATTCGTTCGGCAATCGAGGCAACAGTGCAGGCTGCGGTGTCTCGAAGTCGCGAAATGGGTTCGTGAAAATTCACGGTTAAAAATGCTTGAACTTTCTAACAATGTGCGTAGGGTATGTCCTAGGTCACAGTTTCCAGCAGGGGTTTACCCCCCAACTGGAAGTCGCGCTCGCAAGAGCGCGCCGTTTGGACCGGTGCCGTCGGGGGGTTGGCACCGGTCCATTCGTGTATCTCGGGACGTTTTGCTTCGCAGGTTTTTTGTGTGCGACATTTTTCAGCGCGTGAGTGTTGTGTGATGAATAAATTTTCACACGTTTCGTTTCTCTCCGACTATGGAACACAAGATGAATTTGTTGGTGTTGTGAAAGCAGTGATCGCCGACATCGCTCCACATGTCAACGTGATTGATCTTGTGCACGACGTAACTCCTTTTGATGTGCGTGCGGGCTCACTCGCACTTGCGCGCTGTGTTCCTTATGTACCGACTGGCGTTGTGCTTGCCGTTGTCGATCCGGGAGTAGGCGGATCACGGAGAGCAATCGCAATCTCGGTTGGTGGTGGCAAGGGTGTATTTATTGGCCCAGACAATGGTCTTTTGCCAGGAGCGGTTGCGCTTGCAGGTGGGCCGGATCAAGCTGTGTTGCTGAATAATCCTGCGTACCAGTTGGCGTCGCCGGGCGACACGTTTGCGGGCCGCGATATTTTTGCACCCGCTGCTGCACATCTTTGCAACGGCGTAGCGCTCACCGATTTGGGCGATGAGATTGACCCAAGTTTGTTGTTGCCAGGAGTTGTTCCATTGCCGCGAGAAGAGGGCGGGCAGTTGCTCAGCGAAGTGACATGGGTGGATCGATTTGGAAACTGCCAATTAAATGTTGGACCTGAAGATGTCGAAAAGTGGGGATCACCACTGCGAGTCATTATCGGCGCATCAGATCCGACAAATCAGATTGTGCGCTCGATGCCAGTTGTCCGCAACTTTGCAGACATTGGTGGCGGTATCGGCCTTGTTGTCGATTCATATGGAATGCTCGCATTGTGTGTTGATCGCGGTTCGGCAGCAGCCGAATTGCAACTCGGGCCGACTGACATGGTCGTAATTACTCAAGATCCAAGTGCTGGTGCTGGAGTAGCAACACCGGTGCGCTTGGGAACCAAAAAATGATTTGTTGCACTCGCGTTAGGCGTAACATCGGATCATGAGACCCGCCACAACACTTGTTACTGGATTGTTGCTTGCAGCAATTTTGGGTGCAGGCGTTTTGTCGCTGATGATGCGCTAAGCGTTGAGTTGCTCGCTACCAAAAATCCACTAAACAGAATTGATACTCCGCAGAGCAACGTAATTGCAAACGCTCGATCTTGACCTAGTCGTCCAGCGAGTGTGCCACTTGCCGACAACACGAGTGTGCCTACGGCAATCAGTAGGTTGCCTCCCGCAAGTCGCCTCGGCGAAGTGACAGTTCGAGTAATACCTTTCGCAGTCGCAGGGTTTTGTTTTCTGATTACACGCCAAGCTGACCACAGCGCACCGACAATGATGAACATTGCGGGAACGCCCGAACCGACAGCCGCAAGAATTCGTGGCGCCGCACCAAATATTTCTCGACCAGCAGGAAACTCAGTGGAGACAACTTGTGATTTTGTTGGTGCAATCAACACCACTCCCGTTGCAAAGCCCGAAAGCCATACAAGCCAATTACGAGCAATGTCTCCTGCACGAGTACCAATCAGCAAGTACACAGTTCCGAGTGCAAGCCAAGCGACATTAAGTACGGCGCCGGCTAAGAAAAAAACTCGAAACGCCATCAAGTTCCAGCCGGAGCTTTCGGCCCACCACAGTGCACCTGATCCAACAGCGAAGAGCGCCATTGCAATAGTCCAGGCCAATTCGTGTGGCTGGCGCCGGCGCAACCAGCGATCAAACGTGCTCAGAGTAAACGCACATGCAATGAGGGTCGCAGCACCTGCCAAAGCCGAGTTCAACTCGTTGTGCACCGATTGGGCAGCCATGATCTCGGTAACGCTGCTGGTCATGCTGCTGGTCATGCTGAAGGCAAAACTCATGGGCGCAGGCTAGTTGGGCGAGTTGGTCTTTTGATTGTCCGTAAAGTGACGGATGTCTTGTGGGCATATGGCCCCGAGCTCGGTCACGGACTTCGTGAATTCATGCACGAGCGCCTACCCTTCGTAGTGTGACAGATCTTGTGAAACCCCCATCACGGCCTGAGGCACTTCGTCGACGTATTCCGGACGCAGCAGTTACTCGGTTACCGGTGTACTTACAGATTTTGAATAAGTCGATAACAGAAGGTGTCTCGCAGTTGTCGAGCGATCAACTTGCAGGTTTGGCAGGACTCAATGCAGCCAAAGTGCGCAAAGATTTGTCGTACTTGGGCAGCTACGGAACACGTGGTGTTGGGTATGACGTTGCGTATCTCGTCTACCAAATCAAACGCGAACTTGGATTGTTAAACGATTGGAAGGTCGTAGTTGTTGGTGCGGGCAACTTGGGTAACGCACTGACAAATTATGCCGGTTTTTCTTCGCGCGGTTTTGAGGTTTCGGCAGTTGTCGACATCGACTCGGCGAAGGTTGGCAAAAAAGTTGGTGGAGTAGTGGTGCAACATGTTGATGAGCTTTCATCAATTGTCAATGTCAACAAAGTCAGCATTGGCGTCATCGCCACACCGCCTGCATCAGCGCAACGTGCAGCCGAGTTGCTTGTTGCCGCCGGTATCAAATCGATTCTCAACTTTGCTGCAACTGTGCTGACAGTACCGAGCGAGGTTTCTGTACGTAGCGTTGACTTGGGCATGGAACTTCAGATTCTTGGTTATTACGAACAGCTCAACAGGCCTGCTGCATGTCAATAGTTGTTCTTGGAGTTAATCATCGCTCGGCGCCGCTCGATGTAATCGAACGTGTCGCTGTAGCAGAAGAGTCACTCACAAAGGCGCTGCATAGTTTGGTGTCGCGCGACAATGTGCGCGAAACAGTTTTGCTCTCAACTTGCAATCGCACAGAGGTATACGTAGTCGCCGAAAAGTTTCACGGCGCGTACGCAGATGTGCGCGACTACTTCTGTGAACTTTCTGGCTTAACGCCAGACGAATTGCATCCACATTTTTATAGTCAGCACGATGAAGCTGCTGTGTCACATCTGTTTGAAGTGGCTTCTGGTCTTGATTCAGCAGTGATTGGTGAAACCGAAATACTTGGTCAGGTGCGCGACGCATGGGACCTGGCTCGGGTTGAGCAGACTTCTCGTACAACGCTCAATATGTTGTTTCGCCAGGCACTTGAAGTTGGTAAGCGTGCTCGAAACGAAACCGGAATCAGTAAGTCAACTACATCAATTTCGCACGCGGCTGTTGAGATGGCCAAAGAATTATTGGGCACAATGCAGGGCAAAAGTGTTCTTGTTGTTGGCGCAGGCGACATGGGTGCAGGCATCGCACGAGCACTTTCGAGCGCAGGTGCTGCGTCGGTCACCGTTATGAATCGCAATACAGAGCGCGCAGAACAACTCGCCGCCACAGTTGGTGCTGTGGTCAGTCCAATTTCGGAGTTGGCAAATTCTTTGGGTGTTGCTGATGTGGTGTTGACATGCACAGGTGCAACAGAACCAATTATTACTGCAGAGTTGGTCAATTCTGCGCGCATGACTTCGCCGCAATCGCCGCTGTTGATTGTGGACATTGCAATGCCACGTGATGTGGAACATTCGGTCAGCGAAATTGCGCATGTGACGTTGCGCGATTTGTATGACCTGCGCGACTGGGCACAGGTTGGAATCAATGCTCGCAATAATGAAGCCGATGCAGTGCGATCAATTATTGGTGAAGAAGTAGAGCGTTTCACCCAAGAATCAATTGCTCGGCAAGCCGCGCCGTTGGTGGCTGAGTTGCATGAGCGCGCCGAAAACATTCGTCGCGCTGAGATGGAGAGATTTGCGGCTCGTATGTCTGGTTTAACTCCAGAGCAGCGCGAATTGGTAGAAACCATGAGCAAGTCGGTCGTTGCCAAATTGCTACACACTCCATCCATCCAACTCAAAAACAGTGCGGGCACGCCCCAAGGTGAGCGCATCGCTGCGGCACTGCGTGACCTCTTCGACATCGAATGATTCGTCTCGCAACTCGCTCGAGTGCGCAAGCCCGCACTCAAGCCGAAGTAGTTGCTCACGCAATATCTACAGCAACCGGTGAAACAACCGAACTCGTTTTTGTTGAAACACTCGGTGATCTAAAGCGCGATGTGCCGCTTCACCAAATTGGTGGTCAGGGTATTTTCGTCAAAGAAGTACAACAGGCAGTGTTGGATGGCCACGCAGATTTGGCTGTTCACTCGGCAAAAGATTTGCCATCTTTGCAAACCGAAGGTCTTGTTGTTGGTGCATGGTGCGCGCGTCGAGATGCTCGCGATGCATTGGTTGGCAACATGTTGTCTGGTCTGCAACATGGTGCAACGGTTGCAACGGGTTCGGTGCGCCGCCGTGCGCAGTTGCTCGCGATGCGACCCGACCTTGCGTTTATCGATCTGCGCGGCAATATCAATACTCGGTTGGGCAAGGTGCCGGAAGGTGGCGCAATCGTCATGGCGGTTGCGGCCCTTGAAGTACTTGGTCTCACCGACCAAATCGCACAAATTCTTGACCCGAGTGTTGTGGTGCCAATGATTGGTCAGGGTTGCGTGGCAGTCGAGTGTCGAGAAGGCGATGCGATTTCACAAACCGCACTTCGGGCTGTCGACCATGCCGCAACGCGACGCGCGGTTGAAATGGAACGAGCATTCTTGGCCGAGTTGGGCGCAGGTTGCAATATGCCGATCGGCGCACATTTGGACGCTCAAGATATTTTTACTGCATTTATGGCCACGGGTGATACCGCAGCGGATCGTCATGTTGTGCACACGCAGTCGATCGCTGGTGTCGAAGATCGATTGCAATTAGCTCGCGATATCGCAACACAGTGCCGAAACAAAATGCAATGACCAATCTTTCCGGAAAAACAGTTGCGCTGACTCGACCAGTTGAACAGTCGAGCGAACTTGCCGAATTGTTGGCAGAGGTCGATGTCAATGTGTTGTTGATACCGCTAATCAAAATTGTTGGACCGAGTGATGGTGGTCGCAAACTAAAGGCAGCGCTCGAACACGCTGCAGAATACGACTGGATTGTTGTCACCTCTGCAAACGGTGCGCAAAGCATTGCAGCATTTCTTCAAACGTTGTTGGCAAGCGATGCACCTCGCCCAAAAATCGCAGCGGTTGGTGGTGCAACTGCAAAGGCACTTGGTTGTGCAGCGGACTTCATGCCGAGTATCGCAAATGCACAAACACTTGTGCGCGAGTTTCCCTTTGGTGAGGGACGAGTGTTGCTCGCTCAGGTTGAAAACGTAGGTGGCGTAGTTGACTCATCGGTTGCACGCGGTCTAGCTGAGCGCGGATGGTTGGTGGACGAAGCGGCTGCGTATCAAACAGTGGCAGCAACTCCGAGCCTCGAAGAAGTTGCACAAGCGGCACAAGCAGATGCCGTTGTTTTTTATTCCGGATCAGCTGTTCGTTCGTGGCGATCTGGCATGGGGATGAAGACTCCGAATGTGGTGATCGCAATCGGTGAATCAACTGCACGTGTTGCACGCAATCTCAATATTCGGGTATCAAGCGTTGCTGCACAAACAACGCCCAGTGCCGTGGTAGCCGCACTCGTTGAGGTTTTCGAACAACAGCGCCCGTAGCCTTACGGGTATGGCGTTTCCGCAATCTCGCCCACGTCGCCTGCGACAGAGTCCCGCCATGCGCGAGCTTGTTGCAGAAGTGCGTGTGGGTGTCAAAGACCTAGTCGCTCCGCTGTTTGTACGAGAAGGCATAACGGCAGCACAACCAATTACCTCGCTACCTGGAGTTGTGCAACACACACTTGATTCATTGCGTAGCGAAGTTGTGCAATTGGCAGAACTTGGTGTTCCTGGTGTCATTTTGTTTGGTGTTCCATCAGTGAAGGACGAAGTTGGATCTGGCGCATTTGATCCAGCCGGAATCGTTCAGGTGGCATTACGCGAATTACAAAAAGAAGTTGGCAACGACATGGTGTTGATGTCTGACTTGTGTGTAGACGAATACACATCACATGGGCATTGTGGAGTGCTCAATAAGAACGGCGACGTAGACAACGATGCAACGCTCGATATTTATTGTCGAGCAGCACTTGCGCAGGCAACAGCTGGAGCGCATGTAGTGGCACCAAGCGGAATGATGGACGGCCAAGTTGGCGTAATTCGCGCAGCGCTCGATGGCGCAGGATTTTCCGACGTTGCGATCATGGCGTATTCAGCAAAGTACGCATCTGGGTTGTATGGACCGTTTCGCGATGCTGTTGATGTGCAGATTCAGGGCGGAGGCAACCGCAAGGGTTATCAACAAGACTGGCGCAACGCTCGTGAGGCACTTCGCGAAGTGCATGCCGATATCGAACAAGGTGCCGACATGGTCATGGTCAAACCTGCGTTGAGTTATCTCGACGTGATTTCTGCAGTACGCGCACAGGTTGATGTACCAGTTGCGGCGTATCACGTGAGTGGCGAATACGCGATGATTAAAGCAGCCGCAGCAAATGGTTGGATCGATCACGACACTGTGGCACTCGAGCAACTCACGGCTGTCAAGCGCGCCGGTGCAGACATCATTCTCACGTATTTCGCGCGT
>JBIIAC010000106.1:0-3075 GCA_044240045.1 Ilumatobacteraceae bacterium
AAGGCAAGTTGCTCGCTCGCGAACGCTTAGCGATTTTGCTCGATCCAGACAGTTTCCACGAACTAGATCTTTTGGCTCGCCACCGTGCTCACTCGGCCGGCCTTGAAGAGCACCCATACACCGACGGTGTGATCACCGGTTGGGGCACCATCGACGGCCGCAAAGTATTTGTATTCAGCCAAGACTTCACGGTATTTGGTGGCGCACTTGGAGAAGTGTTTGCGGAAAAGATTCACAAGCTGATGGACTTGGCGCTCAAGGTTGGCGCACCACTCATTGGTCTCAATGACGGCGCCGGCGCGCGAATCCAAGAAGGTGTTGTGTCGCTCGCAAGTTATGGCGGCATCTTTCATCGCAACGTTCAGGCGTCTGGCGTTATTCCACAAATCTCAGTAATTCTTGGCCCATGTGCTGGTGGCGCTGTGTACTCACCTGCCATGACCGACTTTATTTTCATGGTGCGCGAGACAAGCCACATGTTTATTACTGGCCCAGATGTTGTCAAGACCGTAACCGGTGAAGATGTCACACTCGAAGAGTTGGGTGGTGCAATGAGCCACGCATCAAAGAGCGGTGTTGCCACATTTGTGAGTGCCGATGAACAGTCGTGCTTGCAAGATGTGCGTTTCTTGCTGAGTTTCTTGCCTCAAAACAACATCACCGAGCCACCTGTTGGTGAAATCACTGATGACCCAGCACGTTTGTGTGAATCATTACGCACGATTCTTCCTCCGTCAGCTAACCAGCCGTACGACATGAAGAAGGTCATCACCGAAGTGATGGACGATGGCGAATTCTTTGAATACTTCCCACATTGGGCAAAGAGTATCGTGTGCGGTTTTTCGCGACTCAATGGTCAGTCAGTTGGCATCGTTGGTAATCAGCCAATGATCTTGGCCGGTGTGCTCGACATTGAGTCAAGTGAAAAAGCTGCACGCTTCGTGCGCACCTGTGATGCATTCAATATTCCAATCATCACGTTTGTAGACGTGCCTGGCTTTCTTCCAGGTGTCGACCAAGAATACGGCGGCATTATCCGTCACGGCGCTAAGTTGCTCTACGCATACTGCGAGTCGACAGTTCCCCGCATTCAAGTCATCACACGCAAGGCCTACGGCGGCGCTTACGTAGTGATGAACTCGAAGTCGATTGGCGCTGACTTGGCGTATGCATGGCCAACAGCAGAGTTGGCAGTGATGGGCCCACAAGGTGCAGTTGAGATCGTGTATCGCCGCGAATTACAAAATGCTGCAGACCCAGTGGCGCGCCGTGCCGAGTTGGTCAGTGAATACACCGAAAAATATTCAAACCCCTACGCAGCAGCCGAGCGTGGGTATATCGATGACGTCATTGATCCAGCCGAAACACGCATCAAGTTGATTGCAGGACTTTCGATGCTGCAATCGAAGCGCGAAGAACTGCCCCGCCGCAAACACGGCAACATGCCGCTTTAGTAAGAAGCTTCTATGCAACACAGCATCTCGCCGCAGCCGTCTGAACAAGAAGCGATTGCTATTGCCACGGCGCTGGAAGCACTTTGGCCAAAGGTGCAACCTGCTGCCGAACGCGAAACGCCCAATACTTCGTGGCGTTTCAGTGGCCGTTGGTGGAGTGACTCAAGTGTGATCCGACGATCACGCCCTGGGTTCTAGTTTTTTGAACCCACCGCTTTCCGATATTCGAGTAGTCGATATCTCGACAGTGTTGGCTGGGCCAAACTGTGCGCGTTACCTAGCCGACTTTGGAGCAGACGTCATTAAGGTCGAGCGACCAGACACCGGTGATTCGTTGCGCGGCATGGCATGGCGCGACCCACGCGACGGCGAAGGCCTGTGGTGGAAACTCGTCAACCGCAACAAGCGCAACATTGCACTTGACCTCAAAGACGAAAATGACCGTACGATCTTTTTGCAGCTTGTTGATGAAGCACATGTACTTGTCGAAAACTTTCGGCCGGGCACACTCGAGCGACTCAATCTTTCGCCTGACATGTTGCTGGCACGCAATCCAAAGCTTGTGATCGTTCGAGTTTCTGGGTTTGGTCAAGATGGTCCTTACGCATCACGCCCAGGTTTTGCATCGATTGCAGAGTCGATGGCTGGTCTTGCAGCAGTGAGTGGTGACCCAGATGGCCCACCAATGTTGCCCGCCATTGCACTCACCGACGAAGCAACCGGGATCACAGCAGCTTTTGCAACCATGGTTGCGCTGCACTCGGGTGTTGGCCAGGTAGTCGATGTCAATTTGCTCACCACTGTGTTTCAGCTGATGGGCCCTGTCATTTCGTTATACAAACTCAGCGGCGAATTACAGCCAAGACTTGGGTCTGGCTTGCCATATTCGGTACCGCGTGGCGTCTATCAGTGCAGGGATGAAAAATGGGTTGGGGTTTCGGCATCAAGCGACTCGGTTGCAGCACGTGTAATGGAAGTGTTGGGTGTTGGTGGCGATGATCGGTTTTCAACATTTGCCGGACGCATGGCCAATCGTGAACTACTCGAACAATTGATGATTGATTGGTGTGCTGCCCGCACGCGAGATGAAGTTGTTGCAACACTCGCTGCGGCAGAAGCAGCCGCTGGTCCAGTTTTTGATATGGCAGACATTGCGACTGACGAGCATTATGCAGCCAGACAAATGATCCCTGTTGTTGGGTCAACCCCAATGCAAGGACTCATTGCTCAACTTTCAAAAACACCTGGTGTGCTTGAATGGGAAGGTCGACCGCTTGACGCAGACCGAGAAGACATCCTTAAGCGCGGATGGAAGTAATAGGGCACGACACACCCGTGCCACCAATGCCGCAATAACCATTTGGATTTTTCTCCAGATATCTCTGGTGATATTCCTCGGCCATAAAGAATTCAGTAGCTGCAATAATCTCTGTTGTAATTGCTGGATATCCGGCAGCACCTAATTGATTTGCATATACGTCTTTGCTTGCAAGCGCCTCAGTGCGTTGAGTCTCAGTCGTGTACATGATGATGCTGCGGTACTGAGAACCCACGTCATTTCCCTGACGCATCCCCTGGGTTGGGTTGTGCGACTCCCAAAATGTTTTCAACAGCATCTGAT
>JBIIAC010000107.1:0-2983 GCA_044240045.1 Ilumatobacteraceae bacterium
CGTGATGAGCGCGCATGCGCTGTACTGGTATTTCCTCACTGCAGTGTTTGTTGCACTGTGGTTCGTCGTGTACGTGCAGAAGTAGGTACGAGCAATGTTTACTCCCGGATCCAAATACCTCATCGCGATCACTGGCTTGAGCGCATTTTCGCTTGCGTTGTTTATGCTGTTGGTTCATCCATCTGCATTGGGTGCGGTTGCGCTTATTGGTCTGTTAGCTGCGACAAGCTTGCTCACTGGAATTACGTTGTTCACTCGCGATGGTCATACCTCGGCGGATCAAACATCAGCAGCAACAGTCGACACACCGACACCAAGCATGTGGCCACTCGTTGGCGCTGCAGGTTTTTCACTCGTATTGGTTGGCACGATCACGACCCCAATCGTTTTCATCTTTGGAATTGTCGCAATACTCGCCACGTTGGTTGAGTGGACAGTGCAGGCTTGGAGCGAGCGAAGCTCGGCAGATGTTGCGTACAACTCAAGTATTCGTGGGCGAATACTGAATCCGATCGAATATCCAGTCCTGGCCGCAATTGGCGTTGCCGTGATTATCTTTTTGTTCTCACGAGTGATGTTGGCAATTAGCAAAGATGCTGGCGCAATCATATTTATCGTGGCCGCTTCCGCCATCTCGTTGGTTGGACTACTCATCAGTGTTCGACCTCAACTGAAAAAGAGTGTTATTGGAACAATTGCAGTGCTTGCAGCAGTTGGGCTTATCGTTGCAGGCATCGCAAGCATGGGCTTCGGCTTGCGCGAAGACTTGGTTGTTGCTGCAGAAGAAGATCACTATGGGCACCAAGAATGTGGTGCTGAGAAATCCAAATATTTTGATAAAGGTGCATCAGAAACCATTTCTGCTTCGAGCGGCGCAGATGCAACAATCGAATTAGTCGACGGCAAACTCACTGCACAAGTGCAAGGAATCGAAGGTTTGCAAGAATCGATCACGGTGAGGCGGGCTAACCCATCCAACATCATTTTCCGCAACAAAGATGCAGGCGAATTTAGACTTGCGGCAAACTTGGGCAAAAAACAAATTGCTGAAGGAGTGATGGAAGATGTGGTCACCTGTACGCAGCTGATTTCTGAGGGCGCCGAGCAATGGTTGACACTCAACATCAATAAGCCAGCAGCAAGTGGCGAGCCGTACACCTTGACTGTTCCAGGCCTTGAAGGTCAAAGCATTGTGGTGGTAGTGCCGTGAACCACATCAAGAACGCTTCGGATGCCGCACCCCAGGTCAATATGCTTGGACGAGTGATAGGACGACTCAAGCCAATTATTCTCGGTACCGCAGGAACAGTTTTTCTTGCAAGCTGTGCGTCCAATGCACCGCAAGACACATTCCAGCCAAAAGGCCCGAACGCACAAAAAATTGATACCTTGCAAAAACCAGTTTTTGCCGTTGCTGGAATCATCGGGTTGATCGTTGCTGCAGCCGTTATTTACAGCATTATCAAGTTTCGTGATAAAGGTCAGCCAATTCCAAAACAAAGTCACGGAAATCCAGCACTCGAAATCACGTTGACCATTATTCCTGCACTCATTCTTGCCGTAGTTGGTGTGTTTACGTTCCGCACTGTATTCGATCTGAACAAGACGAGCGACACAGAGATGATCATCAACGTGACCGGTCAGCAGTGGTGGTGGGAGTATGACTACCCGGCCAATAACGAATATGGCATTACACAGCCGATCATTACCTCTGGTCAACTTGTAATTCCGGTTGGCACCAAAGTGTTGTTGCGCGAAACAAGTCGCGACGTCATTCACTCATATTGGATCCCTGCTCTCAACGGTAAGCGCGATGCAGTACCTGGTCGAATCACTCTTAACCGCATTGAGGCCGATGAGCCTGGCATTTATGCAGGTCAGTGCACCGAGTTTTGTGGTTTGTCACATGCAAATATGCGCATGGAAGCAGTTGCCTTAAGCAAAGAAGACTTTGCGAAGTGGGTTGCCAATGAACTCAAGCCGTATGCGGCACCTGCAGCAAACACACTCGCCAAAGAAGGCGAGACCGTGTTTCTCAATCAGTGCACACGTTGCCACCAAGTCAATGGTCTTACTCGCGAAGACGGCACTCCAGTGATCGCTGCTCCAGACGAAAACGTGTGGTCGGGTGCAGCACCAAACCTTTCGCATCTCATGAGCCGCAATACGTTTGCTGGCGCAATGTTTGACTTGCTCACACCAGAATGTCGCACAGATGTTTGGAATTCCGAATCAGCAACTTTCGGAGCAAAGTATCTTGCCGGCATCAGCGAACCTTGCCTCAATCAAACTGATTTACGTGGCTGGTTGCGCAATGCTCCAGCTGTGAAGCCTATGTATGCCAATCCAGCGCTACTTGCTGAAACTGGTGGCAAATACCGTGGAATGCCAAACCTTGGTTTGAGCGAATCCGATATCGAAAAACTCGTTGCCTACCTACTCACGCTGAAGTAAACGGAGATCCCCATGGCCATTATTGAACGCCCAGTGTCGCTAGAAATTCCGTCGCTCATAGTTGTTGAACCAGCAACTCCAACGTCATCAATGGGTGCACTGAAGCGGCCAGTGGTTACTAAGGGCTGGCGCCAATGGGTGTTTACGGTCGATCACAAAAAACTCGGCATCATGTACATGGCAACAGCTATGTTCTTCTTTTTGGTTGGCGGTCTTGAAGCGGTTTTGATTCGTCTGCAACTCGCACTCCCAAACGGCAAGATCCTCAATGCCGACATGTACAACCAAATGTTCACAATGCATGCCACGACGATGGTGTTTCTCTTCGTGATGCCAATGACTGCAGGTTTTGCTAACTACTTTATTCCATTGCAAATCGGTGCGCGAGACGTTGCGTTCCCACGCATCAATGCATTTAGTTTTTGGGCCTTGCTATTCGGTGGATTGTTCATCAACCTGTCGTGGTTTTTGGGTGGAGCTGCTGATGGTGGTTGGTTTATGTATGCGCCAAACTCCGGTCCGATCTTTT
>JBIIAC010000108.1:0-2937 GCA_044240045.1 Ilumatobacteraceae bacterium
GCGGATCTCTATGCAGAGGCGATGATGCCGTGGGAGTGGACACAAGATCTCGTTGCAGAAGCAAAGAAAGTTGGCATTGATTGGCTATCCAGCCCATTTGATGATTCGGCGGTTGACTTTCTTGAGACTTTTAATATTCAGACATACAAGATTGCATCATTTGAATTGGTTGATTTGCCTCTCATTCGATATGCGGCATCAAAGGGCAAGCCGATGATTATGTCAACTGGCATGTCAACGCTTGACGAAATTGATCAAGCAGTGCGAGCTGCTACAGAATCTGGCGCGCCCAGTGTTTCAATTTTGCGCTGCAACTCGACGTATCCGGCATCGAGCACTGAGATGGACCTCGCAGCAATACCTGAGATGATCAAACGTTGGGGAATTCCAGTTGGGTTATCGGATCACACGATGAGCTCTGTTACCGCGATTGGTGCAGTGGCTCTCGGTGCAACGATCTTAGAAAAACACATCACAATGCGTAGATCAGATGGCGGACCTGATGGTGCATTTTCGCTAGAGCCACACGAGTTTGCGTCATTAGTGCGTGATGTGCGAGAGGCAAGTCTTTCATTGGGAACCGCAAGGTTTGGCCCTTCGGCATCGGAAGTCAATAGTTTGAAATTTCGAAGGTCGTTGCGAGCGGTTGCCGATATCAAAGCTGGTGAGAAGATCACCTCAACCAATGTTCGCTCAGTGCGTCCTGCCGGTGGGTTGATGCCAGATGATTTTGCCTCAATTGATGGCTCAATTGCCGCAAGAGACATTGCGATCGGTGACCCGATCACGCGCGATTTATTGAACTAGTCGCGTTCGTGCAGCACGCATTGCATTAGTGCAACGTCTAGCCACTTGCCGAACTTGCGCCCGATCTCGCGTTCAATACCCACGAGCGTGTAACCACACGATTCGTGCAGCGCACGCGATGCGGTACCCGATGCTTCAATGCGCGCCATCACCACATGAAATCCGGTGTCGGCGGCCTGCTCGAGCAGCGTTGTGAGAATGAGTCGACCGATGCCACGACGGCCCAAATCGCGTTTGACATACACAGAGTTTTCAACCGATGTGCTGTAAGCAGCTCGGTCGCGGTATTCACTCAGCGCTCCAAAACCGACAACTTCGTCATCTGGAGTGACGCAAACAATTGCCGAAAACGCACCACTTCGTGCAGTAATCCACGCCTCTTGGGTTTCGAGTGTGCGAGGAACGAGATCAAATGTCGACGTCTCAAACTCCACTTCGTGATTGTAAATTTCGCAGATCGCAGCGGCATCGGCAACGAGTGCCCTCCGGATGCGCAGGTTGGCTGAATTGATCTGATTCACACAGGTGAACTTAGTTGCTCGCAGTGCCAAATGACCGTGTATTAAAGAATTTGGCAAGAATCAGCACATTCTGAAACAAGGTCTGAGTTTGTACGATAGAAAACACGTATGTCAGATTTTAACGGTGTTCCCGCAAAAGACGAAGTGCCAGTCGTTGAGACAGGTGGCGACGTGTTGAATGACGAGTTTGACCAGAGTGAATCCCTCATTGCGGTTCCTGAATCGCTGAGCGGTGCTCCAACAATTTCCACTCCAATGCCCCCGCCACCGCCGCTGTCACTAAATAGGAAAAGTCGTCGCAAGTTGCGCGCTCTTGCATTGGCATTTGTGGTTGTGGCAGTTGGATTTGGTAGCGGCATTCTTGGCACAATCGCTGCCGACAAGTGGGACATCACTATTGGTTCAACAAGAATTTCTGGATCATCAAATGCACCGCTCGTTACAAGTGAAGTTGATTCAGATGATCCGAGTCTTGGAACTACGGTGGTCGCGCAAGTTGTGAACAAGTTGGCTGACAGTGTCGTGACAATTAACAGTCAAGTCAATGACGAATCTGGTCAAGGCGAAGCAAGCGGAACAGGAGTGGTACTTACCTCTGATGGAGAGATCTTGACCAATGCCCACGTCGTCGAGGGTGCAACAGGTGTGACAGTTCGTTTTGCTGGCGAAACTGAGCCACGAACGGCAACTGTGTTGGCCAGTGACCCCGGTAATGACTTGGCGCTGTTGAAAATTGAAGCAACAAATCTCAAGCCGGCGACTTTTGCTCAACCTGGCACCATTCGCATTGGCGATCAAGTGATTGCAATTGGATATGCACTCGCACTCGATGGTGGGCCATCTGTTACATCCGGAATCATTTCGGCCTTGAAGCGCACAATCATCACCGAGTCGGGTGCGCTCAATGGTCTGATCCAGACCGACACTGCAATTTCATCGGGCAACTCGGGTGGTCCACTTGTCAACCTGCGAGGCGAAGTAGTGGGTATCAACACCGCCGTTGCGCGTAGTGATGTCAATCAGGCCGCAACAAATATTGGTTTTTCGATCTCGGTAGACGAAATCGGCCCAGTTCTTGAACAATTGCGCAGCCAAGCCAGCGGAGTGGTTCGGCAGGAAGGCTTCCTTGGGGTAGGTCTTGCGGCCCGCACCGACGGGGGTCAGGGAGCCATCATCACCAGCGTTCAGCCCGATTCGCCAGCCAGTTTGGCTGGAATCCAGGAAGAGGACATCGTTTTGTCTGTGGATGGCGAGCCAATTGACGGCCAGGCAGGGCTAGTGGCCGCAATTCGCGACGCCGCGCCGGGTCAAACCGTAGAAATTGAGATTTTGAGGGGCGTAAAGCGGCTCACAGTTCGGGCAACTCTGGTTGCTCGAGACCTGGGCTGAGCCCAAATATTTACCCCTAATTCTTGGCGGTTGGGCGTTTGGAGACGCCAAAATGCGCCGATAGGGTAACGAGTCCGTATTCACGACTTTCTTAGCACAGTGCTGGGGCGGTCATTAGTAGCAACTTGACGTCACAATCGACGTCTGCAAGTACCTCGGTAACACGAGGAACCTTGCAGCAACAACGTTTTCGGTGCTCCGCCGGCGTTGCCGGGCGGAG
>JBIIAC010000116.1:0-2928 GCA_044240045.1 Ilumatobacteraceae bacterium
GGTGATGCTCTACCACTGAGCCACGTCCGCAAAACCGGTAATTGCCTTACTTATCTAGAGAGATGAGTTTAGCAGGGGGTCTGCTGTGGTCAACACGTCGCGATTAATTGATTCTTTGGTGCCATATCGCACTACTCCAGCCAATGACGCAAGTACCACTGCTCCGCCGATGAACTGCACCAGGTTGATTTGTTGCTCAAACACCAACCACGCGCCGATCATCGAAAGCACGGGCATGAGTAATGAAATTAAAGACGAGGTTGAAGCGGGGACAAACTTTTGTGCCCACACCATCAACGTGTGTCCCACCGTGCCCGTAAAACAAGTCATCAATACGATCAGCCAAATATCGTGAGCTGTCACCTTGCCGAGATCAGTTGAAGTAGCAATTGCCCAAGGGGCCACAACTGCAACCTGAGCCACACTGACTCCAAAAATAAATGCCCACGCACCTACGCCATCGGTCCGAACTTTTTTGCAGGCGACGAAATAGCCGGCCCACAAAATTGCATTAGCGAGCGCATACACATCGCCGCGAAGCGTTGCGCCGCCCGAACCATTTGCCCCAAACACGATTGCGCAAATTCCGACAAAACTCACCACAGCTAGCACCACCTGAATAGACCGAATGCGCTCGCCCAAAAACTTTGGAGCTGCCAACAAGACCAATGCGGTTGAAACATTGCCGATAATCGTTGCGTTGGCTACCGACGTCACTTTCATAGCGGTAAATCCAGCAATAGTCGAAAGTCCAAAGAAGATTCCAGGCCAAAACGTAATCTTCATCACGTGTTTCGTAATTGGAACTTTGCGCAGTTTCGCAATCGAATACAACAACGGCGGCCAAATAATCACACGATAAAAGATTGTTGTGTTGATTGAAACACCGATGCTCAGCGTGATGATAGGACCAACGCTCCACACCAGCACCGCTGCAAACACTGCCAAGATTGGCGCTGACTGCACACGCGTGGTGATGCGATTCATTAAGAACTAATTACTTGCGAGCATCTGGCGGCCGCAGGTCGATGCGCAACACCAAAATGCCATCTTCCAACGACGCCTCAGAATCACCGATCATTGCAAAGTCTTGAAAGTCGGACTGTGCCTGCTGCAAGAACATCTGTCGTTCTTCACCTGCTACCGGAGGCAGCGGACGACGCTTTACTGCGTCTGCACGTTCCTTGTATCGAGCGATCATTTCGGAGGGTTCAAATGCGGCCATGTGTCAAAACTACTTCCCCGCTACTTCAGCAACGGATCAATGACGTGTCGTGGAACAGTGTCCACAGGATCTTTGAAAGCTCGCTCCGTGCGACCGGCTGGTTTCTTCGGTGCAGTCCTTATTGGCTGAGCAACTGGAGCGTTGCTCACGCTCATACGCACTGCATCAAGCATTGCCGCACGCTGGGCTTCATCAGCCTTCTCATAGGCCGCATCGCTCATGATTTCAAGTGGTGCAAGAGCGGGAGACTCTGGTCTTGCTTCGTTCCAAAACCACCACGTCATGCGAGCAAGTGCACCACCAACCACGATGCACACCAGCGCAATCAGGGTCGTTAGTCCAAACATGATAACCAAAACCCTACCCCAGGCAACAATACTGAGCGAAAATCGACTTCGTCAGATGGCTTGCGCTGCGACTATGCGAAATTGTCTTCCAGAAATCTCTTAATTGGAGGACCGACCTGATCGAGGTTAATGAGAAACGCATCGTGTCCATGCGGTGAATCAATTTCTACATATTCAGCATCTGCGCCGCGTGCAACCAAAATGTCGCGAATCTGTTTTTGCTGATACGAGGGATACAGAATGTCGGACGAGATACCAAGCACGAGTGTGTTCGCTTTGATACGACCCATTGCCTTGTCTAAACCGCCACGACCACGCGCAACATCGTGCAGGTCCATTGCTTTACCGATAATCAAATAACTGTTGGTATCGAAACGTCGTATCAATCGATCACCGTGGTATTCCAGGTAACTCTCTACCTCAAACCTGTCCCATAGACCTAACCCGTTGTAGTCAGCATCCATGTCGGCAAGATTGCGTCCGAAGCGATCACTGAAAACGTTGTCGGATCTAAATGTGACTTGAGAAACCATGCGCGCAATCGAAAGACCCTCCCACGGGCCCTCCCCAATTGCTGCGTCGTAATACTCGCCGTTGTTCCATTTTGGATCGAGACGAATAGAGCGACGACCAATTGCACCCCACGCGATCTGTTGTGCAGTCGAATGAGTGCAGGTCGCGATTGGAATAATTGTTTTTGCACGATCTGGAAATGTCACTGCCCACTCAAGCACTTGCATGCCACCCATTGAGCCACCAATGATGCTGTGCCATTGCACGATGCCGAGCATGTCGGTAAGGCGCAACTGAGCGCGCACCATGTCGCGCACCGTAATCACTGGAAAACGTGAGCCGTATGGTTTGCCATCAACTGGATGCGGAGATGCTGGACCGGTTGAGCCCTGACAACCACCAAGGACATTGCTGCACACAACAAACCATTTGTTGGTATCGATGTATTTGTCTGGACCGATCACTCCCTCCCACCAACCTGGAGTCGGGTGTCCGTCTTCGGCAGGACCAGTTGCATGACTGTCACCAGTCCATGCATGACACAACAAAATCGCGTTACTGCGTTCTGCGTTTAAAGTGCCCCAAGTTTCATACGCAATAGAGACTGAATTCAGTTGCGTGCCACCGTCGAGAGCAAACGGACGATCGACAGGGAAATGTGCGAACTGTCGTGATCCAACAGGCTGCGAAGGCTGCCATGCGCCTGTGGGTGGATAATCATGTCGGGTCATAAAAAATTCCTTCTGGCTCGCCCAACTGAGCCGGCCCGTTGCTTCGTCCAAACGACGAAACCACATCTCCCATCCTTGCGGATGAGATGGCACCGTGGGCGTGACCCCGGTT
>JBIIAC010000115.1:0-2912 GCA_044240045.1 Ilumatobacteraceae bacterium
ACCACTTCTCATTATTGGTGTTGAAGATGATGCGGTTACTCCGACGGATCATGCAATTGATTTGTATGAAGCCGCTGGGACACCTAAAAAACTCATAATGCAAAGGGATACAACGCACTACGAGGCATACAAGCAATTCGGAGACATTGTTATTCCGCAAATTGTCGAGTGGTTTGTAGGCAGCCTGAAGCACGGCGTAGTCGATGTTCGTGAGGAGGCATCGACTGGTACTTCGTTTCGTTCAATTCAAGTAAAGAAGGGCTGACCAAATGTCAACTAGTCGCACAATAGATAGGGCCATTGTTGGTGGCACTGTGATTACAGGCGGGCAGTCACGAATCGCCGATGTATTGATTTCGGGCGAATCAATTCTTGACGTTGTTGATTCTGGCTCAGTCAAATTTGATCCAGGCGCTGATGTTGTCGATGCAACTGGCAAGTGGATAATGCCAGGAATGATCGACGTACACGTTCACTTCCGCGAGCCGGGGTTCACTTATAAAGAGGACATCGTGACTTGTTCAACTGCTGCAGCAGCAGGTGGAGTGACCACAGGTTTTGGAATGCCAAACCTAAATCCAGTTACGCAAACGCGTGAGAATCTTGATGAAGTTTTTGATCTCTATCGATCAAAGTCAATCATCGACTGGAATCACAACCCATTGCCTAGTGATACTTCACAAGTTGCCAAACTTGCTGATGCCGGTATTGCTGCATTCAAAGTATTCATGGTTATCGACTCGGGTCGAAACTATCCCCATCCGTCGGGTAGTGGAATTATGGATGAAGGGCATCTTTTTAGGATGTTTGAGGCAATCCGGCCAACTGGCTTGCCATTCATGGTTCACCCGCACAACCAGGCAATTGTTACCTCTATTGAACAACAGTATTGGGCGAACGGCGATCGCAGTCCAGAGGCGTATGCCAAAACCTATGCCGCAAATAACGGCATCATTTGGGACACCGCAATTGGCACTCTTCTCAGAATGTCGGAAGCGACCGGAACAAAATTACATCTCGTTCATATGCAAACGATCGGCGGCATTGAACTTGTAAAGTTCTACAGAGACAAGGGCGTAAATGTAAGTAGCGAGGTAAATCACTGGGCGCTGTTCCTTTCTACATGGAATGATGTGAAAAGACTTGGTCCTTATGCTCTTTCGTACGCGGTTGAGGATCATCACCGAGTCGCACTTTGGGAAGCGCTCAATGACGACACTATTCAGATGATTGCATCCGATCACGCCCCTCACACTCGTGAAGACAAGGAAGTTGGCTGGGCAGATTGTTGGGCATGTCACACTGGCACACCAGGAATTCAAGAACAATATCCATTGTTGATTGATAGTGCGCGAAGTGGCAAAATGCCATTGACAACAGTCGCACGCGTCGTCGCAGAAGGTCCAGCTACCGAATTCAAACTGGCGAAGAAGGGTTTTTTGAAAGCTGGATTTGATGCCGACATCGTCATTTACGATCCAAATCTTCCACAAACGATCACGAATGAGACCCGACTTTCAAAGTGCGGATGGAGTCCGTACCACGGTCGAGAGATGAGTGGATCGATTGCTCAAACAATTCTTCGCGGCAAAGATATTTTTGCTGGCGGAACAGTAACTGGAAAACCTGGATATGGAAAACAGGCTCGACCAACGCTTTAAAAGTTAAATTAATCAACAAGTCAAACTATTCAAACAACGTAAACAAGGAGAAAAATATGAAATTCGGACTTTTGTTACCACACTTTGGTTCACACGCAAACAAGCGAATGTTGCTTGACGGCTCCGTGCTCGCCGAATCCTACGGTTTTGACTCGCTATGGGTTCGAGATCACCTGGTGTTTGAGCCACACGGTGAGATGGAAAACCCAGACCCAAACTTTTATGAAGCACTGACAACACTCACTGCAATCGGTGCAGTAACCGAAAAAATCAGTCTTGGAACTGGATCTTTGATTCCATTTCGCCACCCAGTGCATACAGCACTGACCATTGGAACTATGGCTCAATTGCTCGGCGACCGTTTGATCATGGGTTGGGGTGCAGGAACATTTGACAATGAGTTCAAGGTCATCGGATGGGACAATTACGATCGTGTCGAGATGGTGCGTTCAAACGCAGAAATTCTCCGCAAGCTTTTGACTCAAGACAATGTAAGTCACACAGATCAATTTTTCTCGTTTGAAAACGTAACTATTCAGCCTCGACCAAACGAGCCCGTTCCATTCTGGTACTGCGGCGCGACACCAAAGTCCGCTCGTCTGGCTGCCGAATACGCCGATGGCTGGATGCCTGGCAGAACAACACTGAGGACAATTCATGACCGAGTAGAGACAATGAAGGGTTTGGTCAAAGAGAACGGACGACCACTGCCGACAGTTGCAGTTATTCCTCCAACATCCATTGCCTCGCGCAGTGAATTGGCATGGGATGGCCTCAATGTTGACGGGCTTATCGCATGGGCGAATAAGCGTGGCAAGTGGTGGTCCAAGCCAGAGTCCGGTGAATTCAAGACTGCAGCAGATATCGAAGGATCTCTGATTGCTGGAAACCCTGAAGAAGTGATTGAGCAGACTTTGAAGTTTGCAACAGTCGGCGTAGACCATTTAGTTTTTGACCTCCGTCTGCGCTTTGAGACATGGTTTGCTTCAATCGAGCTTTTGGGCAACGAAGTATTGCCAGAACTTCGCCGAAGGCTCGGCTAGTCATATGGCCAAGGGTGCAATCTCCTCAGTCATTGAGCTAAATCGTGGTGTATCGGAAGTTTTTGAGCAACTGCAAGATGTGCAATTGGTTTCTAGCTTTCTCCCATTGCTCTCCGAATTGAAGGAGATTGAACCGCTAAAGAGTTATGAAGCTGTTTTGGAAGATCGTGTCGGCCCGTTCAAGCTGCGGGCCGACCTTTCAATTGAA
>JBIIAC010000109.1:0-2897 GCA_044240045.1 Ilumatobacteraceae bacterium
TCCAAAGAAAAAGAAATCCAAAATGAAGGGCCACAGCCACATGGCAGGCGCCTGGAAGCTTGGTGCACCATCGCGCAGCGTGTGCCCACGTTGTTCAACTTCAAAGTTGCCACACACCGTGTGTGGAAACTGCGGTTGGTACAAGGGTCGCATCGCCGTCGACGTCGCTTAATTTATCGCGGGCAAATTTATGCTGCCCATTGCGGTTGATGCGCTGGGTGGCGACAAAGCCCCTGCCGAAATTATTGATGGAGCGAAGCAAGCTGCTGCTCTTGGTATCCCAGTTCTCCTAGTTGGTCCTGCCGATCTCGGCACGCGTTTTGACATTGGCGATTTGCCGCTACATGTTGCCACCGAGTTCATCGACATGCACGAAGATCCAGCGTCTTCGGTGCGTACCAAAAAAGATTCAACACTTGTGCAATCTGCCGAGTTAGTTCGTGACGAAAAAGCAAGCGCGATGATTTCTGCCGGCAACACCGGGGCAACGATGGCTTCGGCTCTATTGCGGATGGGTCGCATTAAAGGCGTGAAGCGTCCTGCAATTGCCACACCGATTCCTGTGCCTGGCAGCACTCACACTGTGTTGTTGGATGCTGGCGCCAACGCAGAAGTGGAAGCCGAATGGCTGACGCAATTCGCAATCATGGGTTCGGTGTATTCGCGAGTGCGATTTGGTATCGACAAGCCGCGAGTTGGCTTGCTCTCGATTGGCGAAGAGCCAGGCAAGGGCGACACATTGCGCAAAGAGTCTTATGAGTTACTTAAGGCGTGCAGCGATATCAATTTCATCGGCAACGTAGAAGGCCGCGACATCATGACCGATGCCGTAGACGTGGTGGTCACCGACGGATTCACCGGCAATGTTGCATTGAAAACTCTCGAGGGTTCAATGCGCTCAATTGTTAAGGCGCTGTTCGCGGCAATTGGGGCGCCTCAATACAAAGAACATGCAGACGGGATCATGCCGGCACTGCTCGATCTATATTCAATCTTCGATCCAGATTCGACTGGAGGCGCGATCTTGTTGGGCGTAGACGGTGTATGCATCATCTCGCACGGCTCGTCAAGTGCACGCGCCATGTTCAACGGCATCAAAGTTGCTCAAGAGATGGTGGAGAGCAACATGGTCGGACTTATTGCAGAGGCATTACAACCGAAATGAGCAACTTGCTCGAGTCGTTGGCCGAGCGAATTGGGCATCGCTTTGCCGATGAGACATTGCTCGCAACCGCAATGCGACATCGTTCGTGGATTTCCGAAAACGATGGATATGAATCCAACGAGCGTCTCGAGTTTTTGGGCGATGCCGTGCTCGGTTGGGTAGTTGCCGACATTGTGTATCAACGTCATGCCGAGTTTCAAGAAGGCAAACTGACCGACTTGCGTAAGAGCGTTGTGAATGCAAACGCACTAGGTGCAATTGCCGCCGATCTTGGTCTGGGCGATCATTTGTTGCTCGGCAAAGGTGAAGATGCTGCTGGTGGCCGCGAAAAGACTTCGATTTTGTCAGACGCACTCGAAGCAGTGATTGGTGCTGTGTATGTAGACGCGGGTGCGGTTGTGACGCACCGTGTGGTGACGCAATTGATGTCTCATGCAATTGACAACGCCATGGGTGGCCTCGACAGACTCGATGCCAAAACTCGTTTGCAAGAACTGGCTTCACGATTGCTGGAAGAGCACGTGCACTATCGGGTCACCGACGAAGGTCCAGATCACGAAAAGGTGTTCTTTGCAACCGTGTATGTAGGTGACCGCGAGATGGGCAGCGGTGAAGGGCGTTCAAAGAAAGTTGCCGAACAATTGGCTGCCGAAATTGCATGCGACACGCTGCATCGCGAACATGACAATGAGCAGCAGTAAAAGCAGTAACTAAGTAGCCACAATGCCCGAGTTACCGGAAGTCGAAACAGTTCGGCGCGGGATAGAGCGAGCTGCGGTGGGTCGTCGTATTGCGCGTGTCGAAGTAGGTCGCGAACGAACAGTCAGGCGCACTAGTCGCGAAGCATTGATTGATGGGTTGTCTGGAACGACGATCACGCATGCAGGTCGACGCGGAAAATATTTGTTGTGCTCACTCGACTCTGGTCAACAGATGATGATTCACTTGCGCATGAGTGGCAGAGTGCTCATTGCCGAATCTGGCGCACAGAGATTACCTCACACGCATGTGGTGCTACATCTAGAAGCGCTCGGAAAACAGCCACCTTGTGAATTGTGGTTTGTCGATCCACGCACATTTGGCGAAGTCGTCGTTTTCGATCCGGATCGATTAGCCGAACAGATGCCAGAACTGTTGCGACTAGGTGTTGATCCACTTGTCGATGAGTTCACGCCGGAGATATTGCGCCAACGATTTACTGGAAAGCGGGGCAATCTTAAAGGCACGCTGCTCAATCAGGGTGTGGTTGCCGGTATCGGAAACATTTATGCCGATGAAATTTTGCATCGTGCTGGGTTGCGCTGGAGCAGGGTGCCAGAACGGTTATCGATGCCAACTATTAGGCGATTACATGAAGCAATTGTGCAGATTTTGAGCGATGCAGTGGCCTCTGGAGGCAGCACCCTGGACGACTCTCAATATGTGGACGTGATGGGAGACACCGGTAGCTATCAAAACGAGCATCGTGTGTATGGGCGAGCGGGAGAGTTGTGTCTGACATGCAACAAGGCCCGAATCTCGCGCACCACGGTTGCGGGGCGCACTACCTGTTACTGCGCGGTCTGTCAGCGCTGAAAAAGCCGAAAATGCTACTGAAAGCCGTTTCTTCTACTATTCTCGCCGATTGACGTGTTTCTCAAATCGCTGACTCTCAAAGGCTTCAAGTCTTTTGCTGATACCACCGTGATGGAGCTCGAACCAGGTGTCACCGTAGTGGTGGGGCCAAACGGTT
>JBIIAC010000031.1:0-10209 GCA_044240045.1 Ilumatobacteraceae bacterium
AATTGCTGCAGGTTGGATGCTCGATCATTCCGATTTTGGATGGCCACTACTTGTATCTGCAGTGCTCAAGATCATCTATGACGTGATGCTACTCGCCCAGTTCCGGCACATTCGGCCGCCCGAAGAACAGTAATTATCGTTTTGTAGGAACGAGGGTTCCTTTAACGATTTGTTGTTGCAAGTCGCGCTTCAAAAACTTGCCTGCAGCGTTACGCGGCAGTGGCTCGTTGATGATTACAACCTGTGTAGGAATCTTGAACTTCGCGATCTTGTTGTCAAGAAATGCCCACAGATCATCTGCAGTAATAATCATGTTGTCGTTTGGATAAATGGCAACCGCAACTTCTTCGCCAAGACGCTCGTGCGGCACACCAAATACGGCAGCTTCGTGAATTGCAGGGTGCTCATAAATTGCGCTTTCAACTTCTGCGCCATAAATGTTTTCGCCTGCACGAAGAATCATGTCCTTCACGCGGTCTTCGACATACACGAAGCCATCTTCGTCAAGACGACCCAAGTCGCCTGAGCGCAACCAGCCGTCAACGAGTGTTTCCTTTGTTGCATCAGGACGGTTCCAGTAGCCACGAATCAACATCGGTCCAAAGAACCAGATCTCGCCCGATTTGCCAACTGGCACAGAATTGAGATTTTCATCGCGAATTTCGACACGCATTGGCAACACTGCACGACCTGTTGAAGTTGGGTGTGAAAGGTAGTCAGAGCCGGTGATACCAGGGCCAAATGCGTTGGTCTCGGTCATGCCATAACCCAATTGCGGGCTTCCGTTTTTGACTTTGTCATTGACCTTGCCCACGAGGCTTGTTGGTGATGGTGCACCGCCGCCGCCAACTGCACGAAGGCTTGATGTGTCGTACTTGTCGAAGGCTGGCGAATTGACCAAATCCCAACTCTGCGTTGGCACACCAACAAAGTTGGTGATCTGTTCACGCTCAATCATCTCAAGAGCCTTCTCGGCATCCCACTTGTACATGATTGCAAGTTTGAGGCCGCCAATAAAGCAGCTCATCATCACGGGCACGCAACCCGTTACGTGAAACAGCGGCACAATCAAAATAAACGATGTTGGAATTTCTGGACCAGTTATTTCCTTGAGTTTGGTTCCGGACAAGGTGAGCACAGAATTACGCGAAGAAAACGCCATCAGCGACGACACGATTGCGCGATGAGTCGACACCGCGCCCTTTGGTCGGCCAGTTGTTCCCGAGGTGTACAAAATTGTTGCATCATCGTCTGGGTCAATCTCTGCACCAGGATGCGCGACACCGAGCGACAAGACTTCTTCCCACTTGTCAACGCCTGCGGGCATTGGTTTGTCGGTACGCACTACAAGGACTTTGATTCCGTGCTTGGCACACGTTGCGGCACCAACCGCATAGCGCTCTTCGTCACAGATGTACACGGTTGCACCGGAGTCTTCGAGTGCAAAATTCATCTCGTCTTCTGTCCACCACGAGTTCATCGACACGTTGACTGCACCTGTTGAAATGATTGCAGCGAACGAGATCACCCATTCTGGATAGTTGCGCATTGCAACTGCCACACGGTCGCGCTTTTTAACTCCGTAAGTATTGACAAGTAATGACGCAAGTGCATCAACATGTTCCATCGTTTTGGCGAACGTCCAGGTCTCGCCTTCGTAAACCAAAAAGGTTTTGTCGCCATGGCCACGTGCGCCAGCAAAAACTTGTCCGAGGTGCGCCGGCGCATTCTTAAAAATTTGCGTCTTGATGCCCATCACTTCAGCATCGATCAATTCAAAAATCTGTCCAGGTGCAGTTACTGCTGCGTTTGCTTCTGTCCAACTGAGTGCCACTTTTTGCTCCCCTGTTCGTGTTGTGTCGCCGTTGGCGTGGAGCTGAGGGGAATTGAACCCCTGGCCTGTACATTGCGAACGTACCGCTCTGCCAACTGAGCTACAGCCCCTATTTGCAAGCAAACCCTAGCGGGCAGCGGCTTTAGGCGACGCGTCGAAACTGACGGAGGTACCGCTCGTTTTCACGCTTGATGCGCAGTTGCACCAACACGTAGCAGTAACCGACCAAGGCCAGCAGGCTGACCGTAAACAGGTAGACAATTGCGGTCGACCCGGTCGTGAATGCCAAGAACAACGAGATACCAACTACGACTGCCAAGCCAACCACCAAGTTTTGGCGACGCTGGCGCACCATGGCCTGCGGGGTCAACATTGCAGGAGCACGGTGATGACGTACACCCTCTGGGCGAATCAATGCGCCGGTCAGGTTGCTCAAGGCACCCTGTTGTGGGCGCGAGGTGCGAGCAGCTGCATTGCGGTATTGCTGCGACGGGGCAAGTGGGCGTGCCATGTTGCGCAACTGACCCTGCTGGCTGCGGCCACCCGAAGACTCAAGTGAATTCAACTGACGACGGAAATTGCTCACCGAGTTGGAAGGGCTGCCGTGCAATTTTGCTCGAACCATTGGAGGCAAGAGAACTGCGAGCCATGCGGCGCCGACGATGATCAAAATCAATTTGCTCATGAGTGGATTGAGTGTATTACAGAATGACTACAAAATTGCTACAAACGGGACAACAACGGGGTAATTTGATCTGTCACTACAGCCCAAACCCTTATGTTTATTGGCCTGGCTAGTCTTCTCGTCGGTAAAGGCCCTGGCGGCCGCCCGACTTCTCCCACAGCGTCAGCTCACCAATCACCATGGCTCTATCGGCGCTCTTGCACATGTCATAGATGGTCAACGCGGCCACGCTGCATGCATGCAGGGCTTCCATCTCAACCCCAGTGCGATCGACTGTGTTGACTTGAGCCTCGATGGCAATGAAGTCGTCGGCGATCTCAAAATCGATGTGCACCGCACCGATGAGCAGTGGATGGCACAGCGGAATCATGTCGCTTGTGCGCTTTGCAGCCTGAATACCGGCGACTCGAGCAACCGCAATAACGTCGCCCTTTTTCACTTCACGATTGGCAATCGCAGCGGTTGTCTCGGGCTTCATAAATACTTTGCAACGCGCAACTGCACGACGGTGCGTTGCCTCTTTGGGAGTGACGTCGACCATGCGGGCATTGCCTGCTGGATCGAGATGTGAAAACTGTAAATCACTCATGACTAACCACCTATCTGGCTCATTGAACGACGCGGCCGCACAAACGTCACGTTACCGATGTTGTGCCCCGCCCACTTGGTGCCAACTGCGCGTTTGATCTCTGCCGCAATCGCATCATCGCTTGCACCTTCGCGCAACATTGCGCGTAGATCAAACTCATTGGTTGAAAACAAGCATGTTCTAAATTGGCCGTCTGCAGTGAGGCGCACTCTGTCGCAGTCACCGCAAAATGGTTTGGTCACTGATGGAATAACACCAACTGTGCCCTTGCCGTCGAGATAGCGCCAGCGGTCAGCAGGTGCAGCGCCACGAGCCGGCATGAGTTCAAGCGGATATACGGCAGCAATTGCAGCAACGATCTCGTCTTGACCTACAACCTGATTGTTTTCCCATGTGCCCTGCGCATCGAGTGGCATGAACTCGATGAAACGAACTTCAATGCCCTTGTTGCGACCAAAAGTTGCCAGGTCGACAATCTCGTCATCATTAATGCCGCGTTGTACAACCGCATTGAGTTTGACTGGCGAAAAACCAGCGGCAATGGCTGCATCTATACCGTCAAGCACATGCTCGAGTTCGTCGCGTCGAGTCATCTCGTAGAAGCGTTCGCGCTTCAGTGTGTCGATCGAGATGTTGATTCGCTCGAGCCCAGCTTCACGCAGCTCTTGTGCAATCAGTCGCAATGTTGCACCATTAGTAGTGATTGCAAGATCGATTGGTTTGCCTGCTCGCGGCGAATTAGCAGTTGCAGGCACGATGAGTCCTGCAAGTTTTTGCACCAATACGGGCAAGTGTGCGCGCATTGTTGGCTCGCCACCGGTGAGGCGAATGCCGTCGACATCAAAGTGGTTCACACAGATAGATGCGAGGCGATGCAGTTCTTCATACGTCAGCACTTCGGTGCGAGGCAACCATTTCATGCCCTCTGCAGGCATGCAATAGGTACAGCGAAAATTGCAGCGATCGGTAATCGAGATGCGCAAGTCGCGCACGGTGCGTCCAAATGGATCGATCAATTCCATTGCAACAGCCTACGGGCATGTGGCAAAGCGCTAGCCCAGCAAATCACCAATCACATAGACATCGACTTCGGCGCCAGCCTCAATGCCCATGCTGTCTGGCACGTATGCAAGGCCGTTGGCAAGGGCAGTTGACGCAAGTTGGTGACTCCCCTGCGGACCGGTGTCACGCACATGCAATCGGCCATCACCTTCAAAGCTGCCGAACACACGCACATAGTGCACTTTGCCGTCTTGCTTGCGCTTAATCGGTGCATCCAAAACTGCTTTGACTGTTGGGCGCAACAAGTCGTGTGTGTGCCCCATCATTTTGCGTAATGCCGGCCTTGCAAGCAACTCATAACTGATCATCGAAGAAACCGGGTTGCCTGGCAATCCAAAAATTGGCACTACACGACCATCTGATGCTTGAAGTTGTCCAAACGCAAATGGCTTTGCGGGCTTAATCGCAAGTTGCATCCACTGCATCTTTGCGATGCGAGACAATACTGCCTTGACTACGTCAAAGTCGCCCATACTCACGCCACCACTTGTAACGATTGCATCGCATCGTTCAATTACGTCGAGCAAAACTCGCTCAAGCAGTGCTTCATCATCCTTAATAATTCCGAGGTTGATCACTTCACACCCAGAAGCTGCAATCATCGCGTCAAGCATCGTCAAATTGCTTTCACGAATCTGCCCAATCTTGAGTGGCGATCCATCGGTCACCAATTCGTCCCCGGTCGACAACAACGCAACACGTGCACGCGGGTATGCCTTCACCGTTCGCGCGTTAACACTCGCCAATACGCCAGCACCCGCTGCATTGAGCACAGTTCCAGCAACAAACACAGTGTCACCTTTGTTTACGTCACTGCCTGCGTCACGAATCGCGTCATACAATTTTGCGGCTTTACCAATCGAGACCCGGTCATCACCAACACGCTGCGTGTCTTCAACCATCACCACCGCATCAGCACCTTGCGGCATTGGCGCACCCGTCATGATGCGTATTGCCTGACCAGCACTTACCGCAATCTTTGGTTCGGCACCTGCAGCAACTGTGTCTATAACTACAAGCTCAGTTGGCACTGTTTGTGTATCGGCAGTGCGCACTGCGTAGCCATCGACTGCCGAGTTGGCAAAGGGTGGCACATTCTCGGGCGCCACCACATCTTGTGCCAGCACTCTGCCCGACATCAGCTCGCACGATGTAGCAACAGGGGCGAGCACGCCACATGCGTCCAGCACTGTTTGTTGAGCCTCATGAATCGCGATCATTATCTCGCTACGGTACCGCCACATGACAGGCTGTAACTATGAGTAATTCGCACGCTGGCTCCCCGGCCCATTATTTGGCGCTCCCCGCATCAGGTCACCGCGCATCGTGGACACACGTTGTCGAACCTCACTCGAGTCACGTCGACTTGCTGTGGGAAAACGAGGGTTGGACAGCCAACGGAGTTCTGGGCTCCGAAAATGCCCACTTCGTAATTCGCATGTCGGCAATGTGGGTCGTGCAACAGTTTTTATTGTTTCGTGACATGGAAGAGCCCGACTTGTGGCTTGCAACTGACGGCCACGGCAGATGGGGCGAAATGAATGGAGACCATCGCACTGAACTTGATGGTTGCATCGACATCGACCTACCCGGCACACCGTTTACCAATTCGATATTGATCCACAGACTGCCACTGCATGTTGGGCATTCATCGACCCAAAACGTGATCACAGTCGACATCGAAACACTTGGAGTCACCGTAGTGCCGCAGATGTATACGCGGCTCGACACTCATCGCTGGGAGTACATCAGTTTGCTACAAGACAAAACAGTTGAAGTAAGTGTCGACGAGTTTGGTTTTGTAATTGACGAACCCGGTGCGTTTTCTCGCGCCGACTAACTACCGCTATTCAATAATTGCGCCGTACACCATGCTGCGTAAAAATGGACGAATCGGATATGTCGTTGAAGGAATCAGCTGCGTGTAAAACGTTGCGGTGATCTCTTCGACAGGGTCAATCCAAAATGCGGTACTAAAAATTCCGCCCCAACTGTACGTGCCATCGGGGCAAGCAACTTTCGTTTTTGCCTGATCAATCACCACAGCAAAACCAAGACCGAAACCGAGCCCGTCATAAAACACCTCTTCGCCTACAACGCGACCAAATTGCGAGACGTCTTGATTGTTTGGCAAATGATTCTTCGTCATCAGGTCAAGAGTTGTTGGCGAGATCAATCGAACACCATCAAGTTCGCCACCATTTTCAAGCATCTGTAAAAATCGCCAGTAGTCATACGCGGTTGAGACCAACCCGCCGCCGCCTGAAAAGGCTGATGGCTTGGTGAGCACCGACTCTTCCATCGACGGCAAGCGCACTGCCTTCAGTCCGGTTTCGTCTGGCGTATATACCGCAGCCAAACGTGACAGTTTTTCTTTGGGCACCCAAAAACTCGTGTCCTGCATTTTCAACGGTTGCAAGATGCGCGTTTGAAAAAAGTCATTCAACGACATCCCAGATGCAACCTCAATAACGCGACCCAATACGTCGGTTGACACGCCATAGATCCACGATGAGCCAGGTTCAAAAACAAGCGGCATGTCTGCAACGCGGTCACATATCTCTTCAAGCGTCTCATTGCCATGAGAAACCAAACCAAAACCAGCATTGCGATACATCTCGTCTACGACATGCGAATAATTATGGGCATACGTCAGACCGGAAGTGTGTGAAAGAAGGTGCCAAACGCGCATTGGCTCCTTCATTGGCGCGAGCACTGGCTTCTCCGCCGTGCCGCTTACATACACCTGGGTGTGACGGAATTTAGGAATGAATCGACTCACCGGATCGGTCAGTTGCAATTTTCCTTCTTCGACCAACATCATGCATGCAATCGAGGTAATTGGTTTGGTCATTGACGCAATTCGATACATGGTGTCAAGTTCGGTTGGAAGCTTGCTTTCCATGTCACGCATGCCATACGTGCTCACGTGTGCAATTTGTCCATAGCGAGCCACTGCAACGGTGTAACCAGGCAACCTGCCATCGTCTACATATTGCTGAAAGTGTTCGTCGATGCGCTTGAGTCGCTCTGCCGACATACCAACTTCTTTTGGATCAATCGTGACTTGTAGTTTGCTCACTTGAATCTTCCTTCTAACCATGTAGAGAGTTCTGCACCAACATCTTTGCGCTTCAGCGCAATCTCAATCACTGCCTGCAACCAACCCATCGGCGTTCCAGTGTCATGGCGATCGATATCACTCACCACACCTAATAAGTTGCCTGCATTTGCTGCCATCAGAAGTCCGTCGGTCAGCAAGATTTCCCTACCCTTTGCTGGCGCAAGTGTGTCGAGCATGTCAAACATGTCGGCACCTAATACATACCGACCAATCAAGATGAGATCACTTGGTGCTTCAGCGATCGCAGGTTTTTCTACAACGCCAGTAACTGTGACAACACCGTCTTTGTCAGGTGCACCAGTGGTCTTTACGCAACCGTATGCACTCACTTCGCTCATCGGCACTTGCTTGAGGCCCACAACATGATTGCCACCTGCATCGTGCATCTTCCACATCTGTGTCAACAACGATGCATCGCCCATTAATTCGTCGGGCAACAACACCGCAAATGATTCGTTGCCAACTGCTTGACGCGCGCACGCAACTGCATGACCAAGGCCGCGCGGCGAATCTTGATAAGCAACGGTGATCTTGACATCGGTACCAATAAGCGAAAGTCGATCTGCCAACTCGGTGCGACCACTGTCGCGCACTCGCTTGACCACGTCGGGAGAAGGCGCCAAGTACGCCTCAATGCCGCTCTTGGCTTTGTTTGACACCACAACGATGTGGTCACACCCAGCCCCAATTGCTTCATCCATCACGAGTTGCAGGGCAGGCGTATCAAAGATGGGCATCAATTCTTTTGGCACAGCCTTGGTCGCAGGCAGAAATCTCGTCCCCAACCCTGCAGCGGGGATAACAGCTGTGTGCATTGCCACCCTTGCATCCTAGAATTGTTGACCTGATGCCAACGTATGTCTACAAATTCATTGATTCTGGCGAGACGATTGAGGTCTATCAGGCTTTCACCGATGACCCATTGACCGAGCTTGCCCACCCCCAAGATGGTGTCGTAAAGCCAGTCAAAAAGGTATTCACCCCTGTTGGCGTTTCATTTAAGGGCGGTGGCTTTTACAAGACCGACAGTAAATCGACTTCGAGCAGCGCAACCACTGCATCAACATCTTCGACAAGCTCGTCGGCTCCAGCGTCATCCGAGAGCACAACTGCTGCCCCAGCAGCGGCACCCGCTCCAACACCGGCAGCACCAGCCAGTACGCCAGCGCCCTAACGCAGTTTCAATTCCCCGCATTTTCTGTGTGCCCCGCGCACACAACAATGCATGATCAACAAACTTGTCCCGGCATCGCTACACAAACTTGTAATCGCCATTGCTCCCGTTATTGTGCGCATACGCGAAATGAGCGCGGCCAACTATTTGGCGTTATGCCGAAACAATCGTCGTCGACAACAAGTCATTGCGGGTCTCGTGTGTTGTGCTGGGTTGACATTCTTTATGACGTTGTCACGAATGCAATCGGCAACAACATCACTTGGTTTAACGACACCAGTGCTCATTGCCACACGCAGCATTGAACAAGGCGACATCATCACCGCTCAATTATTTAGTCTGCGCACGCTTCCCCGCGCTGCAGTTGCCCCAACCGCCCTGCACGATCTGCAATTTGGTTTAGTCGCTCAACAATCAATCTCGATTGGCGAATTACTCACCACTACCAACACAGGCACGAGCACCTCAAATCAACTGCAACTACCAGTTGGTTTTCGATCAGTAGCCATCGTGCCACCCGCGGCGCTACCGCCTATGCAAGTTGGCGATCATGTCGACATCATCGCTAATGGCATAGTGCTTGCTGCTGACGCACTCGTGCTCAGCTTGATCGAAAACACACCCGGTGTCATAGTCGCTGTGCCGGCAGAATTGTCTGCGGCAGTTGCAAGCGCTGCAGCAATTGGTGACGCGACGTTGGTGGTTTCGAGTTAGCGAACTCGTCTAGCGGATTGAACTAGCAGCGAGAAGCAACACACCTACGCCAATTGTTACTCGATAGATAACAAAACCATTGAAGTTGCGGCTGCGCAACATGCGCATCATGCCCCACATGGCTACCCAACCAGAGATTCCTGCAGCAACAATGCCCACGATCATCGGTGTGAGCAAGCCCTCTGGAATGCCGTCATTGGCAAGTTTCGCCAACTTAAACAACACTGCTCCACCAATCACTGGCACGCTCATCAAAAAACTCACTCGCGCAGCAGCATCGCGAGAAAAACCAAACTTGCGTGCTGCAGTAATGGTGATGCCAGAGCGCGAGGTGCCCGGATTGAGAGCGAGTACTTGGGCAAGACCGATCAGCATTGCATCACGCGCGGTAAACGAGCTTTCTGTGCGCTCGCCGGCCAAGCGGTCGGCCCACAACAACACAAGACCAAAGACGATCAACGAAATAGCGATCATTACTGGCGAACCGAGTTTGTCGGTCACCCATTGCTCACCAATTGCGCCGGCAATTCCAGCAGGAATCGCTGATGCAACAAAGAGCCACGCCCTTCGGCCCATCTGTTTGTCTGCGCGTTTGGGTGCAACGATCAAACGCACGCCCTCACGCACATAGCCAATGAGTTCTTGTCGCAAGTAAAACAACACCGCAAGCAATGTGCCCAAATGCAATGAAGTATCGAATGCTTTTTCAACTGCAGCGCCATTGGCCAGATTGCCAAAGTCATCCCATCCAAACAACCAGGGCACCAATGCCAGGTGTCCGCTTGACGAGATGGGCAAAAATTCGGACAGCCCCTGCACCAACCCGAGAATGATTGCGTGAAGAATTGGCATAAGTAAAGGTTTAGTAGATCGTGTTAAACAAAGATGGTTTCAAGGTCTGAAATGCTTGCGAACGCTCGGTCTTGAGTCACGAGTGGGACCCCCTGGTTGATTGCGGTCGCTGCAATCCAAACATCGTTCTCTGAAAGTTTGGATTTTTTTGCCTGACCCGAGGCTCGTACTGCCG
>JBIIAC010000110.1:0-2864 GCA_044240045.1 Ilumatobacteraceae bacterium
TTTCAACCTGCCGACTACCCCGTGCTGACTGTTGCAGACGGATCAATGGTCGTTGTGAGTGGACATCCAGCAGAGCGTGGAACATTTGATTTATTTGTCGCAGCAATGCAGCAACCTGAATTGTTGAATGATGCACGATTTAGTGACGTCGCGACACGACTCGAACATTTTGATGAACTGATGGACGTCATGAAGGCGTGGGCAAAAACTGTTCCAACGAGTGACGAGATTGAAAACCAACTTTCACAATACCAACTAGCGGTTGGAAGATTGCGCAGTGTCGGCGAGTTGGCAGACACACAGTGGGCACATGAGCGCGAAGCAGTCGTCGAAGTCAGTGATCGCGGCAATGGCACAGTGCGCATCCCAAATAGTCCGTGGCACTTCTCCGGCTCTGACACTTCAACACAAGGTGACGCCAAATATCGCGGCGAAGACAACCATACGATCTTTTCAGAAATCACAGGCTTGAGTAGTGAAGAAATTGCACAACTCGAAAACGATGGTGTGCTCGTCAGCAGAGGCCCAAGCAAGCGTTAACTAACGACCGGAGTGGCCAAACCCGCCACCGCGATCTTCGCCATCAAGACTTTCCACTTCATTCCAGTCAATGGTTTCAATACGTTGAATAAGTAGTTGCGCAATGCGATCTCCACGTGTCACCAAATAATCCACCGTCGGATCAGTATTGATCATCACCACTTTGAGTTCACCGCGATAGCCGCTGTCGATAATGCCTGGCGTGTTGACAAGTGTGATTCCGTGCTTGAGAGCCAATCCACTTCGGGGCACGACGAAACCGGCAAATCCAAACGGAACGACGATCGCCAAGCCTGTGGGCATCAGTATCCGCCCGCCCTTGGCTGGAATCAGAGCGTTCTCACGCGCATACAGGTCCACGCCTGCGTCTCCGTTGTGGGCTCTGGCTGGAAGGGGCAAATCGGGATCGAGGCGCTGGACAGCGACCAGGAGGGGCTGATGAGTCATACAGCGACAATACGCCTAGATTGCATGGCGTGCTGGTGTGGATGGATCTTGAGATGACTGGGCTTGACCCAGAAACAGATGTGATCGTAGAAATAGGCACCCTGATTACCGACGACAATTTGGCGATCATTGCCGAGGGCCCCGATCTCGTCATTCATCAACCCGATTCGGCGCTTGCCCTGATGCAGCCAATCGTTGTTGAGATGCACACAAAATCTGGGCTCCTTGAAGCCATCAAGACCTCAACCGTGACGCTTGAAGAAGCTGGCAAAGCAACACTCGAATTTATTGCGCTCCATGTGCCCGAAGCAAGATCGGTTCCACTGTGTGGAAACTCGATTGGTACCGACCGACGCTTTCTTGCCAAGTATTTGCCAGAGATTGAAAACTATTTGCACTATCGCAGTGTTGACGTGTCAAGCATTAAAGAACTGTCCAGGCGCTGGTATCCAAAAGTTGGTATCGATCGACCAAACAAAGGTGGCTCACACCGCGCGATGGATGACATCAAAGAGAGCGTTCGTGAGTTGCAGTTTTATCGCGACAAATTATTTGTCACCGAAGTTGTCAGCAAAAACAGTCAGGCCTGAGTGCGAGCGTGAGCGAAAAGGTCTATACAAAACAAGAGCAAGTACCTGCAACTACAGAAATCACCGAAGTTGCACCAAATATTTTGCGCACTCAACTCCCCATTGATATGCCTGGTCTTGGCCACGTAAATATGTATGTGCTCGAAGACTCGCGCGGAGTCGCCGTTGTCGATCCTGGCTTGCCAGGCAAAGTAACTTGGCGCGCAATTAATAGCCGACTTGCCGAGATAGGCGTGCCACTCAAGCGAGTGCACTCCATCATCGTGACGCACAGTCATCCAGATCACTTCGGTGGCGCTGGCCGACTTCGTGCCGAAACGGGCGCCGACATTATTACGCACGAAAGTTTTCGAATGTTTTTTGATCCGACTGAACCAGATGACGTTGATGTTGAGACCGTGGCTGCCGCTCCGCGCATTCCATTTGGTGAAACACCGTGGGGTGGGCCTGGGCGCTCACTGCCGTGGCGTCGCAAGATGTATTACAAAGGCTCGAGCCGATTCCCCACATTGTTTCGTGCGCCAAAACCAACAATCAGACTCGCCGAAGGTGAGCACATTTCGCTCGCAGGACGCGAGTGGATGGCCATTCACACGCCTGGACATACCGAAGATCACCTCTGCTTATTTGATCCAGAAGCCGGTGTGATGCTGAGCGGCGATCATGTGCTGCCAACAATCACGCCACATATTTCGGGCATGACCAAAAATACCGACCCTCTCAAAGGTTTCTTTGATTCCCTCGACAAAGTCGGTGCATTTGGCTCACAAGTGAAAATCTCGCTACCAGCTCATGGATTGCCTTTTGCGAATCTTGCATTACGTTGCGACCAAATCAAAGAACACCACATAGGTCGACTTGAGAAGTTGCGGACAGTGGCAAGCGAACTCGATAAGCCGCTCACCGTGACCGAATATTCAGGCCACTTATTTTCACCTCGCGCGCAAGGCACGATGGCTGACAGCGAAACATACGCACACCTCGAACACCTTCGCATTGCCGGAGAGTTTGACTACAAGGTTCGTGAAGGAATTCGCGAATACATCCGCGTAAATTAATCAATAATCACCTGGTCGAGGGTCAATCCCTACACAACCTATTTGCAGTAGTCGCTCGTCTTTCCATTTTGGCCGTCACGTGAGGGGAGTAATTTCACCGCCACGCTGTCAGCTTGAGGCAATGAATCAAACCAACATATTCCGTAAGAATCTGCTGGAAACTGAGAATGAGCGCTCGCCCAAGCAGGATTTTTCGATGCTTCATTTTTCTGACGCATGTCGTAAACAC
>JBIIAC010000032.1:0-10116 GCA_044240045.1 Ilumatobacteraceae bacterium
TTGATTTATCGGCGATAACCTTCAGTCGTAATACAAGGAGGGGTGCGAGAGCGGCCGAATCGGCACGCTTGGAAAGCGTGTGAGGCGCAAGTCTCCGTGGGTTCGAATCCCACCTCCTCCGCCATGAGTATCAGTCACGAACAAGCCATGCAGGTTGCTCTGCAACAGGCCCAGTTAGCCAACAGCTCTGGCGATGTGCCAGTTGGTGCTGTCGTTGTGCACGACGGTCAGATCATTGCAGCTCGACACAATGAACGTGAGGCAACGGGCGACCCAACTGCTCACGCAGAGATACTCGCATTACGCGATGCAGCCAGTGCACTTGGCCGGTGGAGACTGAATGATTGCACGCTTGTCGTGACACTGGAGCCATGCGTAATGTGTGCAGGCGCGCTTATCAATGCACGAATAGAGACACTTGTGTATGCAACAGCGGACCTCAAAGGTGGAGCAACAGCAAGTTTGTACAACGTGTGCAGTGACCCTCGGCTTAACCACAATCCAGTTGTGAAACATGGTGTGTGTGAGCATGAGGCAACGGTGTTGTTGAAAGAGTTTTTCGCTCAAAAGCGCACCTCCGACTAACGCCGATAGCCTTCCAAAACGGAAGGGTGCCAGAGCGGACGAATGGAACGGTCTCGAACACCGTCGTGGGTTTAGGCCCACCGTGGGTTCAAATCCCACCCCTTCCGCCATATTTCTTTGTTACAGGTTGTTGGTGGGTCATACCTCTGACACTCTTAGTGGGTGCTACAAGTCCAAGGTCTCTCCGTCGAAATTGGCGGACGCATGGTCGTGGAGGAAGCGTCCTTTACCGTGATGCCGCGCGACAAGGCTGGCTTGGTTGGCCGCAACGGCGCTGGTAAGACCACGCTGTTTAAAGTGCTCGGCGGTGCAGTAGAGCCACACGCCGGCAAAGTGTTGCGCAAGGGTGGGTTTGGATACTTGCCGCAAGATCCAAAAATTCCTGGCGCACGCGAATCACACACTGCAATCTCGCACATTTTGTCCGGCCGTAACATTGATGAAGACTTGGTGCGCATTGAGAAGTTGCGTTTGTCGATGGAAGAGTCGCCGACCCCGCAGAACATCGCAAAGTTTTCAAAAGCCGAAGACGAATTTTCGTCGAAGGGCGGTTACGCCGCTGAGAGCGAAGCCCGTTCGATAGCTGCTGGTCTTGGGTTAAAACCAGATCGCCTTAATGCACCCATTGGTGTGTTGTCGGGTGGCGAGCGTCGGAGAGTTGAACTCGCACGAATTTTGTTTGCAGGTAGTGACACGTTGTTGCTTGACGAACCAACTAACCACTTGGATATTGACGCAAAGACTTGGTTGTTGGGATTTTTGCGCGAATACCGTGGGGCGTTGTTAGTAATCAGTCACGACCTTGAGTTGCTAGACGAAGCAATCACGCGCGTGTTGCACCTTGACCGACCTCAAGAAGAATCTGTTGGGTCAATTGTTGAATATCGCGGTACATACACGCAGTATTTATCTTCTCGTGCAGCCGACGAAGCGCGACGTGCGAAGAAAGCATCGATGCAGGAAAAAGAAATGGCACGGTTGCAAGGCGTTGTTGATCGCTTTGGTGCAAAGGCCTCGAAAGCCGCAATGGCTCACAGCATTGAGAAGCGCATCGCTCGCATTGAAGACACCAAAGTTGAGGGCCCAACAAAAGACAAGAAACTGAAAGTGCGTTTTCCTGAACCACCAACTGCTGGACAAACAGTGATCACGGCAACAGGCCTTCGCAAAACTTTTGGTGGCCCAGACATTTTTCATGATGTGAGTTTTGACTTGGGTCGTGGAGAGCGATTGTTGGTGCTTGGTCTCAACGGTGCAGGAAAAACTACGTTGTTAAGGATGCTTGCCGGCGAAAGCAAGTCGGACGGTGGCGAAGTTGAGTTTGGGTATCAAGTAACAACTGGGTACTTTGCCCAAGAGCACGACAATCTTGACCCAGAAGCTTCACTGATTGATCACATGCGCAGGCACGCACCTGTGCGCCTCGGACTCACCGAAACAGATTTGCGCGGCATGCTCGGCATGTTTGGGTTGTCGGGCACCAAAGTCTTTCAAGAGTCGGCCACATTGTCGGGTGGAGAAAAAACGAAACTTGCGCTTGCCATGTTGATGGTTGGTCGCAACAACCTGCTATTTCTCGATGAGCCAACAAACAACCTTGATCCACCGAGCCGTCAGGCCGTAGCCGATGCTTTGTCGGCATGGAAGGGTGCAATTATTTTGGTGAGTCACGACACCGAGTTTGTGGAGCAACTTGCGCCAACAAAAGTGTTGTTAATGCCTGACGGTCAAGTGGATTACTTCAGCAACGAGTGGCTCGACTTGGTGAGTCTCGCTTAGCAATTATTGAGGGTTGCGTGCAAGAAATTGTTTCGCACGGTCTAAATCTTCGGGTGTGTCAATTGCAATGCCCACGGAGTCGACTTGGACCATCCGTACGGTCATACCCATTTCCACAAAGCGCAAAATCTCGATGTCTTCGAGCTCTTCGTGCGGGGTTTTGGTGCCCTGCGAAGCAAACATGGTGAGTGCATGGGCAGTAAATGCATACATCCCAATGTGGCGATTGGCTCGCACGAACTGTAATGCCTTTGTTGTTGGAATTGCGGCGCGGCTTGCATACATGAGCCGGCCATCAAGCGAACAAATAACTTTTGGCACGGTGACGCTACGAAAATCTTCTTCTGTTGTGATTGGGCTATAAGCGTAAATGATGTGAGTATCGCTATTTGCGGATTGAGCCGCATCGATCATTTGCGTAAGGCCTTGAGGATCAAGAAATGGCTCGTCACCCTGCACGTTGATATACCAAGATGCTTCTAGTTGGGTAGCAACTTCGGCTACTCGGTCGGTGCCCGTGATGCACTGATCGCTTGTCATGGCCACATTGATGTTGTTGGCAACACAAAAGTCCACGATGCGCTGATCTTCGGTTGCAACGACTATCTGTGCTGCAGGAACTGCTTTGAGGCACTGCTCATAACATCGCTGCACGACTGCTTTGCCGCCAAGATCGGCAAGCGCCTTGCCAGGAAATCGTGAAGATGCAAATCGTGCAGGTATTACAACAAGGAAGTCGTCTGTTGAGCGAGACACGTCAGAGTGGAGCAGACATCGAAGACTTCTCGACGTTGTAACGGGTGCGCGTAATGGAAACAACTTGTGGCGCACTGTTGAGTTGAGCAAACAATTGGAACACATCATCCATCTCTTTGAAGCGCAGATCGTCTGTTACGAATCCGTCAAAGCCTGCAATCATGACGCGCTTTGCTCCACCTTGAGCAGCAATTGCTAGTGCATAGGCAGCAGAAAGAAGTCGTGGGACTGTGACCTGGTTTCCTTCTAGGACGAATGTACCTTCGTTAACTAACACGCCGACGTCGCGAGGCAGGGCAACTTTGATGTCGAGTTCGCTCAACAACTTTGCCGGTGCAAACACGGGGCATTTCAGTTGGGCGAGGGCCGTTGCCTCTACAGATGCGCGCTCTGGATGACACACCGCAACAGCATTAATCAAAGATGCGTCAACAATTGAAACCGCCCCTAAACCAATAACGATTGGTTTGTGCTGGCGAATAAATTGTTCGAGTTCAGCCTTCTTGGTGCGCGCTTCCTCGCCTGGGCCAACGATCAAAACTTGATTGCCAACACACCAATCGGTTGCATCGAACGAACCTGCGTAATTAGCGGTGCGACCAGCCGTGATGCCAACCAAACGCTTGAGGTCAAACTGTGCACCACCATGTTCGTTGAGGTGTTCGAGAGCACCAACGATTTGGGATGGTGAGTAGCGACCATCTTTGGTGAGTTCCATTACATAAGTGGGATGGACGCCGTAATTGGCCGACAAGAAGTAATAAAGGTTGGAGCCCCATTCGTGCTTCCGTTGCAAGTCGGTGAAGTCTCGCGAAACCAGGTTGACAAGTGGAGCTACGTCAATGTTGCTACGTCCAAGTCGCTTGAGTTCGGGTGCGAGATATTCGGTGCGCACATTGCCAGGCCCACGACCCATGCCTAGGACTGTTGAGTCAACCCAGGTTGCGCCAGCATCAACAGCAGCAAGCGTGCTGGAAAGCGCATAAGTCATGTTGTCGTGTAGGTGGCAACCAACTGGTCCTTGAAAGCCTTCGGCAAGCGCAGTCATGATTGGTGGAATCTCATGTGGACGCAGACCACCAAACGAATCGGCGATGTATGCAACATCAACCTTCATCGCTTTGCATTGCGCGCCAAACGCGGCGATCTCTTGCATCGACCTATCAGATACTTGCATCAAGTTGAGAGCAACTTTGTAGCCAAGTTGTTGCAACTCGGCAACTGCTGGCGCAAGTGGTTCGACTTCGCTGTGTATTGCTGCAAAGCGGATCATGTCGACGCGAGACTTGCTTTTGGCGGTAAACATTTTTTGAATAGTGAGGCGTGCATCGGGTGACGACACCACATCTTTTGCGTTCATCATCACCGCAACGATGATGGAAGCTGGAATCTTCAGTTGATCGAGAAACTCATCGGTTGTCCAGGCTGTTGGACCGAGGTATCTGTCGGCTTTGATCTGCCGAAAGCCCATCTCGACGACGTCGATACCTGCGCGCACCATTGAGTCAACGTAATGAGCAATAACGTCGTTCGAATAGTCCCAGTCGTTGTAATAGCCGCCATCGCGCAGCGTGCAATCAACAAGAGTTACGTGGCCGGATGCTGTCACTGCACTAATTCTACCTGTGTCAGACTGCCCGACAGGTGAGCCGAATTGTCAGATCTTGCAGGTTGTTTCGCTGACTGGAACGGTCAATTTAATAAAGTATGAATCAACCGCAGTATTAATGCACTCATTAGCGCCATACCCAGTGTGTTGATTTGCCTCGACAATCAATAAGACGCCCTGTTCGAGTGCCGCCGCCATCTTGCGTGTCGATTCAAGTGGTGTTGCTGGGTCTCCTGTTGTGCCAATCACAACAATCGGGCCGGCACCGTTGCCATTGGCATCAACTTTTGTTGCTGGTTTCACCGGCCAAAGTGCGCATGAGTATCCGTAGCCAAAGTTGGCGCCTAGTCGGGGAGCAGCAGCGATAAATGCTGGCACTGCGGCATCAACTTCTTCGATACTTGTTGCACCGGGGTCGTCCAAACACGAGATTGCAAGAAACGCTTCAAGTTCGTTGCCATAACTGCCGTCGTCTTTGCGCTGATAGTAATCGTCGTACAACTTGAGTAACCCTGCGCCATCACCCTTTTGTGCATCCGCCAATGCTTTTTCAAGTTGTGACCAGGAGTAATCGGAATACATAGCTTGAGTAACAGCAGTGAAAGCAACACCTTGAGTAACCGGTGTGCGATCGGCGCTCACCACGATCGGTTGTGAATCAAGTTCAAGCAGTAGTAAGTCGAAAGCAGCCTCTGATTTGCCACCGTTGTAAAACTCACACGCGCTATTTTTGCTGCATGCAGCGAGGAACGTTGTGAGTTGTCCTTCAAATCCCTTGGCTTGTGACATGCCTGCTTCAGCAGAAGTTGCATTTGGGTCAACCGCGCCATCCAACACCGCGGCTCGAACGGTTTGCGGAAACATGGTGGCCCATGTTGCGCCAAGTTCAGATCCATATGAAAAGCCGAAATAGGAGATCTTGTCTTCGCCTAATGCTTGGCGAATGCTGTTCATATCGGTGGCGCTTGCTTGCGTGGATATGTAGGGGAGAATCTCGCCCGAGTTGGCCATGCACTCGTCATTAAATGCTTGCGAAGCATCAATGAGAGCCTGCTTTTCATCCGGCGTATCTGGCGGAGAGTCAAGACCAAAATATTGGTCATAGTTGTCAACACAATCGACCGAAGGCGAAGTGGATCCTGTGCCTCGTGGGTCCCACGCAATGATGTCGAAATGGTCGGTGAGGTCGGTGCTGAAATAGTAATCAGCGTCATCGGCTAGTGAACTTCCACCAAAGCCAGGTCCACCTGGGTTGACCATCATCGAGCCAATGCGCAGAGATGGGTTAGTCGCAGGTCGCTTCTTGACGTACAACGTAAATGTGCCAGCGGATGGATTGTCGTAGTCGTATGGAACTTTAAGTGTGCTGCACTGGACCACTGTGGTCGATGCCGAATTATCGCAGGCTTTCCAAACAAAACTTGCTGCTACAAAGGTCGGCGCGATTGAAGTTGCTGCCAGGTCATCTGAGGCCGTGTTCGTTGTGCTGCTAGAGCCGCAGCTGGCAAGTACGAGCAACGCCGTAATAACCGCACCGAGAGTGAATTTGCGCGTATTCCGCGAGCGAGATTTCATTGTTTCAGCCTAGAAGGAGACTTGTCACCCGCACGAGTGAACCAGTGACATTGCCTTAGCCTGACATCATGCGAATGGGACCACACCACCTCATACCTGGTGATAAATCGGCAATTGTGGATACCAAAGTAAGCCGCACATCAATGCGTCGTGTGATGGTGTTTGCCCGCCCATACTCAAGCTCAATCATCGGTTTTTTACTTTCGATTATTTTTTCTGCCGTAATTGCGCTCATTCCCCCATTGCTGTTTCGGACCATTGTTGACACAGCAATACCTGCTGGCGACAAACGACGCATTGTCATTCTGACCATTATTTTGGTTGTCGTTGCGATGGGTGATGCGATTCTGTCAATTGTGCAGCGATGGTATTCCTCACGCATCGGTGAAGGTTTGATTTACGACTTGCGTGTCGCATTGTTTGACAAGGTTCAGAACATGCCGATCGCCTTTTTTACTCGCACGCAAACTGGCGCACTGATAAGTCGACTGAACAACGATGTTGTCGGAGCACAAACCGCAGTTACGGGTACAATTGGCAGTGTCGTGTCAAACGTGGTGGTGTTGGTAACAACACTTGGCGCGATGCTTGCGCTCGAATGGCGGCTCACTGTGCTCTCGCTTGTGGTGCTACCCGTATTCATCATCCCCGCTCGCCGTGTGGGTGTGCGACTGCAAGACATTTCGCGTGAACAAATGGGACTCAACGCATCGATGAACACGCAGATGACCGAGCGGTTCAATGTTTCTGGTGCAATGCTTGTCAAACTATTTGGCCGACACCGCGAAGAAGTAGATGCATTTGGTGGCCGCGCATCACGCGTGCGCGACATTGGTATTACCGGCGCAATGTATGGACGTGTATTTTTTGTAGCACTCGGCTTGGTTGGAGCACTTGGTGCTGTTGCTATTTATGGCATTGGCGCTTTTATGGTGATCTCCGGTGGAATCACCATCGGCACACTTGTTGCAATGGCTGCATTTGTGCAGCGCATTTATCAGCCGCTCACTGGTCTTACTAATGCTCGACTTGAAGTGATGACTGCACTCGTGAGCTTTGAACGCGTATTTGAAGTGCTTGATGCACCAGTTGCAATTACAGATCGCCCCCGCGCAATTGACATCGTTAAACCGCTTGGCAATATTGAGTTTGATCACGTGGCATTTCGTTACCCACCGGGTGCAAGTGTGTCGATTGCTTCGCTCGAGTTGGCTGGCGTGATGCAGGGTTCGGACCCCGACACCGATGTATTAGTGGACGTGTCGTTGCGTGTTGATGCCGGCTCTACCGTGGCCATCGTTGGCACAAGTGGTGCGGGTAAGACCACGCTTGCCATGTTGATTGCGCGTATGTACGACGTGACGAGTGGGTCTGTGCGTCTAGATGGCAACGATGTGCGCGACCTGACCGGTGTTTCGTTGCGCGCGGCAATTGGTGTGGTATCGCAAGACCCACACATGTTTCATGAGACCATCAAATCCAATCTGTTGTATGCCCGACCAAATGCAACGAGCGAAGAGATGGTCAACGCCTGCAAGCAGGCACAGATTCATGACGTGATCGCGTCACTCCCCGACGCCTACGACACCGTGGTTGGTGAGCGTGGCTATCGCCTGTCGGGTGGCGAAAAACAACGGCTTGCCATTGCCCGCCTGCTGCTCAAAGACCCCGCCGTAATGATTCTCGATGAAGCAACGAGCCATCTTGACAATGAAAGCGAAGTGTTGGTGCAGCAAGCACTTGAAGCTGCGATGCATAACCGCACCTCGATTGTGATTGCGCACAGACTGTCAACTATTCGCGATGCCGATCGCATTGTGGTGCTCGACCAAGGTCGCGTAACCGAGCAAGGTACGCATGACGAGTTGATGGCGGTCAATGGTTTTTATGCATCCCAGGTGAGGGCTGGAGGCAACTTTGCTGCCTGAGGAAGATCCAACACTTTCCGTTAGTCAATTTATTGATGTAGTCAATGGCGTGTTGAAGAACGCTTTTGGTGCAGGCGTGTGGGTGCAGGGAGAGATTGAAGGCTTTAACGGGCGTGGCAAACACACCTATTTCAACATTGTCGAACGCAGTGGCGACAAAAAAGCCTCGCTCAATGTGGCGGTGTGGGAATTCAGTCTGAAGAAAATGAAACCATTGCTCGATCAGCATCGCTTAACTCTTGCTGATGGCATCAAGGTGCGGTTGTTTGGTGTTGGCGATATCTACCCCGACCGCGGCTCATTCAGTTTTAAGGCATCCAACATCGACCCACGCTTTACACTCGGTGATCTGGCTGGCCAGCGCGACGAAATCGTGCAACGACTCAAGAAGAATGATCTCTATGACGCCAACCGTCGTGTTGCATTGCCTGTTGTGCCTCTTCGCATTGCGTTGATCACCAGTGTTGGTAGCGCGGCGCATGCGGACACATTGCATGAGCTTGAAAATTCGGGAATTGGATTTGAAATTTTTGTGCATGATGTGCGGGTGCAGGGCGATGCTGCGGTGCCAACAATTGTGGACGCCATTACACGCATGGGCCGTCGCGATGACATTGACATTGTGATGCTGGTGCGCGGTGGTGGATCAAAAGTTGATTTATTGGCTTTCGACTCAGAAGAGATCTCGGCCGCAATTGGCAAGTGCGACAAGCCGGTGTTTACGGGCATTGGCCACGAAGTCGACTTCAGCATTGCTGACGAAGTCGCGTATAGGGCGTTTAAAACACCAACTGCTTGCGCTGCAGGTGTTGTCCAGGTGGTCCAAGAGTTTGTGCAAGTGACCGAACAGGCATGGGCCGACATTGCCAGCAATGCGAGTGAACTCTTGCAAGCAGCAGAACACAATTTGAGCGAGACGGCAATCGGCGCAAAAAACCTGGTGACCACCGCACTCACCCGCTCGTTGAGCAACTTGGATGTAAAGGCAGACCGAGTGCGCCGCCGACCAGCAGAAGTGCTTGGTATTGCAACCATGACGGTGAAGGCGATTGCCGACCGAGTGCGACTGCTTGACCCAGTCAATACCATGGCTCGCGGGTGGTCAATTACTCGCAACGACAAGGGTGAAGTGGTGCGCAGTGTTAAAAAGTTGTCAGTTGGTCAACAACTGGTCACATCGTTTGCGGACGGGTCTTCAATAAGCGCTATCGAATCGATTGAGAAAGAAGGAAAATAGTGGCATCAACAAAAAAGCCTGCATCAAGTGCAGCGAAGGCAAGCACGCTTGACGCAAACACTGGTTACGCAGAAGCGATTGAAGAGCTCGAATCGATCTTGGCCGAACTAGAGAGCGACGACGTAGACGTGGACGAGCTTGCCGAACATGTACAACGCGCATCGCAATTAATTGAGTTATGCCGTGAACGAATCGGCAAAGCAAAACTGCGCATTGAAGAAGTTGTCTCGCAACTTGAAGCTGACTAAGTAGAGAGTTTTTGCCATGATTGCACCAAAGGCCCCACAGACACTTGCGCACATTGCAGCGCGGGTCGACGTGCGGCTGCGCACATTGCTTGAGTTTGAGCACGCGCGTTGGACAGAGATTGATGAAGACCTTGGTCCCCCACTGACCGAGATCAGCCGACTTGTACTCACCGGAGGCAAGCGACTTCGTCCCGCATTTTGCACATGGGGTTTTGTGGGTGCTGGTGGCGATGCAACGGATCAACGTGTTGTTGATGCTGGTGCAGCGCTTGAGTTGCTACACGCGTGTGCGTTGTTTCATGACGATGTAATGGACGGGTCTGCAACTCGTCGTGGCGAACCAACAACTCACACCAAATTTACAGAGCAACACGAAGCCAGCGAATGGGCGGGCGAGTC
>JBIIAC010000033.1:0-10098 GCA_044240045.1 Ilumatobacteraceae bacterium
AGTTTGCTTTCAGTTCAGCTGGCGTGAGCTCTGCAGCCACGCGTGCACTGACATGTGCAATTCGTGTTAATGCTTCCATGTTTCTATCTCCTATTTGTTTTTGTTGTTATGTGGGTAACTCTTGATTTAAAAATTTCTGCTTAGTGCTCTGGATGCGCCGCTCCACCGATGTACACCGCGGTAAGCACCGTGAAGATGTACGCCTGCAGGAACGCAACCAAGATCTCGAAGGCCGTCAAGAAGATGAGCAGGCCGAATGGCAAAATGCCGATTGGAATTAAAAAGAATCGTTGAGTCTCAGCCTGAATGAGTGCTTGTGTAAGCAAGGCGAAGATGACGAGCAACAAGTGACCGGCAAGCATGTTGGCGAAAAGACGAACGGCGAGCGAAAACGGACGAACAACAAGTGTTGAAATCAGTTCGATCGGCGTCACCAAGACGTACAACGCTTTTGGAACGCCCGGTGGGAACAACACATTTTTGAAGTATCCAAAAAGACCTTGGTGCTTAATGCCAGTTGCGTTAAACACAACCCACACGAGCAGCGCCATGAACGCAGGAACGCCCATGCGTGCTGTTGCTGGCATTTGAATGAACGGAATAATTCCTGGCAAGTTGCACAAGTAAATGAAGATAAACATTGTCAACAAGAACGGCGTCCAGCCCATGCCACTCTTGCCCATTGTTTCCATGATGATGTTTTTTTCAATGAACTCAACGATGATCTCTGCAAGGTTGCGTGTTCCCTTAGGAGCCTTGCGTGCATCTTTTGATGAAGCAACCAAAAACAACACGGTGCCAATAACAGCACTCAAAATTGAAATGATCACAACTTTGTTAATGCCAGGCGTTACATCTTTCCAACGAAGAATTGTGTTGATCGGTGGAAAGCTAAAACCACGACCGGCTTCAGCGCTTGGTGCAAGTTTCTGAAGTACTTGCACCGAGGCTTTGATTGCGAGTTGAGTTGAGAACACTGTGGTCATCCTGTTGATCGACTAGTTGGGCTACTGGTTAAGAAGTTGGTCTTGGGTTGAATTCTGTTTTGGCTTGAGGCCGGGGAAAGCAAGCGACAAAGAAACATAGCGCATTTCCCAGAACAATAAACCAACATGCACGATGACAATCGTCATGCACAAGGGCACTAACTCGACCCATGAGGCGTTGCGAACCAAAAACACCGCCGCAGCGATGACTGCTAATCGGAAAATGTACCCAAACAATGTTGCGCCCATCATCAGGGCATAGGAGATTTTGGCCGTATACGAAACCATCCACGCTGCGACCGCAAAATTACCGAAAACGATAGCCAAGCCATACGCCCCAGACCATGCGCCGTGAGCACCCCAAAAAAAGGCGCTCACACCGATGATTACTGGTGCAACAAACATGCCTCGTTTAATGATGTCGCGCACAATGGCAGCCTCGGGGGCAGGGCCGGTGTCGTGCATCGATAACACCGACGTGTACTGCGGGTCATCACTTTTCATTTAGCCACACTCTTTTGCTGGTGACTTGTTGTTCCTTGCAAACGTTGTTCGGCAAGCGCTTCGATGTGTGTGCCGTAGGTGTAATACAAACGAGCAAAATTTCCGACAACAGAAAAAATCACGAGGCCAATCGTAAACATCGGCATTGACCCAACTGTCGAGTCAATGACAAGACCAATGACCGTGAACACCAAAACGCTGATGGCCATCTCTGGACCACGACCCAGAGAGTCGCTTGATCCAGTGAGCGTTGACTTTTTTGCCTTCTTTTTTGGCACGATTCTTTTTGTCAAAAAATTCATCTACTTGGACATCCCAGACGCTTGTGAAACTATGAACAAACTAGACGGAATAAGGACTTGCGACCAAATTGCTCGTGCAATTGTGTGCCCTAACGGGCTCCTATTCGGCAGCTACCGAATCGCGATGCCGCACCAGCTGAGGGTGAAAAATCGTGAAACCAATGAGTAAGACCGCTGCCAGCAAAACCAGCCACAAATTGGGGTTTTTATTGGACAACGCTGGGTACAAAGCAAATGCGGAAAACAGACCGGTCCAAAGCCACAGAATGACGACTGCTCGACGTGGGCCATGACCGAGTGCGATCAAGCGGTGATGCAAGTGTCCCCTGTCAGCGGTGGCCAAACCCTTGCCGCTCAGTGTGCGCCTAAATATGGCAAAGATCACATCAATAATTGGTACGCCAAGAATCAATAACGGAATGAAAAGAGGAGCAATAAAAAAATATGTCTGGCCACTGAAGTCTTGAGATTGAGGATCGGCACGACCACCTACGACACTCGTCGATACTGCCATCAGAAGTCCAAGCATAAGAGCACCTGAGTCGCCCATAAATATTCGTGCCGGGTTGAAGTTGAAAGGTAGAAAGCCAAGACAAATACCTAGCGTGATAATTGCAATCAGCGGGCCAATGTTTGGCTCAGACAACAAGCCGACGTCACCAAGGTGTTTGCTGTACACGAAGAACGAAGCTGCAGCGATAGCGACAATTCCACCGGCAAGACCATCGAGACCGTCGATCAAGTTGATCGACTGTGTCATTCCCAATAACCAAAAAACTGTGAACAACGGAATCCAGTCATTGGGCAAAATGAACACATCCAAAAAGGGCACGCGAAAGAAAAACATTGTGACACCGAAAGCGACAAGCGCGAGTGCTGCAACCACTACCCCAGTTACTTTCATCGGCGCTGAAACTTCGCGAATGTCGTCAAAAATTCCCAGCACAAAAATCACAACTGCAGCAATGAGCACCCCGATTAATTCGGAGTTGTTTTGGAACAAACTGGAAAAGCGGTCCATCTGCGAAGCAAGTCCGAGTGAAGCAAGCAAGCCAATGAAAAATGCAATGCCGCCAACATCAGGCGTCGCAACCGGATGCGAACGTCTCTCGTCTGGTTCTGCCATCCAACCTTTTTGACGAGCAACATATGCGACGACCGGCGTCGTTGCTGCAGTCACAACAGCGGCGCACCCACCAACTATTAGGTAGCCGCTGAGATCAATCACAAATTATTTCTTGACTTGTGGATACACCGGAAACTTGGCGCACAATGCGGCAACTTTTGCGCGCACCTCCGCGACAATCGCAGGGTCATTTCGACCGCGCAATGTCGTCGCAATGTATTCAGCGATCAATGGCATTTCTTTCTCGGTCATTCCTTGTGTTGTCACCGATGGAACACCGATGCGCACCCCAGAAGTGACAAACGGGCTACGTGGGTCATTTGGAATGTTGTTTTTGTTCAGCGTGATACCAGCTTGGTCAAGCACCAGCTGTGCTTCCTTGCCCGTCAATTCGCTGTCAAAGGGCTGCAAATCGACAACCATCATGTGAGTATCTGTACCACCAGAGACAAGTCTGAAGCCTTGATGCGCCAATGCTTCCGCTAGCGCTGATGCATTAGCGACGATTTGGTGGGCATACACCTTGAAGCTCGGTTGCATAGCTTCATGAAATGCAACTGCTTTGCCAGCAATTGCGTGCTGGAGCGGACCGCCCTGACTACCAGGAAACACCGCTTTATCAATTGCCGCAGCATGTGCAGACGTAGTGAGAATGCAACCACCACGAGGGCCGCGCAATGTTTTGTGCGTTGTAAACGTTACGACATCTGCAAACGGAACTGGGTTTGGGTGTGCACCTCCAGCAACTAGTCCGGCAATGTGCGCGATGTCAAACATCATCAAGGCACCAACTTCATCTGCAATCGCTTTAAACGGCTCTGGCTCGAGTCGGCGCGGATATGAAGTTGTTCCCGCAACAATCATCTTCGGACGATGTTCGAGGGCCAACTCGCGAATTTGATCAAAATCTAAACGCTCATCAGTGGCTCCAACACGAAAAGATTTGAAGTTGTACAAAATTCCACTGGCATTCACGGGTGAACCGTGGGTCAAGTGACCACCGTGATCGAGACTTAAACCCAAAATGGTGTCTCCGGGCTTAACGAGTCCCAAGTACACCGCCATGTTGGCGCTTGCGCCAGAGTGAGGTTGCACGTTTGCGTGATCCGCCCCGAAAAGTTTTTTGACACGCTCAATCGCAAGCGCTTCAATCTTGTCGACAACCGCATTACCGCCGTAATAGCGCTTTGTTGGATAGCCCTCCGCATATTTGTTTGTGAGCACCGAGCCGGTTGCTTCCATGACATCAGGTGATGTGAAGTTTTCGCTCGCAATCAACTGCAAGCCAGTAATTTGACGATTGCGTTCTTCATCGATGTAACCAAAAGTTTCGGTATCTCGGGATGTTTCAGATGGCCAAGGCATTATCGGTTTCCTTCTTGTTCTTCGATTTCGGTTAATTGTGCAACTCTTCGCTCGTGTCGACCACCCTCGAAAGGTGTTGAGAGAAATGTATTTAAAATTTGATCTGCGAGTTCAAACGTGACCACTCGCCCACCCATTGACAACACGTTGGCGTTGTTGTGTGAGCGCGCCATCTCTGCCAGGTAAACGTCATTGCACAGAGCTGCGCGAACTCCGCGAACTTTGTTGGCTGCGATCTGCTCGCCTTGTCCGCTTCCACCCAACACGATGCCCATGTCGGCTTTGCCATCACGTACCGCACGACCAACCGCGGCACAAATTGGTGGGTAGTCAATCGAATCAGTGGAGTGTGTGCCATGGTCTTCAACTTTGTGACCAGCCTTTGTCAAAACCTCAACCAGGTGTGCCTTGAGTTCGTATCCTGCATGGTCTGAACCGATTGCAATTGTCTGTATCTGTGGGCTATTCACTGCGCACGATCCTAGATCACGAGCAACCCAACCAATACTTCGCTTATTTCTCTAGATATATACAGTTGACCAAGTGACATCCGGCCAAAATAAGATTGACCCACGCACGCCGATCCTTGTCGGTCAAGCTCAGGTCTCGCAACACAAGGTCAATCTCGAGAGTGCTGCTGGACCAATTGAACTGATGTCGCAAGCAGTTCGCGAAGCATTTACCGATGCAGGAATACAAGTCGCGGGCACCAAAAATTCAGCGCCAATCGATGCGCTGCGCGTAGTTCGCTCGCTGTCAACCCGAAACGCTAACCCCGCTCGCGATATTGCAACCATGCTCGAGATGAGTGCCAATGAGTACGGTCTTACGCCACACGGTGGCAATATGCCGCAGTACTTGGTCAATTGTGCTGCGCTGCAGATTCGCGACAACGGCGCACAGATGATCGTGTTAACCGGTGGAGAATCATTTAGGTCACGCCGCCGGGCTCGCGCTGCACAAATGACATTGCCATGGATGGAGCTAAAAGCAGGTCGAGAAGGTCAAGAAGGTCAAGAAGGTCAAGAAGGTCAAGCACCAACGGCCCTTGGCGAAGACCTCGTCATGAACCACGAAATTGAATTGGCTCACAACATCATGCTGCCAATCGAGATCTACCCAATGTTTGAAACTGCCTTGCGTTACCGCGACAAGCGAACAGTTGCAGAACACCAGAAGTACATCAGTGAATTGTGGTCGCGCTTCAGCAATGTTGCCGCAACCAATCCACATGCATGGATTCAACAGAGCTACACCGCAGAAACAATTCGCACGCCATCGCAAAGCAACCGAATGATCGGTTTTCCGTACACAAAGTTGATGAACTCAAATAATGATGTCGACATGGCTGCTGCATTAGTGATGTGCTCAGTTGAGCGTGCCGAAGCATTGGGTATTACACGCGACAAATGGATTTTTCTGCACGCAGGAACCGACTGTCACGAACACAATTTCGTTTCACATCGCTACTCATTTACTGACACACCTGCGATTCGTATAGGCGGCCAACGTGTACTCGAACTCGCACAAAAATCTATTGACGAAATTGAGAATCTCGATCTCTACTCATGCTTCCCATCTGCTGTGCAACTTGGTGCAGAGTCACTCGGTGTTTCGCTCGACCGACAACTCACCTGCACAGGTGGACTCTCGTTTGCAGGTGGACCCTTCAACAACTACGTGATGCACGCAATTGCAACGACTATGACGAAGTTGCGTGAAAAACCACTAGAAACTGGTCTGGTTTGGGCCAACGGTGGATACGCGACGAAACACGCATTTGGCGTGTACGCAACTACACCAAACCCCCAAGGCTTCCAGCACGAATCACCGCAAAATCAAGTTGATTCGCTGCCCCGTCGAGCCGTTGCAACAGCAGTTGAAGCGCAAGGTTCAGCGACAGTCGAGGCATACAGCGTGATGCACGACCGCGATGGCACTACCGAGAAAGTACGTGCAGCAGTACTTTTGGCCGATGGTCGCAGAGCTTGGGCAACGAGCGACAACACACAACTTGGGCAAGAAATGTGTGAAAACGAGTGGGTTGGAAAAACAATCTCTCTCGATGCAACCGGCGACATCAAGATCGGATAACAGATTTTGTCGCAAACCACTGACACATTTCCACGTCAGTATGCGCGAACGCAACGACTAACGCTTGGCGAACCCCGCAACATTGTTGTATCTCCTGATGGTGCGCGAGTGGTCTACTGCAGATCACTGAGTGGCTCGGATTCAGTGAATTCGCTTTATGTTCTAGATGTCGCCACGTCGGTCGAAACGTGTGTTGCCGACATGCTGGCGTTGCAAACAACCACCCGACAGCATGCCGATGATTCACAACGCGATACTGCAGCAGAGCAAGCACGTCGCGAACGCACACGTGAAGGTGCATCAGGAATCGTGAGCTACTCATGCGATGAACATGTGCTGAACGCTGCATATTGCGTTGCCGGAAAACTCTTTGTTACGAACCTCATTTCAAAGAGCACTCGCCAGATCGAAATATCCGATGCAATTTTTGATCCGCGACTGAGCCCAAATGGGAAACTCATTGCCTACATTCGTGACAGCAAACTGTGTATCTGTGATTTGTCTGGAGCAGAAACAGTTATCGCAACAGAGAACCAGCCAAATGCCGAAGTCTCGTGGGGTCAAGCAGAGTTCGTTGCTGGCGAGGAAATGGGACGCCAACGCGGATTTTGGTGGTCGCCTGACAGCAACTCAATAGCGGCGTGTCGGGTTGATAATTCATCCGTTGTGATGACATGGATTGGAGATCCAGCAAACCCAACAACCAATCCGCGACCACATCGTTATCCGTTTGCAGGCACTCCCAACGCAGATGTTTCATTACATATTTTCAGTATCGACAATTCGAGTAACAAAACCGCTCGCATAGACGTTCAGTGGAGCAAATCCAAAATTGAATATCTCACCAATGTTCAATGGACAAGTCACGGCTTGATTATCTCGCTTCAAAATCGTGAACAGACCAAACTTGAAGTCTGTTCAGTCGATACAAGCTCTGGATTGATCCAAACGATTCATACTGAAACAGACGAACACTGGATCGATTTAGTGGCTGGTAGCCCAGCATTGCTTGCAGATGGTCGGCTCGCTGTGACTTGTGAACATAATGGTGTTCGGACACTTGCCATTGACGATCATGTTGTAACCAACAGTGAAATTCAGGTGCGAAACATCATCGCAACAACGCCAACTGCAATCTATTTTGGGGCAAACCCAATTATGGATCCAACGGTGCTAAACGTAATGTGCTGTGCACTCTCTGATCTCTCTGTGTCTTCGCTCACCAACGAACCAGGTGTGCACACAGCGTCAATTGGCGCTGACACAGTTGTGATTCGTAGTGCAACTCTTGATGGAAAACGTACGGTCACTCGCGTTAACGGAGTTCATGAGATCACAAACAATGCCGAGATTTCTCTTGTGGCCCCAAATGTGACACTGCACCGCATAGGCGCAAATAAAATTGCAACTGCGATCGTGATGCCGCACAATCACGATGGCTCCCCTCTTCCCGTTTTGTTTGACCCTTACGGTGGCCCACATGCACAACGAGTGGTGTCAGCACGCGGCGCATACTTTGCTTCACAGTGGTTTGCGAACCAAGGTTTTTGTGTTGTCATTGCCGATGGTCGCGGCACGCCAGGCCGTGGTTCACAGTGGGAACGCGATGTGCATCATGATCTCGCGACCAAAATTCTCGAAGACCAAATTGCAGTACTACGCGAACTTCCAAGCCTGGTGCCGTGTGCCGACACGACCCGCGTAGGAATTCGTGGTTGGAGTTTCGGTGGCTACTTGGCTGCACTTGCTGTGCTTCGTGCACCCGACATGTTTCATGCTGCAGTTGCCGGTGCACCTGTCACCAAATGGGATCTGTACGACACGCACTACACCGAGCGTTACATGGGCAACCCACACACGCATGCCGCCGACTACGAAGCAACCTCCCTTGTGGCGCAAGCGCACCTTCTTGAGCGGCCGCTTCTCCTCATTCATGGTTTAGCCGACGACAACGTACTTGCAGCACACACGTTGCAGTTCTCAACGGCACTGCTGCATCATGGCAAAGTGCACGAGCTACTTGCTTTGAGCGGAGTCACACATATGACGCCACAAGAAGTGGTTGCAGAGAATCTGTTGCTACATCAACTTCAGTTTTTGCAACGAGCTCTAGCCAGGTAATTGACCAACCGCAATGCGGTCGCGGCCGGACAAATCCTGTTTGATCTCTGCGCCAACGAGACCAGATGCAGTCATCATTGCAAGTACTTCCGCACCCTGTTGATAGCCGATCTCCAGCACCAACCAGCCAGACTGCTGCAGCCAAGTTGGGGCACCTTCAATCACTGTGCGCAAATCTGCCAATCCGTTGTCGTGTGCATACAAAGCAGCATGCGGCTCATACATATGGACATCTGGCGCTACCTCGCTCGAAGCATGGGCAATATATGGCGGATTACAAATTGCAATATCGATCCGGCCTGCAATGTCTTGCGGCAACGCATTCCACCAACTGCCATGCGCAATGCGCACATTTGCCGCCGCCCGACCAATCCCAATCATGTTTGCGCGAGCAACATCTAGAGCATCAACCGACGCATCAGTGAGCCACACATGTGCGGCTTCTGCTCCGAGCTCGAACGCCATCGACAAGCCAATGACACCGCTACCTGTGCCCAAATCGACAACACGCAATGCACCGTTGTCCTCGTTTTTGCGTGCGATATCCACTGCAATATCCAGTGCAATCTGCACAACTTGCTCAGTCTCGGGCCGAGGAATGAGCACTCGCTCATCAACCATGACGTCGAGATGCCTAAATGCCCAACGCTTCATGACATATTGCAACGGCACACCACTCAATCGATCGCGCACCATTGAGTGCAAACTTTTTGCGCACGCAACGGTCACCAACTGATCCTGTTCGGCAGAAAACTCGACGGCGTCCATGCCGCTCGCGTGTTCACACAACCACCGAGCTTCTTGAGCATTGCCCAACTGCTGGACAGTTGTTGCAAGCATTTCGCGCCACGAAACCGTGTCGGTATTTTCAGTCACTTCGTGCTACTCGATTAGTGAACTTCGACGGACGCGCCAGCCAACTGCTCGATCTCAAACTGCTCCGTCAACGCATCAATCACTGTGTCAAGATTTCCCATCAGAACATCTTGCAACTGATACAACGTAAATCCGATTCGGTGATCGGTAATGCGGTTTTCTTTAAAGTTGTACGTGCGAATCTTTTCGCCGCGACCACCTTTACCCACTTGAGCTTTACGTTGCGCCGACATCTTTTCGGCTTGTTCGTCTTCACGTAATTTGAGCAAACGCGAACGCAAAACGGTCATAGCGCGCAATCGGTTTTGCAACTGACTGCGCTCGTCTTGCATGGCCACAACTAAACCAGATGGTTTGTGGGTAATACGAACAGCAGAGTCAGTGGTGTTGACACCCTGGCCGCCAGGACCACTTGCGCGATATACGTCAATATGCAAATCCTTTTCGTCGATCTCGACGTCAACTTCTTCGGCTTCTGGCAACACCATCACGGTTGCAGACGATGTATGTATACGGCCTTGTGCTTCAGTGACAGGCACGCGTTGCACACGATGTGGCCCGCCTTCAAAACGCATCTTTGTCCACACAGTATCACCCTTTGCCGACACAGTGATCTGGTTGATGCCACCCATCGGCGAGTTGTCACGCGACAACACCTCCCATGACCAACCTTGCTTCGCTGCGTACGCCGCATACATATCAAACAAGTCGCTTGCAAAGAGGT
>JBIIAC010000034.1:0-10084 GCA_044240045.1 Ilumatobacteraceae bacterium
GTGTACGAATACGTCTTCGCCACCATCACGTGAGATGAAGCCATAACCCTTCTCAGCGTTGAAAAATTTAACGGTACCTCGCATTGGATTTTCTCTTTTCTTTTCTTTTGATTTGTTTTGATTTGTAACAAACTTGCCTAGGTGGCAAATCCGTTACTAAGACTATGAGATTTTGTGGCGGATAGCACATATTTGTGCAAGTTGGGCAAATTCGGCTATGGGCCGAAGGGCATTCCTAGAGCACAAACATAAGGTCCGTTTTTGTACCAAGTAACTGGCTCTGACTCGCTCGCTACAAGGGTTTGCCCCAACTTGACGATGGTTCGCCTACCGTGCGTTGGGCATCTGAAGTTGAAGCAAATGTCCAATTCGCGAGGGGTCGACAAAATAATTTCGTTTGAAGCCGGCCCTGTTCGATCAAATAGTCTGATCGTTAGCGGCTGGGGGATTGTGGACGAAGTAGTACTGACTCGATCATTGCAAGAAAGATTTCCCGGCATTGTGGTGTCGTCGTTTTCGGCAAGCGCAATTGGTACGGGTCAAATGGCTGACAGCTTGCGTGTACAGATGCAACACACTGGCAACACTTTGGCGCCAAATACATTGATCGCCAAGATTCCAAAAGTAAATGAGGCGAGTAGGGCGGCATCACGCATTACTCGTTGCTATGAAGTCGAAACTAGTTTCTACTCAAAAATTCGTTCTGTGGTCGATGCACGAGTTCCCGATTGTTACCACGTTGAGTATTCGGCACACGACGACGAGTTTTTATTACTACTTGAAGATCTGGCACCAGGGAAACAGGGAGACCAACTTGGGGGATGCAGTGTCGATGATGCGATGCTGGCGGTTACCGAAATGGCAAAACTGCACGGTTCACTTTGGCGGAGCCCGTTGATCGAAGAGAATCAATGGTTACTTCGAAACAGTTCGGATTTGGGCAAAGGTACGTTGCAATTGTTGCAGGGTGTGTACCCAGCTTTCTGTAAACGCTATGAAGGTCAACTTGATAGCGAAATGGTGAAGGTTGGCCAGAAGCTCGTAAATGAATTTCCTGCGTACATAGGCGCCCAGCCGGAATCAAACACGATTGTGCATCGCGATTTCCGATTGGACAATTTACTCTTTGGTAATTGGGGTGGTTCTCGGGGTGTTGCGATTCTGGACTGGCAGACCGCGAGTGAGGGTGTTGCAATCAGCGACCTTTCCTATTTTGTCGGTTCGGCTTTATTGCCAGAAGTGCGTGTGGGTCACGAGCGTGAAGTGGTTGACCACTATGTTTCTGTTATCAATACCTACGGGGTCGGAATTTCCAAAGAAGAAGCCTGGCGCCAGTATCGATTATTTTCATTTGGAGGTTTCGTGATGGCGATTATTGCTTCAATGTTGGTGGAACAAACCGAGCGGGGGGACGAAATGTTTATGGCAATGGCTAATCGACATGGTCAACAAATACTGCAACTCGAAGCCTTGAGTTTCTTGTCATGAGCCGATTCACTCCGCTCGATGAGCGATTTGCGCATCAAATTCCGGAGCCATTTCCAAACACGGTTTCCTTCCACCACGAATGGCGCGAGAGTCTCTTTTTTGTCATGCATTCCCCAGACGGCCCTGGTGATGTGGTGATTTCGACTCTTGCGCATTTTCCTGCGAGGGGCGAGATGGACTCGCTGCAACTTGGTCGGGTGGGTGGAAACTCACTGATCACTAAGCATGTACGAACCGTCGATGGCGACCAAGACAGGTTCAAGGTTGGTGGCGTCACGATTGACATCCTTGAGCCACTGAAGAAGGTGAGAATTCAGGTAGTCGAATCGCCGGCAACTTCGGCCACTCTCGACATCACCTTTACTGCCAGGACCCAGCCATATCAATTGCGTCGCGGCACGATGAAGGCTGGACATGAAATCGTTTGGGATCAGTCGCACATGTTTCAGAGCGGCACATATAACGGCTCGTACACATATAAGGGTCAAACACACAAAGTCGAAAACTGGTGGGGTCAACGAGATCATTCATGGGGTATTCGCGCTCACGGTCGATGTCCGATGTGGATGTGGCTTGCCATTCAATTGCCGGAAGGGATGCTTGGCGTTTGGAACTGGGAATACCCAAATGGCGCTCGCGTGTACACCGATGGATGTTTTGCGCCATCTGATGGCAGCGACCCAATTCCCGTTATCGGATTCGAGCATGATTTGCAGTGGCAAGACGAGAGCGGGAAGGAAACTTCGTATGACCGCTTTGGTGAAAATGTGCATGGGCTTGGTGGTGTAGTGCACTTCACATTGCAGGGTGGTCGAAAAATTACCGTCACCGCGCAGGGCAAATGGGCTCAAAGATATTCGGACATCACAAATCGCACTGGTGCCGCACTGGGCGGTGGGTTGAGCGAAATGACCGTGACAACTTCTGATGGCACAAAAGGCACTGCGATTTATGAAGTGACAGGCAGTTGGCACCACAAGTATTTCCCGTTGGCACGAGGCGAACGTCTACCGCCAAATGGCATCACGCCAGATGAAAACGAAATAGCTCGCTAGATAACTTCTGACAAGTTATTTGCCAGAAAGTGCAGCAACCACTGGCGCGAATTTTTCGATATCTTCGCCACCGACAATGACATATGAAAAGCCCCATCGCTCACGACGAGCGATTAAGTCTTCGATCAGTTTCGAAGGAGGCCCCATTAGCGCAAACGGTGTTTCCGCAACCATCGATTCTTCGACGCCCATGGCGGCAGAGAGACGTGAGATTGCACCGACTGCATCATCGGTGATGTTGACGAGAAATGCTCGAATATTCATTTCAACGTGGCTGAGTCGAGATCCGACTGCATCGCGAACGATGTCGACTTTTTCATCAACCGCCTGAGCGGTCATTGTTGCAATTGCTTCAGGTCCAACTGCACCAGCACTCATGGTTGCATTGATGCCAATGATGTCTGCTACTTGTGCGGCATAGGTGAGGACTCGTTTACCTCCGCCACCAATGAGGATTGGCGGGCATGGTGCTTGGATTGGTTTTGGTGTGCCGTCGTAATTGGTGATTGTGTAGTGCTTGCCGGCGTACGAAAATGGTCCTTGGGCGAAGCAACCTTTCATCACGTCGATGCCTTCGATCATGCGTTCGATGCGAAGTCCAGCGCGTTCGTATGGAATTCCAGATTGTTCGTAATCGGTAATCATCCAACCAGCACCGATGCCCAACTCGAGTCGACCATCTGACAACAGGTCCATGGTTGCGAGCTCTTTGGCTAAAACAACTGGATGTTTGTAGTCGTTGTCCCAAACAAGGGCACCAACGCGAAGTTTGGTTGTTGCGTCGGCCACGCTCATGAGCGCAGGAACAGGAGCGAGTTGATCGGTGAAGTGATCAGGCATTGTCAGCACGTCGAACCCTGCTGCCTCGGTGCGCTTTGCGAGATCAATCCACGACTTGCGGTCTGGTTGGGAGGACGCCTGAACGCCGAATCGGAATGGCTTAATGGGGAACTGCTGAGAAGAAGTCACGGGCAAAGAGTATCGTAGGAGGTGCCGTGAATCCCCAACTCAGGACGATCCAGCGCCTCCTCATCGTGATGTTGGCAGGTGCCTTAAGCATTGCTGCGTTGGTCACTGGTATGGCTCCGCAGGTGTGGGGAATCCTCAATGCGCACAGCGAGATTCCTGTGCAGCTTCCCGGTTTTGCTGGTCTGTCACAGCGAAGTGTGCTGTTCGATGTCGCTGGAGAACAGATTGGTGTCTTTCAAAAAGAGAACACACAAAAGACACCTGTCGATAGCGTTCCAGTGGACGTCATTGCAGCAATCTTGGCAGTAGAAGATGCGGTTTTCTACAACCATAAAGGTGTCAACTTGCGCGCCGTAGTCCGCGCCACATTGGCCAACACGCAGGGGTCAACTCGTCAGGGTGCCTCAACCATTACGCAGCAAGTTGTGAAAAACGACTTTCTCGCCGGTCTTGATAGAGACGGTCGTTATAAGGTGTTGCAGTCTCGCTACGCCGTGATGTTGGAAAAGCAAGCTCCCAAAAAACTCATCCTTGAGCGCTATCTCAACACCGTGTTTTTTGGCAATAATGCATACGGTTTGCAGGCAGCAGCAGAGGTGTATTTCGGGGCCCCGGTTTCGGCTTTGACCGTAACCCAAGGCGCTTTTCTTGCTGGACTCATTCAGGCTCCATCGAGTTACGACCCAATCAGACGCCCTGATGCCTCGCGCACTCGCTACAAGATTGTGCTTGCCAGGTTGGTTGATGTCGGACTCATCACAAATGATGTCGCGACCGCAACATGTGCTGGTTGGGAAAAACCTAAAATTCGCACGCTTGTCGATGCTGAGTGCGTGATACCAGAACAAGTTGAGACTGTTCCACAACAGGATGTCAATCGTTCCTACTTCACTGAGGAAGTTAAAGATTATTTGCTGAATCGATCAAATTTGTTGGGTGTCACATACCAAGATCGCTATAACAAATTGTTTCGCGGTGGTCTCAAGATTTATACAACGCTGAATAAGAAAGATCAGATTGCGGCGGAGGCGGCTGCTGCTGAGCAACTTCCCGAAAATAAAACGGGTATTCAAGCGGCTGTTGTGTCGATAGATAATGCAACGGGGGGAGTGCGCGCGATGGTCGGCGGCACGGGCTTTGTTCCTGTGGGTAACGAGATCAACCTTGCGTTACGAAGGCGCCAAACTGGGTCGAGCGTCAAGATGTTTATTTTGGCGGCTGCGCTTCAGGCAGGAATTCTTCCAGACGATGTAATAGATGGAACGCTGCCTTGCACCCTGCCAAACCCGGGAAAGCCCGAAGAGCCGTTTTATATCTCGAAGGGTGTGAGTCGTGAAGTTGCACCATTGCGGATCATGACTGCATTGTCAATCAACTGCGCATACGCGAGGCTGTCGCAAGTGGTCGGACTTGAGCGAGTGGTTTCGTTGATGTACAAGATGTTGGATTCAGAGTTCACTAATCCTGAGACCTATCAAATTCAACCGTACGCATCGCTTGCCACTGGTGCGAATGAGCTCAGCCCACTTGATATGGCAACTGGCGCACAGACGATTGCAAATGGTGGTGTTCACCTCAAACCGTATCTCATTGACAAAATCGAGGACGCGAATGGAGTGCTGTTTCAGCACGAGCAACTTTGCGTTGCGCCGGCGGATGTGGAGCCCTGCAGAGTCTTAAGTAACGAAGTTGCATTGAGGACTGTCGACACGATGAAGGGTGTAATTCAGTTTGGAACTGCTCGTCGAACGGCGCTTGAACCCGCAGCACCAATCGGCGACAAGCCGCGTGCAGCAGGTGGCAAGACAGGCACACAGGATGACAACACCAATGCGTGGTTTGTTGGCTACACCAAGCAACTTACGACTGCGGTTTGGGTTGGTGACCCGAAGGCATATACACCGATGGTCAACATTCCAGAATTTCTCGAACAAGACGGCATTACGCGAGTGCAAGGAGCGATGTATCCAGCACGTATTTGGAAGCAATACATGGATGTGGCGCATGAAGGATTGCCTTCCCTGGATTGGGACGCTGCGCCAGCCGCGGTTGCGACCGAAACTCGACCAGATCCAAACCCTATGCGCATCTATCTGCCAGGAAATGAATGTCTCGCCCAAGTTGTTTCGGGCACTGTTCCATCAACAACGACCACAACAAGCATCAAGCCAGGCAGGGCAACGACGACGACAACGACAACGACGACCATCCCGATTGATCTTCTCAATCCGGCAAATACTGTCGTAGTGAGAGTTGTTGATCCAGGAACTACGATCGCGCCTACGGATACCAACCCATTTTCTCCGGTGAATACCGTGGCTATCGGCGGCTATTGGGTATACGAATGTGCACAACCTTTTTCGCCTGCTGTGCAGACGGTGCCATAGGCGCACAATGGGAGTCCTTCACGATCTGTATGCGGTGCAACTTAGTGACATTGCAATTTCACAGGCCCAGCATCGCCTCGCTCACTTGCCCGAGTCGGCAAATTATCAACTTGCAAAATCTGCTTCGCAAAATGCGATTGCCGAAATGGCTGCTCTGGATAAACAAAGTGCTGATGCGGGAACCGAGATTGCTGGGCTAGAAAAACAAGCGCATGAGATTGACTCGACACTTGCTCGCCTCAATAAGCAAATGAAGACGATCATTGCGCCAAGAGAAGCTGAAGCCTTGCAGCACGAGATAACAACTTGCACAAATGACCGCAGCGCCCTCGATGACAGGGAACTCGAATTGCTAGAGGTCGTTGAGCGGTGCGACGCGGAATCCGTAGCGATTGGTGCGCGTGTTGATTCAACTCGCGATGCTCTCGCTGGCGCAGAACAGGTGCTGCGCGCCGCACGTGCAGCGGTGAACGCAGAAATTGCCAAACTGTCTGAGCAACGAAGCGCCCAAAGCCTTGTGGTCTCTCCGTCGTTGCTCGCAACATACGAAGCCAAACGTAAACACCGTCCAGATGGGGCAGTATCCAAGTTGAACGGCCCAACATGCAGTGGGTGCCACCTCGATTTACCAACAAGCGAGATCGATCGCTTGCATAAGCTTCCTGCCGACGAACTACCTGAGTGTCCGCACTGCGGTTGCTTTATCGCGCTATAGGAATCGTCACATGTTTTTTTGGTTCATCGGTACTGCGGTCGCCTCGGTGTGGAGCGTGTTTCGTGACCCAAAGTTTGCCTATCGCTGGGTGATCGTTGGCGCGCTCATCCCAATGTTTAGCGTTGTTGCCGTAGTGGGGGTGCTGACCGCTGTGATGCTGCTGACAATCGGCAAAACTGCCAGCAAGAAAACATTCAGAAAGAACTTTTTGGCCCTAACGATTGGGCTTTTTATGCATCTGGTCTTCGATGGGGCGTTTCTCAACGCCAAAATGTTCTGGTGGCCACTGGCCGGCTTGTCGCTGGATGGGTATTCGATACCGCTGGTAGAACGTGGATTTCTCAACATTCCGTTTGAAATTGTTGGAGTGGGTTTGATCTTGTGGACTAAAAAGCAGATTAAACCCTTACTCTGAACCGTATTCAGCGATTTATGTCGCTTGTTAGGAATGCGAACAAATGTTCGTAAGTGTTCGGTGAACGAGGGTCGTGAGGGGTAAACTTTATTTACCCCACGAAAGCGAGCGTTTATCCCTTCGTACCCCCATCGTTTACCCCTCATTCGGCGCGTATTCACAGTAGTTGTGCTCTTTTGCTTCATGTCGGGCACCCTCGCTTTGGCAGAGTCAGTCGATTCATCGGTCGGCGCCCCTACAAAGAGTCGGATAGTCACCCCAATCAAGTCGGTTGGGGCCCCATCCCAAGTCCGCAATAATGGTTCGAAATATGTGCCACCAATGCCATATGGATCAATTTGTCCACAGTGGTACGACTTGGCCATGCAATATTTTTCACCTGCCGAGTGGGACACCATCGACTTTTTGCTCAACCGGGAATCTCGATGCGATCCGCTGGCTCTCAACCCCAAAGACACGAATGGCAAACCGAGTTATTCGCTCTTTCAAATCAATGGTTTTTGGTGTCGTCCGAGCAAGCACTACAAACAAGGTTTCTTGCAAGAACAAGGTATTTTGACCACCTGTGACGAGCTTTTTGGGCCCGAAATTCAGTTTCGGGCAGCTCGAGCTATTTACGTTGAAGGTCTTATGCGCCACGGCAGGGGTTGGCGCTCATGGGGAAACTACCCGGAGACTCGCTGAACTTTCGGCGCGAGATTCGAGCACCGAAAGTGCAATCAGTGCGCCAATAACAAAACTTGCTCCGATCACGCGATTGACTGTCAGCTCTTCACCGAGGAAGATAACTCCAGCCGCAATTGCCAGGACAGGCTCAAGAGTGGTGAGTACCGACACCATGCTTGGACCTACGCGCTTAAGGCCGGCGAATCCAGCAATGATCGGCGTGACGGTTCCAACGACCACGAGGCCAGCGATGTATAGCCACGCGACTGAATCATGAGGAAATTCTGATGTGAGTGAGCCGGGCGACGTTACAACTAAAAACCAATACGAAATTGCTCCGCCGGTATTCACAAGAACGACGCTGGTGAGTACATCGGTTTTCTCAAGTGAATGCGATAGGCCCAATAGGTAAACGGTGAAGAAGACTGCCGACAAGAGAACCAGCGCCACAGCGCTAAGGCTCGCATCGCCTATTTGTCCAACGGTGATGAATACGCCGATCATCGTGAAGACCAGTGAGATAAGCACATTTCTGCTCGGACGCTTTTTCCAGATAATCCAAGAGCCAATAACTATGAATAGTGGGTTTGCATAAAAGAGCACTATTGCAAGTCCAGTATCGATGTCATTGATCGCAATGAAGTACGTGAGCGAGATGCCCGTTATGCAAGCGCCCCACAGCAGTAACTTCATTGTATTTTTCAAACTTGGCCATGGAGTGTTTCGTACCATGACTGCACGAATAGCAAACATCAGCAATGCGGCAATCGTGAATCGAACGCTCATCACGCCCATGGCGTTGGTGTCATGGTCGTACAACTTTTTCGTGAAGGTGGGAACTGTTGCAAATCCGGTGCTTGACAGAAAGACGAAGAGCGTCCCGATAACACGTTGATTCTTTGGCACTAGTGATTAACCATTCCACATGTCATTGTCGACCAACCGCTTGATCCAATCGACAGTCAGGTTTGGGTCAAAGGTGGGGCTTGGTGTTCCAGAAATCTCCTGTGATCCAGATGCAACAAGATCGCGTGCGGCCAAGATTGTGTTGATTCGGCCCATATTCGAGTACGGGGAAGTTTCTGTTGCGGCGAGAAAACCGATGACGCCCATTGCACTTATCCATATTGTGGCGACAACGGTGAAAATATTTCGTGCGGCGACCTGTTCGAAGAGAGATTCAACACCAATAAACACAAGGGGAATGATGAAGATGGCGCCTAGATATACATATCGACTTGAAGTGGGCTCCCCGAAAGTGACACGCGAAAACCCTGTAATGAAATAGAACAGCACGGCACCGACCGCCATGCAGAATGGCATCAAAATTGGTGGGGATTTGATCGATTTTTTATAAAGACCCAAAAAGCACAAGATGACGATGAATGTTGAAGAGCCACTGATGTGTGTGATCGCTTCGAGGGACCCGTGGATGCCATTGATCACGTATTGAGCAATTTGACCCATCTTGCTGAAGGTCTCATATTGTGTGTCGCCCTTGACTCCGTGGTTCAGGGATCCATATTTAGCGAACCACAACAACCACAGTGTTGCTGGTGGAGCAGCAATGAGTATGGCGCGTTTGAACTGACGTTGAAGAGTCAAATACAACGCGATCATGACGATGAGCGGAATGCTTGTGCCGGCGCATAACACCGCAATGACTCCAAGCATCGTTGCGGCAATATCGCGCCTGGAAATTGAACCTTCGTGATCAACCAGAATCAATTGGTATAGCCCGAGGAAAATCGGTGCAACATGAGCCATATTTGTTGCCATCATTAACACTTCGTAGCCGGCCGACATAAAAGCCACGCAACACACAGCGCTCAATGCGGTCAAGGTGGAGGCACACCTCTTTTTGAGAATGATTGCAACTGCAAACAGAATTGCGATGTGCATAAAGATTGCGGGCAACATGTATACGAGGTGGTTGTCGAGACCGAACATTTTTCCAAGTCCGATGAACACAAGAACTGGCAGAACGAGCAGGTGATCGTTATGGGGGGAGAGAAGCGCTAGCGACCAATCACCGTCTGCTGCTGCGAAATATCGATTGGTGAGCATCGCAAAATCATCGCCAAGAAACCATGTGTTTCTGTTGATCCAGAGCGAGAGGGCAAAGGAAATCAGTGCAACTACACCAACTAATCCGTAAAACTGTCGACGCGTAAATGCATTGATATTCACCCGTAACCCCATCTCGCGTGCAGACTAATATTGCAATTGCGGGGCAAAGTTATCACACGTAAGGAATATTGCGTATGAAGAAGATCGAAAAGTGACGGTGAGTCGATCTATAAGCGGGGTTCTGTAGTCGTCGCAATTTCTCGCGCCAACCGATGACCATCCCTCTGTGCAACCTACCCGAGGGTTGTTAGCTACAAGT
>JBIIAC010000001.1:0-74109 GCA_044240045.1 Ilumatobacteraceae bacterium
GTTTCCATGGACGCACATTGGCTGCGCTTGCCGCAACTGGGCAACCTGCAAAGCATGAACCATTCCAACCAATGCCGGAAGGTTTTCGTCACGTAGTGTTCGGCGATTTTGCTGCGCTCGATGCTGCTGTCGACGGAAGTGTTGCTGCAGTGTTGCTTGAAAGCGTGCAAGGCGAGGGTGGCGTCATCCCTGCAAGTATCGAATATCTGCAAGCGGTGAGTGCACTGTGTGCTGAGCGTGGTGTGTTGCTGATGATGGATGAGGTACAAACTGGCTTTGCTCGCACTGGAGAGTGGTTTGGTTTTGAACACGCAGGAATAAAGCCCGATGTGGTGACCCTCGCCAAGGCGATGGGCAACGGTATGCCGATAGGTGCAGTTTGGGCACGTAAAGAAGTCGCATCTGTGTTTAAACCAGGCGATCATGGAAGCACGTTCAGTGGTACCGCCATCGCAACTGCGGCTGCCAGAGCGACCATCAACGTGATGATTGAGATGGATGCGCCTGCGCAAGCCAAAGCTAAAGGAAAAATGTTGAGTGATGCTTTAACTAAATTGCCTCAAGTTGTCTTGGTGCGTGGTCGTGGTTTGCTATTGGGTGTAGAGCTGCAAACTGGAATCGACGCGAAACTGGTTCAGTCGATGTTGCTCGATCGTGGTTTGGTGACCAATGCGGTGACTGCATCGGCTTTGCGTTTGGCGCCACCAATCACGGTTCTTGATTCAGAAATTGCTACCGCTATTGAACTCATCACTTCGGTACTGGCCGAGATTGCGAGCAAATCATGACATTGCGTCACTTCATCAATTCGACAGACATCTCGACAGTCGAGTTGCGTAAGGTGCTGCAACTGAGCACTGCCAGCATGGAAGCACTTGGAAAACCGCTTGCTGGTCTCGGGGTGGCTCTCATATTTGAAAAGCCTTCCAACAGGACTCGACACAGTATGGAAATGGCTGTTGTGCAGTTGGGCGGACACCCTGTGTACACACGCGGAGAAGAAGTCGGCCTAGATGTTCGCGAGACCGTTGAAGACATTACGAAAGTGATGGGGGGCTATCACGCGATTTTGGCCGCGCGAGTTTTTGATCACAACATCGTGAGGCGAATGGCCGATAGCTCGAGCGTGCCTGTTGTCAACATGTTGAGCGATAGACAGCATCCGTTACAGGGCTTGGCAGATGTATTAACGATGCAACAACAACTTGGCGATCTCGTAGGTAAAACCGTGTCTTACGTCGGCGACTACAACAACGTTGCTCGCTCGTTGGCACAAGCTTCGGCATTGCTCGGTATGCATGTGCGTTTGGGTTGCCCAATTGGCTATCAGGCCGAGGATGGAGAGCTGCAAGCGTTGCAAAAATTGGGGGCCGCATCTGTGACTCAATTTGACAACTTGAAAGACGCGGTGAGCGGCGCTCATGCTGTGCATACGGACGTGTGGACGTCAATGGGTCAAGAATCAGAAACCAGCAAGCGCGAAAAGGCCTTTGCAAATTTTCAAGTAACTGAAGCAGTGATGAATAGAGCAGCGGCAGATGCAATATTTATGCATTGTCTGCCAGCACATAGAGGAATGGAAGTGGCTGCAGAGGTCATTGACGGTCCTCGGAGCAAAGTAATTGAACAAGCACACAATCGCATGCATGCAGCACGTGGACTGCTTGCGTTTTTGATGGGAGCGAATGTATGACAACCAAGGTGCAGCGTCAGCAGTCAATTACGCGACTGATTTCGGAACGGGACGTAACTAGTCAGCCGCAATTACTGAGATTGTTGAAGAAATCGGGAATTGCTGCAACTCAGGCAACAGTTTCTCGTGATTTGGAAGATCTCGGTGCCGTGAAAGTGCGCACCGCAAAGGGTGATACCGCATATGCCATACCCGAGTTTGAACCAGAGAGAATTGCGCCTCTTGAGCAACTACGTCGCGTGCTTTCAGAATGGGTTGCAGATATTCAAGTCAGTCATCCACTGGTTATTGTGCGGACTCCGCCGGGTTGTGCACATGTTGTCGCATCGGCTTTGGATCGCTCTCGCATAGAGGGTCTTGTTGGCACGGTGGCAGGAGATGACACCATGTTCTGCGTAGCAAGTGAAAAATTTGGCGCAAAAAAACTTGCGGCAAATTTAGGAAAATTAGCGGGATTGCAAACAACGGGAGCGACGAGAAAATGAGCGTAGAAAAAGACGCAGATATAGGCAGCTCATCTCAGCCTTTGTGGCACGGACGTTTTAGCGTTGCCCCTGCTGCGGACCTCATGGCATTCACGCAGAGCCTGTCATTCGACAAGAGATTGTGGAAGGACGATATTGCTGGCTCAATTGCGCACGTCAAGGGTCTTGAACACGTAAGCCTGTTGAAGAAACAAGAAGCAACGGCGATTATCGACGCTTTGAATGTTGTAGCAACCGAGATGGGCGACAATTCGTTCGTATTTGTTGCGTCGGACGAAGACATTCATACTGCGATTGAGCGTCGTGTTACAGAGATTGCTGGTGAAGTTGGCGGCAAAGTGCACACAGGTCGCAGCCGTAACGATCAATGCGTTACCGCTGTGCGCCTGTGGACCAAGCGAGAGCTTGGAGTTCTTGTGCAGCAACTGCTGGAACTTTGTGATGTGCTGTCCGTTCGAGCCGATGCGGCGGGATGGGGTGGTGACGGCGTGTATCTACCGGGCTATACGCATTTGCAGCGCGCCCAGCCAGTTTTGCTTGCGCACCATTTGCTTGCGCATGCTTGGGCGTTTACGCGCGACGTTGACAGGCTCTTGCAAACAATCGAACGACTTGATGTTTCCACATTGGGGGCAGGAGCGCTCGCTGGTTCATCGCTGCCCCTAGATCCGAAGTTCACCGCAAAGGAAATGGGCTTCGCAAATACTTTTGCTAATTCACTTGATGCGGTGTCGGATCGTGATTTTGTTGCGGAGGCGCTATTTGACATGGCGCTTATCGGAACTCATCTTTCGCGCATCGGAGAAGAGTTTGTGTTGTGGACCTCAACAGAGTTTGGGTTTGCTTCGCTCGACGATAGTTATGCAACTGGCTCATCGATGCTGCCGCAGAAAAAGAACGCTGATATTGCTGAGCTTGCACGTGGCAAGACCGGTCGATTGATCGGCAATTTAACTGGGCTACTTGCCACTTTGAAGGGGCTTCCACTTGCATACAACCGCGACTTGCAAGAGGACAAGGAACCACTATTTGATTCGTACGATCAAGTGTCATTGGGTATAACGGCAGTGACTGGAATGATCGCAACCGCCACATTCAATCAATCGGCAATGGGTGAAGCCGCTGACGCAGAAATGCTGTTTGCGACTGATCTTGCAGAGTGGTTGGTGCAACAGGGAACTCCGTTTCGCCAAGCTCATGCAATGGTTGGGAGCCTGGTGCAACAATCGATCAAAGGCAACGAGTCACTTCGCGATCTCGTTCTTAAAGATCCGAAATTTGGCAAAGACGCAGCCGCGCTCATTGGCAAGGGTCTTGGCGTAGGTCATCGGACATCGCCAGGTGCAAGTGGACCAGCGGCTGCCCTTGAGCAACAAACAAGATTCTCAAACCAAATTGCTTCATTGAGAGCACGTATCAACACCAACTAACCACCTAATATTGGCGCATGGCCTTGAATGGTGTTGCGTCGCACGGTGACATCGTCGTCGAGTTTGCATCTCGTGGATTGATTCATGACTCAACCGACAGGGCGGAGTTGACTGCCCGAAGCACAACGTCACAGATTTCTGCATACGTAGGTTTTGACCCAACTTCCGATTCATTGCACGTAGGGAACCTCCTAGGGCAAATATCGCTGAGACGTTTGCAGTTGTTGGGGCATCGTCCTGTGGTTCTCGCTGGTGGGGCAACGGGCATGGTGGGCGATCCATCTGGACGAAGCGACGAGCGAAATCTGCTCGATGCTGAGACGCTAAATCACAACGTGCAGTCCATTAAACGGCAACTGGAACGAATTTTAGATTTCACCCCTGGACACACTCAGGCAATCTTGGTGGACAACGCCGAATGGACTGCAAAGGTTTCTGCGCTTGACTTTTTGCGCAATGTGGGCAAACACATCACCGTCAATCAAATGTTGGCAAAAGATTCGGTCAAGTCCCGTCTTGCGGAAGGTAATGGTCTTTCATTTACCGAGTTCAGTTACATGTTGCTGCAAGCAAACGACTTTCGCCACTTGTGTGAGCACCACAGTTGCGAAATGCAAATGGGCGGATCTGATCAGTGGGGCAATATCACAGCAGGAATTGATCTCATTCGCAAGACATTAGGTCGAAGTGCTTTTGGTTTGACGTGGCCGCTCGTCACTAAATCTGATGGAACAAAGTTTGGCAAAACTGCCGATGGAGCAGTGTGGCTCGATGCTCGTCGGACTTCGCCGTATCAGTTTCGACAATTCTGGATGCAGTTGAGCGATATTGATATCGAAAAGATGTTGCCGCAGTTTTCATTGCGGTCAATGGAAGAGATCAATGAAATTTTGACGGAACAGCGCGCGCGACCAGAATCGCGTGTCGCGCAACGAACGCTTGCACGTGAATTGACCGAGTTGCTACACGGTGAAGAATCTGCAGTTGCAGCAGAACAGGCTGCCGATGTGTTGTTCGGAGCAAATCCAATTTCGGCAAGTCCTGCTGCTCTTCATCTGATTGCATCCGAAGTGTCGGGGAGCGCAATGGGCAAAGCAGCTTTGGGCGATGCTGTCAGCGTGCTGGTGTTGACTGGGCTTGCAACATCCAATACGGAAGCTCGCAGATTACTCACTCAACGAAGTGTGCGAGCAAATGGAGAACAGATCGACGAGCACACCAAGCTTGACAAGATTCCGCTACTACATTCGCGGTGGTTGTTGCTACGTAAGGGCAAGACTGCCTATCATCTGATCGATTTTCAAGGCTGATTATTCAAATCAATCGATAATTGATCAGCGCCATCTTGCGTATGTGCGATGTTTAGGCGTCGTTTGCAAGTAGACTTCTTCAAGTGCCAACCCCAGAAAATCGCGGTCCACGTCGTCCGCGGCGGGAAGAAGAATCCGGCAGACCTTCGCGTCCCGCACGTCCAGGCGGTGCAGCTGGTCGTTCAGACCGCCCAGCCGCAGGCCGTGGTCGTCCAAGTAGTGGCCGTCCTTCGGACAGTCGGGGTCGTCCAACAGATAGTCGCGGCCGCGCGGCATCAGATCGTGGCGAACGCCCATCCCGTCCAGGTAGTCGTCCAGCAGGTCGTCCTGCATACGGACAAAGTGATGGCCCAAGTCGTGGTCGTCCGTCAGCAGATCGCGGTGATCGCTCGTCTTATAGCCGTGGTGATTCGGCAGGTCGTCCTCCGGCAGGTCGTGGTCGTCCAAGTAGTGGCCGCCCATCAGCTGATCGCGCAGAGCGCGGTGACCGCGGTGACCGTCCGTCGTATGGTCGTGGTGATTCAGCGGGCCGTCCTCCAGCAGGTCGCGGCCGCCCGTCATCAGATCGCAGTGATCGCGGTGATCGCGGTGAGCGCTCGTCTTATAGCCGTGGTGATTCAGCAGGTCATCCTCCAGCTGGTCGTGGTCGTCCGTCAGCTGATCGCGGTGATCGCGGTGAGCGCTCGTCTTATAGCCGTGGTGATTCAGCGGGCCGTCCTCCAGCAGGTCGCGGTCGCCCAAGTAGTGGTCGTCCGTCAGCTGATCGCGGTGATCGCGGTGAGCGCTCGGCTTATAGCCGTGGTGATTCGGCAGGTCGTGGTCGTCCGCCAGCAGGTCGTGGTCGTCCAGATAGCGGTCGTTCGTTCCGTGATGATGATCGTCCAGTAGTTCCACAAACTGCGGCGCAGCGCAAAGCAGACGAAGTTCGTTACCGCACGGGTGGTCGCAAGAATGATCGCGACGCACTTCCGCGTAACACACAGTCAAACGAAGTTTGGAAAGACGAAGGCTCAACTCGTCCAGCACGTGGTCGTGGGCCTCGTCGTGAAGAGGAATCAGCGCCAATTCGTCTAGAGCGAGATGAGCGTCGTGCATCAGCAGCCGCGATGGCGCACGTTGAAGCGACAGTCGCTGGAAGCATCATCGCAATTGTCGGAGAGCGTGCATCTAAGCGCCTAATCGAGAAGCTTGCGTTGGCACTCGATGCATTCGAGCGCGGTCGTTATCAAGATGCAAAGAAGATCATCATTCCAATCTCGCGGGATTGCCCAGGGGTTGAACTGATTCACGAAATCGCCGGATTGTCGATGTATCGCATGGGCCAATGGCGCGATGCCGCAGATCATCTCGAGCAGGCACGTGCGCTCACTTCCGGCTCAACTCTGAACCATCCAGTGCTCGCAGACTGTTATCGCGCGTTAATGCGTTATGACAAGGTTGACGAGTTGTGGAAAGAGCTCAAAGATGCTTCTCCGGATCCAACAATTGTGGCCGAAGGTCGCATTGTCGCTGCGAGTGCTCTTGCCGATCAGGGCGACATTCAGGCCGCAGTGCGTTTGATGCAACAGTCAAAGCAAGACCCAGCCAAGGTTCGCGAGCATCACTTGCGCGAATGGTATGTGCTTGCCGACTTGTACGACCGATCCGGTGATGTAGTGCAGGCGCGCACGATTTTCCAACGCATTGCAAAGAACGATGCAGACTTCACTGATGTTCGTGATCGGCTTGAGACTTTAGGTTCTCGCTAAAAGCAATTAATCGCGAGTGTTGAGCTCGCGGATTACAAAGCCAGTTCGCAGTTTCGGCGTAAAAAATGTTGACTTTGGTGGCATCAAAATGCCTTCAGTCGCGGTTCGTTTTATCTCGGCCACACTCACGGGTCGGATCAGAATCGCTGCGTTGGCCTGTTGTTGTGAAAGTACGTCGATGACTTCAACAACACCATGCTGGAATGAGACTGTGTGGACTAGATCGCGGAGTGCATGTTCGAGACGGGCGCTATCCAGGGATCGAACTCCGTCGAAAGCATCTGTGCGAGGCGTCAGCCATTTTGTCTGCATTTGACTATCGATGAAACACAAGCAGCCGTCTTTGTCCATGGTTGCAAGAGTGGTCGCGCTAATTGGCGGCGCATCGGTGATGTTGAATGATGCTGCAAGTGTTTCGAGCAATTTTTTTGCCGAAACATCGGTGTATAGGCGGTGAATTGCGGCGACGCTGAGCTGTTCATCAATGAGTTCATTGACAAAGGTGAGTGTTTGCTCCGCATCGGTAGAAGTTGAATTGGTACGAAGGCGCGTTTCATCTCTGTATGTGCGGCTGATTGCATAGCGGTGGTGTCCGTCAGCGATGATTACCGGATGTTTGCCGATGGACTTACTAATTGCCGCAATACGGGCGGGGTCGTTTACTCGCTCCACGGTGTGCGTTACACCCTGATCATCAATGTATGAACCGACGACTTCTGCTGGGGCTTTCAAAATTTCGCTCAAACCTGGCGCGAGACTCAGACCCCAAACGGGAGAAAGGTTTGCATCCGTGGCCCTGGTGAGATCGAGTCGGTCGGTCTTTGCCTTTGGGGTGGTGCGCTCGTGGGGAAGTACGTCTCCTGCTCCCTCGTCTACAACTTCGATTCCACCGAGTACGCCAACGATGTTTCGTTGGTTGCCGATGGTGTCCAGAAACTGCATGCGGTAGAGCGTGAACGATGGCGATTCGTCGCGCACGAGTACGCCGTTTTGTATCCATTCATTGAGAATTCGTGCAGCTGCCAGATATGCGTCTGGTTGAGCCGAAGTAGCGAGGGGCAAATCGATATTGACAATGTTGTGATTGTGCTGTGCGATCAAATTGGCGCGGTCGTTGTCGTTTAAAACGTCGTAAGGGGGAGCGCAGGTTTTGCCGAGGTCGGTGGATGGCGCATATCGAAGTGCGCGAAATGGAAGAAAATGAGGCACACTTACAGTGTGCCATCTGCAGTCCCAATATTCTGCGATTTGGATGGTGTCGTTTGGCTGATGCATCAACCCATTCCGGGTTCAGTCAATGCAATCAATTCGCTACGACAGGCCGGTCATCGCGTCTTGTTCGTCACGAATAATTCATTTTCTATAGTTTCCGATCAAGAAACTGCTTTGGCAAAAATAGGCATTGACGCACACAATGATGTGGTTACATCGTCTCAAGCTGCTGGCGCGCTACTTCGCAAAGGTGATCGAGTGTTACTCGGGGGTGGTCCTGGTGCCGTTGAAGCCATTGAAAAGGCCGGCGCAATACTGGCAGGACGTTCTGACGATCACACTCATGGCGATTCGCCTTTTGATCGTGAATCCGACAATCAGTTTGACGTGGTGATGGTTGGGTATCACGCGACTTTCGATTATCGAGGTTTGACACGACTGTCTCATGCGGTGCGCAATGGCGCGCGGTTGATCGCAACCAACGATGATGCAACGTATCCAACACCCCATGGGCTGATACCTGGTGGCGGCTCAATTTTGGCTGCGGTTGCTGCTGCTTCGGGTGTTGAGCCAGTCATTGCGGGCAAACCTCATAAGCCGATGGCCGATTTGGTGCGCCAAGTTTTGGGTGTCAACGATCTATCCAACGCATGGATGGTTGGCGACAGGCCATCAACGGACGGTTTGTTCGCACGAACCGTCGGCTGCAAATTTGCTCAAGTCCTGACTGGCATCTCGTCGCTCGATGATGTGAGTGATGATGTGAGTGATGATGCAAGCAATCCACAAAACGGAGACACGCAAGTGTTTGCAGATCTCGCTGCGTTCGCAAAGATGGTTGTTGGTTCGTAGGCAGATGTCGAAAGTACGTTTGCGCTTAGATTCATGGTTGGTTAAGCAAGGGATCGCGACGGACACGACGCACGCCAAAACATTGATTGATCAAGGTTTGATTTTGGTGAATGGATCAATCGCGCTGACTGATAATCGGATGATTGCAAATTCCGACAGTGTGTTGATGTCAACACCAGCGCGTTTTGTTTCACGAGGTGGAGAGAAGCTTGAGGCGGCGCTGCTTTCGTTTGGGGTCGAATTAGGTGGCAAGCGTGTATTGGATGTTGGCGCTTCAACAGGTGGGTTCACCGATTGTGTGTTGCAACGTGGAGCGGGTGAAGTCATCGCGCTAGATGTTGGTAAGTCTCAATTGCATGATCGTTTGGTTCGCGATCCACGGGTCAAGGTACTTGATACAACTAATGCAAGGTCATTGACTGTTGCCCTTGTTGGCGACTTTGATGCGGTCGTTGCGGATCTTTCCTTTATCTCATTGCGCCAAGTTGCTACTGCACTTTGCGGCGTGCTGCGTCCACATGGAGACATGATCCTGCTTGTGAAGCCTCAGTTTGAGGCTGAGAAATCCGAAGTCGACAAGGGCGCTGGCGTAATCAGGGATACCGAAGTTCATCAACGAACAATCGTTCAGGTGGTTCAGGCATTTGAATCGCAGGGGATGAAACAATCTGGTCTTATTGAGTCTCCGTTGCGCGGAGCTGATGGAAATACGGAATTTCTCCTTCATCTACGCAGGGATTCTGTAAGCGGTGCTCACTCCGTGAGTCGGGTTGAGTAGGTTGGCAGTCATGGAGGCGAACCAATGAGTTCCATTTTTGTGGTGTCCCACCACACACGCGGCGAGATTGCCCAGCTGCTGACCGATTTGGAGTCCTGGTGCACAAAACACGGTCATCAGTTGTGGATGTTGCCAGCTGATGCGCGTGCGAGAGGTTGCGAGCATTTGGCAAGCGAACGAGCTGCAATGGACGCCGACATCGTGCTGTCGTTGGGCGGCGACGGAACAGTGTTGCGTGCGGTTCATTTATTGGATGGTGCCCCAGTACCCATTCTCGGTGTCAACGTAGGAACGCTTGGTTATTTGACCGAAATTGAACCATCCGAATGCATTGCATCTCTGCAGCGTTGGGCGGAAGGTCGGGAAGACAAAGATTTCATTATCGATAAGCGCATGATGCTTGCTGTATTACTGAAACGTGCTGATGGAAGCACCGACCTTTCGTGGAGAGCACTCAACGAAGCAGTTCTTGAAAAGCAACAGTCTGGTCACACGGTGTGGCTTGACGTGGTCATTAACTCAGAGTTGTTTGCCACATATTCTGCAGATGGTTTGATCGTTTCAACTCCAACTGGAAGTACCGCTTATTCAATGTCTGCTCGTGGTCCAGTTGTGTCGCCGCGACATCGCGCACTACTTGTTACTCCGGTTTCTCCACACATGTTGTTTGACAGAGCTCTCGTGCTTGACCCGCACGAGTCATTATTGATCGAGGTTGTCGGTACACGACCAGTTGACATGGCACTTGACGGACGCAAGGTGATGAGTTTGACGCAGGGTGATGTCGTGAGTTTTGCTCCGGACACTTGCACTGCAGAGTTTTTGCGTTTTAAGACACCAAAGTTTCACCAGATTGTTCGCACAAAATTTGGTCTCGGAGACGATTGATGCTCAGTGAATTACACATTGAGAATCTTGGAGTAATTGAAAAACTTGATTTGTCTATCGGTGAGGGGCTCGTTGCATTAACAGGCGAAACAGGTGCAGGCAAGACGATGTTGGTCGAAGCGATCGACTTGCTTGTGGGTGGAAGGGCTGATGCATCTGTTGTCCGCACGGGATGCGAAGAAGCTCGAGTGGAAGGTCGATTTGTTACCGACGAGAGCGAAGTAATTTTGTGTCGTGTCGTGCCTGTTACGGGCCGTTCACGTGCGTATGTAAACGGAAGACTTGCAACAGTTGCGCAGCTTGCCGAATATGGCGCCGAACTCGTCGACTTACATGGGCAACATGCACACCAGAGTCTGCTCGGTGCTTCAGCTCAGAGGCTTGCGCTCGACCATTTTTGTGGAGTTGATCTCGAACCATTACGTAATGCTCGCGCACGATTAACAGAAATTGAAGCGCTGCTAGCAACGCTTGGTGGCGACGAACGTGCTCGTGCTCGCGAAATCGATCTACTGAGGTTTCAGGTAAAAGAAATTGCCGATGCAAACCTGCAGAGTCCAGACGAAGATGAAGACCTCTCTCGTTCAGAGGATTTGCTGGCTGACGCAGTGGCCCATCGTGAGGCCCTTTATGCGGCGGCAGCAGCCTTACAAGACGATGATGGGGCGAGCGATGTAGTGGGCCGATCGATTGCGGCTATTAGTCATCGCGAAACATTTGCGGCGCTCGATGAACGTTTGAAGAACGTGCAAGCGGAGATTGATGATGTCGCGAGAGAAATGCGTGATGTGGCAGAAACGATCGAGGAGGATCCAGCCAAACTGGATGAGGTTCGACAGCGCCGACATCTGCTCGTCGACCTCCGTCGCAAATATGGTGAGTCACTCAGCGAAGTGATCGCATACGGTGCCGAAAGTGGGCAACGGCTTGACGAACTGGAGAGCTTTGAAGCTCGAGCTGCAACGCTGGATTCAGAACGGTCTGCCGCAGTGCAACAGCTTCGGGCTGCAGAGCAGGTAGTGGGCGAGGCTCGAAGGGCTGCAGCACCCAAATTGGCAAAGGCAGTGCAGCAACACCTTCGAACGTTGGCAATGGCACATGCAGTTGTTGAGGTTTCGGTTGGCAATGATGCGGGCGACGATGTCACCTTTTTACTTGCAGCAAACCCTGGTTCGCCACCACTACCACTGACAAAAGTCGCGTCAGGTGGCGAGTTGGCGCGCACAATGTTGGCGCTCCGATTGGTGCTCACTGAGGGTCCGGCCACTTTGGTTTTCGACGAAGTGGATGCGGGAATCGGTGGGGAAGCCGCCGTTGCAGTGGCTGGCGCACTGGCACAACTGGGCCAGCGGCATCAGGTCTTGGTAGTTACACACCTTGCCCAGGTTGCCGCTGCTGCTCATCGACAGATCAAAGTGTCAAAGACGGTGAAGGCAAAGCAGACGTTTGCCGAAGCCAGTGAACTGGGTGCGCAAGATCGGGTTCAAGAGATCGCTCGCATGTTGTCGGGCGGAATGGCCGAGGAATCCGCCCTGAACTATGCCTCGGAACTGCTCAAAGCTTCTAGCGATCGTTCAAGTGGTCGGGGGCGTTCACGCCGCTAGCCCCGTTGGGGTTATGCTTATCTTCCGTCGTGGAGTATCTGGTCCCAGTCGGGAGCGCTCCGCACAGAGACGGGAGCAAGTAGTGCCAAAGCATGTGTTTGTAACAGGTGGTGTTGCAAGTTCACTTGGTAAGGGTCTCACTGCTTCCTCGCTCGGGCGCTTGCTCAAGATGCGCGGTCTTCGAGTGACGATGCAAAAGTTGGATCCGTACATCAACGTCGATCCAGGCACAATGAATCCGTTCGAACACGGAGAAGTCTTTGTTACCGATGATGGCGGTGAGACCGATCTCGATCTTGGCCACTACGAACGCTTCATCGATGAAAATCTTTCGCGTTCCTCCAACGCGACGACAGGAAGTATTTATCAGGCGGTTTTAGCCGCAGAACGTCGTGGCGATTACTTAGGTCGTACGGTGCAGGTAATCCCACACGTCACGGATGAGATTAAGCGTCGCATTCAACGCCTTGCCACAGACGATGTCGATGTTGTGATTACTGAAGTTGGTGGAACAGTTGGCGACATTGAAATTCTCCCGTTCCTTGAAGCGATTCGCCAATTCAAAAACGAGGTTGGTCGCGACAATATTTGCTACGTGCACGTAACGTTGGTGCCATTTATTGGTCCGAGCGGTGAGCAAAAGACGAAGCCGACTCAGCACAGCGTCACCGAGTTGCGATCGCGTGGAATTCAGCCAGACTTGATTGTTTGTCGCAGCGAAGAACCTATCGGCGATCAATTGAAGCGAAAAATTTCTGGGCAATGCGACGTGGATCAGAAAAACGTCATCAATGCTGCAGATGTCAAAAACATTTACGAGTTGCCATTAATTCTTCATGATGAAGGTCTCGACACCCAGATTTGTGAGGTCTTAAAAATTGATGCGCCTCTCGACTTGACTCCTTGGAGACAATTGGTCGCAAGAGTCGAAGCATCAACTGCTCCAGTCAGAATTGGCCTCATTGGAAAATACGTTCAATTGCAAGACGCTTATCTTTCTGTTGTCGAAAGTTTGAAGCATGCAGGATTTCATCATGGCGCAAAAGTTGAGATCGTTTGGATTCAGGCGGAAGACGTAGAAGGTTTGCTCGCCGATGATCGAATGACGACCTTGGATGGAATAGTTATTCCAGGTGGTTTCGGACCACGCGGCATTGAGGGCAAAATCAGAGCTGCCGAGTTTGCCCGAGAAAACTTGGTTCCCTGTCTTGGCTTGTGCCTAGGAATGCAAGTAATGACTGTCGAGTTTGCGAGACACGTATTGGGAATGGAAGATGCCAACTCGACAGAATTTGATTTATCAACGCAGCATCCCGTTATTGACATCATGAACGATCAACGAGTCGTAACCGACAAGGGTGGAACTATGCGTCTCGGCGCGTATTTCGCAGTTCTCACACCGGGAACCAAGGTCGGCAATGCCTATGGCGAGCCTGTTGTGAGCGAGCGTCATCGCCACCGTTACGAATTTAATTCCACATATCGAAGTCGTTTTGAAGAGTCAGGATTTATCTGCAGTGGAACTTCGCCGGATAAACGTCTTGTTGAGTTTATTGAATTGCAAGATCATCCATTCTGGGTCGCCACTCAAGCTCATCCTGAATTCAAGAGTCGCCCTGACAGACCGCATCCATTGTTTCGCGAATTGATTGGTGCAGCGCTTGCTCGTCGCGCTCTGACTGAAAGTACTTTGCGATCCGCCGACCGCGCGGCTACTGCTGACGCGAAGTCGTAGACCCATCGGACAATATTCCTGATGGCGCACTTTGAGCGCATCTCACGATCTGTTTTACATGAGTGGGTGTTGTGGAAGCTTGTACAAAGTCGTTTTCGATCTCCTCGCGGAGAAGAGTTTGTGCGCACATATGTTGAGTCACCAGGTGCCACTGGCATAGTTCCCATTCGACTCAATGCAAATGGGCGATATGAAGTGGTGATGGTTCGACAGTACCGACCAGCCCTTGATGCCTACAGTCTTGAGATTCCAGCAGGCATGAGGGATATTGTCGGAGAAGATCCACAAGCCACGGCGTTACGTGAATTGCAGGAAGAGACTGGGTATACATCTCACGATGTGCGACTACTTGGTCAAATCTTGCAGGCTCCAGGCATCACGAACGCAGTAGTTCAGTTGTATCTTGCTGTTGGTTTGACGGAAGTTGCGATGGATCGCCACGGCCCGGAAGAAGACGATATGACCGTCGAGGTATTGCTACTCGACGATGCAATTCGTATGATCGAAACGGGCGAGATTGACAATGCGATGGCGGTAGTCGGACTGTTGCGTGCAGATCGATTGCTACGCGCCGAAAGCGTGTCGAAGGCATGACGAGTCTGACCGACCGCGAACGTTTCTTGACATGGATGCGCGTTGAACAGGGCAGATCAGATCGGACCATTGAAGCGTACGGACGAGACATAGCTCAATATGAGTCGTATCTTGCTGGGGCCAAATCAACATCGCGGGCAGTGAAGCCAACGCAGATTGAAAAATATGTTGGGCAATTACGAGCGAATGAACGAGCGCCAAAAAGCATCGCCCGACAGTTTGCCGCTATTCGCATGTTTCATCGCTTCATGCTTGACGAAGGATTGCGAGCCGATAACCCAACTTCATTCATAGACGGCGTCAAAGTTCCATCTGGCATACCAAAAGCTTTGAGCGAGGAAGAAGTTGAATTGCTTCTGAACGCAGTGACCGGAGTCGATTCGTTGGCATTGCGTGACCGTGCGTTACTCGAATTCTTGTATGCAACTGGAGCCCGTGTGTCTGAGGCATGTGGTCTTTCAATGAGTGATATCGATATGGAGAGCAATGTTGCTCGAGTCTTCGGTAAAGGTTCCAAAGAAAGAATCGTGCCGTTTGGTCGTCACGCAAAGGAAGCTTTGGAGTCTTGGCTGGGTGCGGGTGGTAGACCCATGTTGTGTCCGCAACAATGGGCGAAGCGCGATCATGCTGACGCCGTTTTCCTTGGAGTTCGTGGCACACGTTTGTCACGTCAGGCAGCATGGGGCATTGTGCGCAAATACGCGATGTTGGCCGGTATCAAGAGTGAGCTTTCGCCGCACGTGCTCAGACATTCGTGCGCTACCCACATGTTGGTACACGGAGCCGATCTGCGTATTGTGCAAGAGCTACTTGGGCACGCATCGGTGAGCACAACGCAGGTGTACACAAAGGTCGATAACGAAGTGTTGTTCGAGATGTACCGCGAGTCGCATCCGCGTGCCCGAGTCAAGGCTCATCAGTGAGCAAGATTACGCATCTCACAAAGCGCTTTGTGCTTAATTTGGTGCCGTCTCAAGTTCAGGCGATTGAGAGCCAGTGGGTGCATTCAATACTTTCTCAAGAAGAGTTTGATTTATGGAACAACATGATGGTGCAGGATCGTCGGCACAGCGTCATGGTTGGTCGTCGTTTTGTGAAGTATCGACCGCATGCTTCCCAGAGCGAGATTGCTGGAGCGTTATTGCATGATGTGGGCAAGTCTGCAGCACGTCTTGGAACTTTGGCACGAGTGCTCGCGACACTGGTGGGACCGCGCACGAGTCGCTTTCGTCAATATCACGATCACGAAAACATTGGGGCAACGATGCTTCGATTTATAGGTAGTGAAGAATTGACTATCTTGATGGTTGAAGGTTCGTGTTCGGGTGAGTTGAAAGAAGCACTCAGCAAAGCAGACGACATTTAGCAATGAGAAGCATCGCTAGTTTTTACTTGCTTGGGTAGAGACCAATCGCACTGTGCGCTCGAGCAAGTGTCGCTTGTGCAACCTTTGATGCGCGCTCTTTGCCAAGTGCGAGCAAATTGCTGAGTTCAGCTGGATCTGACATGAGTTCGTGGTATCGAGCCTGAATCGGTCGCAGCATTTCGGCAACAGCCTCACCGGTGTCCTGTTTGAGCTTTCCGTATTGTGTGTAGGTCGTTGCAAGTGACGCGGGCGATTCGTTTGTGACTGCTGCAAGTATTTCAAGCAAGTTACTCACACCAGGCTTTCGCTCGCGATCAAACTGCACTTCATTATCACTGTCGGTGACAGCGCGCTTAAACTTTTTGACGATTGCTGCTGGGTCGTCAAGTAGGTAGATGATGCCTGCTTCGCCATCACCAGACTTACTCATTTTGTTAGTTGGTTCCTGTAAATCCATCACTCGTGCGCCAGTTGGTGGAGTCACGGCCTTTGGTACGACAAATGTGTCGCCGAAACGGTGATTGAAACGAAGGGCTATGTCACGAGTGATTTCAATGTGCTGCCGTTGGTCGTCGCCAACAGGCACTTCGGCTGCGTCGTAAAGCAAGATATCTGCTGCCTGCAGAGCAGGGTAGGTAAAGAGCCCAGCAGATACGAAATCGGCTTCACGTTTTGCAGACTTATCTTTAAATTGGGTCATACGACTGAGTTCACCGAAGCTGACGGTGCACTCCATGATCCAACCCAACTGGCTGTGTTCTGGAATATGGCTTTGTACAAAAACTGTTGCGATCTGAGGGTCGAGCCCAACGGCAAACAATATTGCCGCCAATTGCAGCGTCTGCTTGCCGAGGACGCCAGGAGTGTCGGTGATGGTAAGCGCATGCAAATCGACGATGCCGTGAAAAACATCATTTGTGTGCTGTCCTGATACCCAATTGCGTAGTGCGCCTAAATAGTTGCCGAGGTGGACTTCTCCGGTCGGTTGAATGCAGGAAAGGACACGGGCCACGTCAATACGCTAGTGCAAACCGCTTGTTCAAACGACCGATTAACCGCTGTTTGATATAGCCTTGGGCGCGATGGCGTATGAAGTAAACACCCCGGTCTTTGATGGCCCATTTGATTTGCTTCTGCATCTTATTTTGCAAGAGGAAGTCGATATCCACGAGGTATCGCTACTGCGCATTGTCGAGGCGTATCTCGTTGAAGTGCAGCGCATGCAAACTTTTGACCTGGAGATTGCAACGGAGTTTCTGCTCATCGCCGCAACCCTTGTTGAGCTAAAGACTCGCAGGCTGCTTCCAGGCAAAGCCGATATGGATCTGGATGAGGAACTCGCTCTCTGGGAAGAACGAGATTTGCTGCTAGCTCGCTTGTTGGACTGTAAAACGTTCAAAGACGTTGCGGGTGTATTCAGTGAGCTGGTGGAAAAGGCTGGTCTGAGTTTTGCTCGTATGGCTGGGCCAGATGAACGATTCGCGGAGTTGATGCCCGATCTATTGGAGGGCGTCACCCCAGTCAGGTTGCAGCGAGCCTTTCTGCGTGCGGTTCAACCAAAGCCTCCAACGACAATCGATCTCTATCACGTGGCACCGATTCGCGCGAGTGTTGCCGAAGCATTGATGGAGCTACTTGATGAATTACCAAGCCTTGGGCGTGTCACGTTCGCGCAACTCACTGAGGCAATCCATGATCGCATTGCAGTCGTGTGCAGATTTTTGGCGATACTCGAGCTGTACAAGCAGGGTCGAGTCGATCTTGAACAGAGCGACAAGTTCGGCGATATTCAGGTGTTGTGGACTGGCGGCAATGACGTCGGATTTGAAGCGGTTTTCAACATTGACGATTATGAAGGATGATTTTGGAATGAAAGGTTTATTACATGTCTGATCAGAGTTTTGACAATCAAGCAGCTCATGACGAAACGGAAATCAGCGCGGATATTGTGCGCGCTCTTGAAGGAATCCTTCTTGTTGCAATGGAGCCAGTAGACCCCACACTGCTAGCGCAGTTGCTTGAACTACCACTTGCCGTAGTGGAGGGTTTATGTGAGCGTTTGTCACTGGCCTATGCCGAGGCGGGACATGGTTTTCAGTTGGTCAAAGTTGCCGGCGGATATCGTTTTCAATCGCATCCAGATGTATCTGCATATGTTGAGCGGTTTGTACTCGATAGTCAACAGGCTCGCATTTCATCTGCAGCGTTGGAAACTTTGGCGATCATCGCGTACAAACAACCGCTGTCACGGCAACAGGTTGCTTCCATCCGTGGAGTTGATCCAGATGCAGTGATGCGCACGTTGCAAGCTCGCGGCTATATCTCTGAAGTTTCTCGCGATGATGGACCTGGCCAAGCAATTTTGTTTGGCACCACAGCGATGTTTCTCGAACGTCTTGGGCTTGACTCGCTGGCGTCGCTTCCTCCAATCGCCGATTTCGTTCCGCCAGCGGAAGTAGTGGAGGCTCTTGAGCAAGGTTTGCGCATCGTTCCTTCAAACCCAATGGGTGCTTCTCGAAACGAAGTAGAGGGGTAGTTATTTCATCATCAACGCCGGGAGGCGACGATCACTTGTACGAAGGCGAACGTCTACAAAAAGTGTTGGCCCGCCATGGATGGGGTAGTAGGCGTGCATGCGAGGAAATGATCGCCGAAGAGCGAGTGACTGTAAATGGTGAGACTGCAATTTTGGGTCGCAGAGTTGATGTCGAAGTTGATCTCATCGAGATTGATGGCGCACCAGTCGGCGTGCGACCTGACGTCGTGTATTACTTGCTCAACAAGCCCATTGACGTGATCTCGACAGCCATTGACACTCACGGTCGAGAGACGGTGGTTGATCTCGTTCCTTTGGAACCACGGGTGTTTCCCGTTGGTCGCCTGGATGCCGACTCCGAGGGCTTGCTGCTACTCACCAATGACGGAGAACTGACCAATCGGATTACGCATCCGAGTTACGGTTTGGAAAAAGAGTATTTAGTTCATGTCGAATGTTCGTCTGCCGGTGTGAACAACACAGCAATCAGCCGTATGCGAAATGGAATTGAACTCGAAGATGGAATGACAGCGCCTGCCGACGTTAGTCAGTTGCAACCAGGTGTATTGCGTGTGGTGATTCACGAGGGTAGAAACCGACAGATACGTCGAATGTGTGAGGAAGTCGGCTACCCAGTTGAGCGTCTCGTGCGTGTTCGCATAGGCCCATTGGTCGATAGACACTTGTCGCCAGGTCAATGGAGGCATCTCACTCATGCTGAGGTCAAACTGTTAATTGAATCGGTTGCTCAGTAGACCACGAGTAGAATTAGCCCCTGTGACTCAAAAACGGGCGAATATCTTCGGTCTTGGCTTGATCGGTGGATCGCTAGGTTTAGCACTTTCGAGCAGGGGATGGCACGTCACCGGGTGTGATTCTGTCGGCGAAATTGAAAGCCAAGCGTTATCACTTGGAGTTATTCATCAGATTGGTGTGGACACGGATGCCGCGATCACATTCGTTGCAACGCCTGTGTCGTCTATCGCCGAGCAAGTGGTTCGGGCGTTGTCGGAGACAACAGGATTGGTAACTGATGTTGGCGGAGTGAAGGCTCATCTTGCTGGACAAATAAATGATCCGCGATTTATTGGCGGACACCCGATGGCAGGCAGCGAACTGATTGGTTTGGCTGGAGCAGATGCCAAATTGTTTGAAGGTGCTGTTTGGGTGTTGACGCCATCTGTGGGTATTTCTGATAGTAACTTCGAACAAGTTGCGGGAGTTGTAACGGAACTTGGTTCAGAAATTGTTGTTCTTGACCCGCAGCGACACGATCAGTTGGTGGCGATCGTCAGTCACCTCCCACACTTGACGGCAGCAGCGTTAATGGGTCTTGCGAGTGAGAGGTCGGAGGAGCATGTTGCGGTATTGCGATTAGCCGCAGGTGGTTTTAGGGACATGACCCGAGTTGCATCAGGTCATCCGGCGATATGGATTGATATTTGTCGTGAGAACCGGGATGCGATCGTGATGGCGCTCGATGGGCTGATTGATGGTCTAGTTCAAATGAAGCAAATTGTCGAACAAGGTGATTCCAAAGAGCTGATGAAGCGTTTGCAGCAGTCTCGGATTGCGCGATCCAATTTGCCAAGTCGTGTCCGCGACCTCATGGACGTTGTTGAAGTTCGTGTCCCAATTCCTGACCGATCGGGTGCAGCGGCAGAGATTTTTACTTTGGCTGCAGAGCTCGGTGTCAACATTGCAAACTTTGAAGTGGCTCACTCGGTTGAAGGTGAAAGAGGAGTTCTTGTTCTTGTGGTCGAGCAGTCCAGCCAAGACGTGTTTCGTGGTGGATTGATTGCTCGTGGATTCAAGCCAACTTTGCAACAGATTTCATGATTCAGCCCAGCGAGTACGCAGTCGCGGTAAAGGGACGTTCGATAGACGCCGTAGTGACTGTTCCGGGTTCAAAATCGATTGCCAATCGTGTTCTTATTTGCGCAGCTTTAGCTCGTGGGGAGTCTTCGATAAAAGGACTGCCAGATGGCGATGATACGCAAGCGATGTTGCAGAGCCTAAGAATGCTTGGCGCAATCGTCGACCTAGATGGTGAGACTGCGCACTTTAAACAGTCAATTGATTTGAACCGTATGGACGCGGTAACGGTTAATGCAAATTTGGCTGGAACTACCGCTCGATTTCTCACCGCACTTGGCGCATTGCGTCAAGGTCCTTTGACGGTGACAGGTAACGAATCGTTGCGAAGTAGACCAATGAAAGATTTGCATATTGCGTTAGGTCAGTTGGGAGCTGGTGTTTCGTGGCAAAGCGAAAAATATTGTTTACCCGTTACGGTTCAGCGAGGTGGGTCTTGCTCCGATTCGGTTCAGATTCCGGCTAACACTTCATCGCAATTCGTTACGTCATTGATGCTTATTGCACCGATGTTGGAGAATGGGCTAAGAATTGAACTCATTGGAGAGATAATTTCGCTTCCATACATTTTGATGTCGGCATCGGTGATGAAGGCGTTCGGGGCGACAGTGCATATTGAGAATGAGCGCAACATCTTTATCTCCGGTGGCGGATATGTGGGGTGTGAATTTACCGTCGAGCCTGACGCAAGTTCGGCTTCGTATCCGTTTGCATCTGCCGCAATCGTTGGTGGTCGCGTGCTTGTGAGTGGAATGTCCTCGGTGATGCTGCAAGGTGACAGTCGATTCGTTGATGTCTTGCAGCAAATGGGCTGTGAGGTTGCAGAAGGCCAGGGTGGAATCACAATAAGTCGCGATGCAGGAACGCCACTACGCGGCATTGATGTCGATATGGCTGATATTTCAGATTTAGTTCCCACACTTGCAATCGTTGCGATGTTTGCGGAGACGGCAACGCGCATCCGAGGTGTTGGTTTTATTCGGAACAAGGAGAGTGATCGGATTGGGGATCTCGCGACCGAAATGAGGCGACTTGGGGCAAATGTTGTCGAGCACGAAGACGGACTTGAAATTTTGCCCCAATCTTTGCATTCCGGTCGGTGTGACACACATCATGACCATCGGTTGGCCATGGCTTTTGGAGTTGCGGGGCTCAAACTTTCTGGTGTTGTCATTGGCGACCCGCACGTTGTCAGTAAAAGCTGGCCCCAATTTTGGGAAATGCTCGAGTCTCTATGACACCTCCAGTTCTCAGGGATGATTATCTCGATACTCCAATACCTCGGCGTCTGAAGGGGACACACCCTCATTTTGTAGAAATCATGCGTCGCCACGCTGCGGCTGTTGACACCAGATTGCCGTGTTATCAGGATCCAGTTTCGGGTCTTTCGGTCATGACGGCAGAGTTTTTGGCCTCACGCAATTATTGTTGCGAAAGCGGCTGTCGGCACTGCCCTTATGTAGCCGACTGATGAACTAGATTAAGTATTTCACGAGATGCAATAAAGGGGTCGAGTTGAGCGAAGAACGAGAAATTATGACGTGGGAGTCCTTCGGAGTTGCGAGCCGCGAGCTTGCAGTGATGGTGGCAAAGAGTGGCTACGAACCCGACATCATTCTCGCAATTGCGCGTGGTGGTCTACTTGCAGCGGGTGCCCTCGGTTACGCGCTTTCGGTTAAAAATACCTACACGATGAATGTCGAGTTTTATACCGGTGTTAATGAGCGTCTTGCGGTGCCGATGATCCTTCCTCCCGTGCCAAGCCTGGTTGATCTGAAAGATTCAAAAGTGTTGATTGTCGACGATGTGGCAGACACTGGTCATACGTTGAAGCACGTGCTCGAGTTTTGCCAGGGTCAGTTAGCTGATACTCGTCTTGCAGTGTTGTACGAGAAGTCACAATCGATCATCAAGTGTGACTACGTGTGGAAGCACACCGACCAGTGGATCAATTTCCCTTGGAGCGATAAAGATCCAGTGGCTCAGCGCAAGTGGAGCGTTAAGGACGCCTGATTCAACTACCCCTGGTAGGTGATTGAAGAATCCAGGAATGTGTTGTCTGTTATATCGCCAGCAGTGATGTCAGCGATCTCGAGTCCTTGCTCCCGCAGAATTGGTGTTGCTTTCGCGATGAAGTCATTTACGCGTGTTTCTTCAAGGTCGCCAAATGTTGCAGTCTCACCGTTACCAACTATTCCAAGGTCCCTTTGTGATGCCGCTCCGTTTGTGACGTCGCCTTCTGACTGGCTCCACCAGCTGTCATAAGTTTTTACAGTTGAGATGATGAGCGCATTTGCACGAACTGGATCGGCGATGTAGTCAATTTGGGCCTGTTGCAATACAGGTACAAACTTTTCAAGACATGGGCGCAGCTCTTCGAGTCGATCTTTACGAATTGCGAAGTTCTGTGCGTATGAGTTCCAACCCGCATCATGAATGAGTTGGTAGCCAGTTGTAATTGATCCGGTTTCAAGGTTTGCATATTTGTACGGCTCAGAAGTTACAAAGCCTTGGTGGCCGGCATCATCTGTGGCGAGTAACAAGTTGCCTTTGTAGTTGGAGTCAACTTGCCCCTCGTCGACGAGTCCCTGCGCAATGAAGTAACGCATCCAAGATGGTTCTCCATATACGTAGAACGACTTAACAGTTTTCGCTGCCTCGGCAATGGTTTTTGCTTCTGGATGCTTGGACGCATCCCACAACAAAACCTGAGGGTTGATGTTCAATGCATTGAACACGGCAAGTGTCGGTGCGTCGTTGTAACGAGTGATGGCGACATCGGTTCCCACGTAGCCGAAGGTGATCGCATTGTCTTGATACATCTCTGTAACAACAGGGGATTCTAGGAATGGACCACCAGCACGAATTTCGAGTTTGACACCTGCTGATTCTCCATTAACTACAAGTGATCCAGTTACTGCACCCGTATCTTTTGAAGCAATCGCGTCATCGCCCATGAGTTGATAGATACCCCCATGCTCGGACTCAGGAAACCAGTCCGTCTGAACGACAATTGTTGCAGGACAAACATCGGCAAGCGATGTACCTGTAGCTGCTGCTGCTGCTGCAGCCGTTGTATCCGTAGATGCAGTTTCGCTGCTTCCACATGCACCAAGAAGTGAAAGTGAAACACCTAGGGCGATTGCGCTACCAATTGTTGTATTGCGCTTGCTCATATTGATCTATTCTCCATTGTTATTGTGAAATTGAACCTTCGTACCATCTTCCAACAACCAAGGTGTTGAGTCGACCGAATGCGATAAAAAGCATAAGTCCCAAAAGAGTTGCAGCCAACGCTGTGACAAACATCGGGCCTGCTTGGTTGTTTAAGAAAAATTGTGTGATGAGCTTGCCGAGACCGGGGTCACCTTTGGCAAAGAAAAAGTCGCCAACAATGGCACCTATGACCGCAAGGCCCGCCGAAATACGCAAACCACTGAAAATTGCTGGACTCGCTGCTGGTAACTGCAGTTTGAGTAGGCGAGTGGCTCGACTCGATTTATGCAGCGTAAACAAATCGTGCATATTTTTTGGCGTGGATTGAATGCCAAACAATGTGTTTGAAACAATGGGGAAGAGCGAGATGATTACAGTGACGAGAACTCTTGCTGCAAAATTTGAACCAACCAGTTTGATCATGAGTGGAACGATCGCGATGATTGGCGTGACTTGCAGTGCGATGAGGTAGGGCCAAAGCGAGCGCTCAAGCCACTTGGCCTGTGCCATCAGAACACCGGCTATGAGACCTATGCAAATTGAAAGAGTTAAACCCACGAGTGATGTCTTCAGTGAAATCCAAAAAGCTATGACAATTTTCGTGCGCACAATTCCATGTATGTCCTCAAATAGTCGATGAGGTGGGGGAATGATCATTGGCGCGTTGGACGCAGGGGAAAAATTGTTATCGAGGCCGTAAGCGAGGGCATACCAAGCAAGCAAGAACAGCACAAACACAATGGCTGGTCCGAAATATCGAGTGATGATTTTCTGGAGTCGATTTTCGATACTCATACCGTATGAATCTCTCTCATCAGCGCTGCGATCTGCCCACAGCACTGAGCGAACTCGGCGCTGTAGCGAAGCGCAGGGGTGCGCGGATACTCGAAAGGGATCTGAATTTCATGGGCGATAGTTCCGGGTCGTGGCGACATGATGATGACTCGTTGTGACAAATAGACGGCTTCAGTTATGGAGTGCGTCACAAAAACCGCTGAAAATTTTGAATTCGCGAACATGAGCAGCAGATCGTCATTCAGCGCCTCACGGGTAAATTCATCCACAGCAGCGAATGGTTCGTCCAGCAACAGCAAACTGGGATCGGTGACTAATGTGCGAGCTAGGGAAGCTCGCATTTTCATGCCGCCAGAAAGTTGTCGTGGATACTTGTGGCCGCTGTCATGCAACCCAACAGATTCGAGCGCAATCTGCACCTTGGTTTGACGTTCGTTTGCGTTGACTCCACGCAGCTCGAGCAGCATCTCAATATTTTTTAGTGTCGATCTCCAGGGCAGCAATGTGGGATCTTGAAAAACGAAACCGATGTCGTTGGTGGTGGATGTCAGGGTGCCACTTGTTGGTTGTTGAAGTCCGCTCAGCACGCGAAGAAGTGTTGACTTTCCACAGCCACTTGGTCCGACAAGTGCCACAAATTCATGTGAAGAAATTTGAAGCGAGACACCTCGCAATGCTTCGGTCGAGTCGGGGAACGACAAGCAGACATCATCAGCAGAGATCAAATAAGACCCCGAGCGATGAACGATTGGGTTAGGCGTGGTGGAGTTCACCGAAGCGTCGGCTGAGCCGCATCCTCGTAGGGGTCACATAAATAATCTAATAGTGCCAACCATCAGATCGGTGAATGCCAGAGTCCTTTATCCTGCAGAATCTGCTTCAAGACAAGAGGCTTATCGGTCATTATTCCGTCAACACCGAGTCCCAGTAGGTGCTCCATTTCGTCCGGTTCATCGATGGTCCACACATGAACCTGCAAGCCAGCGCTGTGGGCGTCATCAACAAGACGTTTATCGGTGAGCGTTATCGGGCCTTGCTTGAGTGGTATTTGCGCAGCAAGAGCGCCATCGAATGGTTTGACCACTCCAATCCAACTCCGCACACGGAGTAGGGCTACTTGTTTTGGACCAAGTGAAGAACAGAGCGAAGAACCGAAGGTCTCGCGAAGTGTTGAAAGCCGCTTATCGCTGAATGAACCCACACATACTTTGTCGAGAACATGGGGTGCTCGTAAAGAATCAATCAATGGCTGAAGTGCGGCGTCTGATTTGCAGTCGATGTTGATGCGCGCCTGAGGCCATGCGTCGAAAATGTCTTGAAGTAGAGGAATGTGCTCAGTGCCGTTGACTTTGGCCTTACGTACTTCGGAATAATCGAGTTCACTAATTTTTCCCGCAACACCACATGTTCGTAAGAGATCATCGTCATGGAATGCGAGCAGCACACCATCCCGAGTGGCATGCACATCTGTTTCTAGGTATGTGTAGCCGAGTTCTATCGCTCTGGCAAAAGCCGGCATCGTGTTTTCGGGTGCGTCACTCGCGCCGCCGCGATGTGCGAATGCGATCGGGAGTCGGGTTTCAAGAAATGGATGTGGCACAAGTGTTCTTTAAATACTTCGACCAGCGGCAGCCCAGTATTCGTCCTTCAATAGACGCTTATACAATTTGCCTGTCGGATGACGCGGAAGCTCGGTTCGGAAATCAACCGATTTTGGACATTTGAATGAGGCGAGTGACGCTTTGCAATGCTCGATAAGAATCCGTTCGAGCTTTTTGGCATCCTCGGGTGTCGCGGGCATCACTGTTGGTTGTACAACCGCTTTCACTTCTTCGCCGAATTCTTCATTTGGAATTCCAAAAACGGCAACATCAATCACATCTGGGTGTGAAACAAGAGTGTTCTCTGCCTCTTGTGGATAGATGTTGACTCCTCCCGCAATGATCATGAATGCTTTGCGATCGGTCAGATATAAATATTGCTCATCATCCAGGTATCCGATATCGCCAAGTGTTGACCATCCTCGACCAAGCGAGTCTTTCGAGGCTTGAGTCTTCTCTGGATCATTGTGGTATTCAAATTTGGCTGAACTCTCGAAGTAGATAGTTCCTGTTTGACCAATCTCCAATTCTGTCCCATCGTCGTCGAGGATATGAATTACTCCCTGGAGCGATTGACCAACAGTGCCGGGGTGGGCAAGCCATTGTTCGGAATTGCAGTAAACGAAACCGTTGCCCTCACTGCCTGCGTAATACTCGTGAACAATCGGTCCAAGCCACTCAATTGTTTGTTGCTTGATATCGACCGGGCACGGAGCGGCGGCGTGAAAGATGTGCGTCAGCGAAGCGGTGTTGTAGCGAGTTCGAACTTCTGTCGGAAGTTTGAGTAGTCGAACGAACATTGTGGGAACAGTTTGCGAATGCGTCACCTTGTATTGCTCAATGAGTTGCAAATACTCCTCGGCATCAAAGTGTTCCATGATGATCGTTGTTCCGCCAACTCTGTGTACGGCAAGGTTCCATCGAAGCGGTGCTGCGTGATAGAGCGGTGCTGGAGAAAGATAGATGGTGCCTTCATCCATCGCAAACAAGAATTGTCCGAGTGACGTAACGCCGTTTGGTGAACCGAGAGGGTTTTTCCCAAGGTTGAGTGCGACGCCTTTCGGGCGACCAGTTGTACCACTCGAATACAACATGTCGGAACCGTCCAGTCGATCCTCAAGTGGAAGTGGCGATTGTCGAGCAACAATTTCTTCATAACTGTCGTATTTGTTGATCACCCCGTCCAACATGAGACGAAGTTCAACGTTTGGAATCAATTCTGAAATCTCTTCTGCCTGATCTGCTTTGTACTTGCTCGTGATAAATGCTTTAGCGCTGCAGTCATTGATGATGTACGTCAACTCGTCAGAGGTGAGTCGGCTTGAACACGCTGTATAGATCAGCCCCGCATAGTGACAACCCCAAATGACTTCGAAGTACCTGGGATGATTTTCGAGGCATATTGCAATGTGGTCACCTGGGCGTAAACCATGTTGAAAAAGCAATTGGCTGAGACGATTTGCGGCTTCATCAAGTTCCCTATACGTGATGACCTGGGAAGTCGAAGCCATGATGATGGCTGGCTTGTCGGGAGTGATGGCTGCGATTTGACCAGGAAACATAGCCAAAAGTTAGCCCAAATTTTGAAGCATCAAGTAATTCTGGATGGAGAATCAACTAGGCCAATACTGCGTAAAGTACTTTGGGTTACTAGATTTGATTTGCACTAAAAATTTTTGAATAGGGGAGAATTCGGCATATGTCGACAGAACAGATGCAGACGTCGCTGGACGAGCAGATCATTAATGACGCGATCACTGGATTGATTGAAGCGTTTCCGCCCAGCAAGACAAAACCAGTTGTTTTTTTGGGAGAGCAATTTGACCGTGGTCTCGCGTGGGTGCACTTTCCTGTTGGTTCAGGAGGACTTGGCTTGTCGCCTAAGCACCAAAAAATTGTGAGTGAGAGATTGTCTGCGGCTGGTGGCCCGAACGCCTATGCGCGTAACCCGATCGGATATGGAATGTGCGGACCAACCGTTGTTGAGTGGGGAACACCAGAACAATGCAAAAAATATTTGCGTCCACTTTTTACTGGTGAGGAAATTTGGTGTCAGTTGTTTTCTGAGCCAGGTTCTGGGTCGGATTTTGCTGGGTTGTCGGCGAAGGCAATTAAAGATGGAGACGAATGGTTGGTCAATGGTCAAAAGGTCTGGACCACATTGGCCCATCTTTCAAAGTGGGGATTACTTGTAGTACGCACGGATCCAGATGCAGTAAAGCATGCTGGAATGACGGCAGTCGTAGTTGACATGCAGGCACCTGGGGTTGAAGTTCGGCCGTTGCGACAGATGACTGGTGAAGCCGAATTCAACGAGGTGTATTTCACTGATGTTCGGGTTCCAGTCTCGGAGACACTCGGTGGACCTGGAGATGGGTGGCGCGTGAGTTTGACGACGCTGATGAATGAGCGAGTTGCAATTGGTGGAGCGATTCCCCCTAGGGCATCTGGCCCAATCCGCGAGGCAATAAAGATTTGGGAAAAGATGCCAACTGAGCAGAAAGATGCTGCCACTCGCGACAAGTTAACTCAATTGTGGATTCGGGCTGAAGTGCTTCGACTTACCAACATCCGAGCGGGACAGAATCGAAAACTTGGTGTTCCGGGTCCAGAGGGTTCAATTGGCAAGATGGCCAGTGCTGATCTCAACAAACAGACTTATGAATTTTGCATCGAGCTAATGGGCGCGCATGGCATGTTGTATGGAAGCTACGCAATGGTTCGTCCGGAGACAGCAATGAGTTTTGACTCTGTGCCCAAAGCGTTCTTGCGTGCTCGCGCCAACAGCATTGAAGGTGGCACAAGCGAAGTCATGAAAAACATTCTTGGTGAGCGAATGCTTGGACTTCCAGGTGACGTACGCGTTGATCGTGAAATTGCTTGGAGTAAAGTGCCTCGAAATTAAGGCAAAGAGTCTTGAAACTAGTTCGTGAGTTTCTGCAAAACGGTGCTGGCGCTGACTGAGCGATCGTCCAAGTGCTGAGCGCCTAAAAAATTTCCACCGATCATTACGGTAGAAGCCTGCTCGATTGCATGTTGTAGTTGACGAATATTTCGTGGTGGCGGAAAGTACTCATCTTCGGTTGTGAGCCGAACTTCTTCCACTCCTAGTCGCGGAGCGAGTCGGTTGACCACTGCCATGACCAACTCTTCGGGCGCAGATGCTCCGGCAGTAACTCCGACGGTGCCTGAAATATTGTCAGGAATTTCTTCCGCAGAGTTAATGCGTAGAACGGTTTTACAATTCATAGAACGAGCAAGTTTTTCTAGTGCAAGAGTGTTCGATGAATTCGATGAGCCGATGATTATGACTGCATCACAATCTTCAACTATTTGCATTAGGGCAGTCTGACGGTTAGTCGTTGCAAAACACAGGTCACTTTTTCCAGGTTGCCAAACTTGAGGGAAGCGCACTTTGACGGCTTGCGCTACCTCTTGCCAATCGCGATGAGACAAAGTGGTCTGTGCAAGTAGAGCGAGTGGTTCGTTTGTGTCAAGTAACGCCGCAACGTCTTCAATTTTCTCAACACGTGTTGTCGCATGGGGAGCGACCGCCATGGTGCCGACAGCCTCTTCATGGCCCTCATGCCCGATGTAAATGATCTTGTATCCCTTGTTGGACCGAACACGAAGCTCGTGATGCACTTTTGTAACAAGAGGGCACACAGAATCAACGACGTAGCCTCCTCGAGCAATCGCATTGGCAACTACTTCTGGTGCGGAGCCGTGCGCAGACAACATAATTGGGCTTCCTGTAGGAATCGCATCGATATCGTCGACGAAGATGACGCCTTGTGCGATGAATCGATCAACGACAGACTTGTTGTGCACAATCTCGTGAAAGCAATACACAGGAGCGGGAAACGTGCGAACCATCCAAGAAAGAGCTTTAATAGCCATCTCAACACCAGCACAGAAGCCTCGAGGGGCAGCAAGCAGCACTCGATCTACTTGCGATGTATTCGTTGCGCTCACAGTCATACTTTAGTGCTCATCGTTCTCACGTAAACCGCTTGTAGAATGCATACGTGACTGAACGATTGCCTACCGTTGTAATCGTCGGACGACCTAATGTGGGTAAGAGCACTTTGTTCAATAGGTTCTTGGGCGCGCAGGTTGCGATTGTCGAGGATCAACCAGGTATTACCCGCGACCGATTTGAGAGAGATGTCGAGTGGATTGGCAAAAAGTTCAGTGTGGTTGATACCGGCGGTTGGATGCCTGGCGGCTCTGAGTTAGATACCAAAGTCAGTCGTCAAGTGGAAGAGGCTGCAAGAGCTGCGGATCTCGTGCTTTTTGTGGTGGACACTTGGGTTGGAGTAACTCACGACGATGAGTTGATCGCGCAATGGTTGCGCAAGGTTGATCGTCCAGTACTTGTTGTTTCGAACAAGATCGACTCTGAACGACGCGAATCCGATCGCTGGGATTTTCTGTCACTCGGCTTCGGAGAGCCAGTTGCAGTGTCTGCTTTGCACGGTCGCAAGTCTGGTGACTTGCTGGATGCAATTCTTGAACGGGTTGAAGCGCTTGATTTGGAACCAGAGCCAGATCTTGGTGATGCCATTCGTGCGCCAGGTATTCCGCGCGTATCAATTGTCGGTCGGCCAAACGTCGGCAAGAGCACCCTTTTCAACAGATTGGTAGGCGAGGATCGCTCAATTACGCACGACATGCCTGGAACAACTCGAGATGCGATTGATACGCAGGTTGATACTGAAGATGGACCAATGGTGTTTGTTGATACTGCCGGAATGCGTCGAAAAAGCAAAGTGGATGAATCGGCTGAGTATTACTCATTCGTTCGCGCGCTTCGTGCAGTCGACGAATCAGACGTTGCGCTCTTGGTAATTGATGCGCATGACGGCATTACGAGTCAGGATCAAAGACTTGCCGAACGTATCGATGCAGCTGGATGTCCAGTAATCGTGATTCTCAATAAGTGGGAAACACTTGATGCTGAAGGTCGAGAGCACATTGACAACGAGATGACTCGCAAGCTGTATTTCATCGGTGATGCTCCTGTACTTAAAGTCTCAGCACTCACTGGTAAAGGCGTTCACCGACTCTTGCCAATTTTACAAGAGTGCATCGTTCATTATCACAAGCGTGTTCCAACTCGAGATGTCAACAAAGTGATGGCTGAAGCGCAACAAAAGCAACCAGCAGGTAGCGGTGCGCGTGTGCTTTATGCACTTCAAGGAGCGACTGATCCTCCGACATTCACTTTGTTTGTCAATCGCGAGTTGCCAGCACCGTATCTTCGTTATCTCGAACGATGCATCCGCGAAAAGTTTGAATTTGGTTCAACTCCGATCAAGATGCGTGTTCGCAAACGCTCAGAGTAAACACATGCCTTGGTGTGAAGAGTGTGCAAAGTATTTGGCGCCGAGCGCAATGTTGGTCGACGGATCCTGTCCCAAATGTTTGAAGCCCATTGCTGATGTAACCGTCAATGGTCAGCTGACTGCTAAAACACTCAATCTAAAAAAGCTTGCGCAGAGCTCGACAGATGAAGCTGTATCGGTGCCGTGGCATTTCAAACTACTTGTCGGCGCATTGGTCATGTATTTGTCATGGAGAGTTATAGATCTCTTTCGCTAGGGTTATTGGTCGAGATGCGGGCTGTAGCGCAGCTTGGTTAGCGTGCTTGTCTGGGGGACAAGAGGTCGCGGGTTCAAATCCCGCCAGCCCGACGTTGTTTGCATTGCATTGCAATGTTTTGTATTAAACGCAATTACGCGTTTGACGCGTAGCCAACCATCGACAGCGAGATTGCTGCGAGTACGAGCCCGATGATCTGACTCTTGTGTAATTTCTCCTTGTCGAGTGTGACTGCAAGTCCCACAGTGGAAACTGGGTAGAGCGCTGTAATCACGCTGACAAGTGAAAGCAATCCGCCGTGGATTGCCAGTAGGTACAGACCATTTGCTGTTGTGTCGAGTAACCCAGATAGTGCTGCAAGTGGTAAAACTTTGCGAGCAATATGAATCCGTCCCGAGCCAAGGTACGCAACTAGCGCAACAGTTGGAACACTCACCATGCGTTGTCCTAGCAGCGGCCACAAACCAGCATCGTCTGATGTTTGTGCGAGACAAACAAAGATCACACCAAACCCAAGACCGGAAACAAATGCAAAAACAATTGCGCGCACTGGAGTGGGCAGATCGTGATGACCGAGTGCATCCCCTACGAGCGCAACAGCCGCAGCCGCGAGAGCGAATCCAAAGTATGCGATAGTCGCCGGGCGTTCGCCTTGAATGAGACCAACGACAACAGGGCTGCACATACCGACGATCGCAGTAATTGGGGCAATGACGGTCATGGATCCAAGTGACATCGCTTGGTAGAAAGCAACTAATGCAACTGCACCGCCGGCGCCTGCAAAGCCGCTCCACCACCAATCATGGGCACTCATGATGGGTGTGTTGCCAAAAAAAATAATAATTGCGAGTAAAACAAGCGCTATGAACTGACCCAAAAAAGTAACCGCTGCTGCTTTGGAAACTTTTGTTGCTCTACCGCCACAATAATCTGCGATGCCATACAACAAGGCCGCACCACACGCCCACACAAGAACCATGCATACCAGTATGGTTGCAAATTGTGGGTGTCTCAGCGATATGGGCAGTTGCTACGACGTAACCTTGGTTGTCTCAGTGGAGGTGCGCAATGCGCGGTTTAGGTACGTTAATTAATACGTTCACAGTGCTTGGCGGCGGTGGACTTGGCCTGATTATTGGTCACCGCATTCCCGAGCGTATGCGTGTGACTGTTGTGCAGATAATCGGGCTGGTTACAGTCGCGCTTGGCTTGAGCGATGTGATGAAGACTCATAACATCGTTTTCCCACTCATAGGTATGGTGCTTGGCGGTCTAATTGGCGAAATAATTCAAATAGAAGAGCGCCTGACCAAACTCGGCGAGTTTTTGAAGTCCAAATTTGCTTCAGACAGTACTGATAATCGATTTGTAACTGGTTTTGTTACGGCATCCTTATTGTTTTGCGTCGGTCCACTGACCATATTGGGTGCAATTGAAGATGCAAGCGGCAAAACGCCGCAGTTGTACATCATTAAGGGAAGCCTCGACGGTTTCATGACTGTAATTTTCACCGCGCTGTATGGGGTTGGTGCGATGTTTAGTGCGGTGAGTGTGTTTGTGGTGCAAGGTACGTTGACTTTGTTTGGCACTCGCCTTGATCTTTTGTTGGACGACCGGATGCGCACAGAGCTTTTCGCGGCGGGTGGTGTAGCAGTCATGGCGATTGGCTTGAATCTGTTGGAAATCAAGAAAATCAGACTTGGCTCGCTATTGCCAGGGTTAGTAGTGACGCCAATTCTTGTTTGGATCTTTGCAACTCCAGGCGGACTTTGGTCCTGAGTTGGACTATTTTTTGATCCATGTGTGGAAGATTCGTACGCAAAACTTCGGCTTTACAAGTTGCTGAAGCATTTACTGCACAGATCAATACAGACGAACTTGCCATAAGTTTTAATGTTGCGCCGACTAGTCGTGTTCTGGCAGTCGTCAGCGAATCAAATACTCGCTCACTCGTAAATTTTTCATGGGGTCTGATACCGCGTTGGGCGCCAGACTCTTCGCGTGCTGCGAGCATGATTAATGCTCGAGTAGAGACTGTTGCAGAGAAACCTTCGTTTCGAGATTTGGTCTCCAAAAACCGTTGTGTGCTTCCCATGGACGGTTATTTTGAGTGGAGAGAGCAATTAAGTCATGACGAAACAAAATCAATGAAATCGGTGAAACAACCGTTTTATTTTTCGGCCAATTTGGAATCTGGTTTCTCTCATAACGGAGTACTCGCAGTTGCAGGTCTTTGGACTTCATGGAAGGATCCAAACCAAGCAAACAGCCCTGTGTTGCACACAGTGGTTGCGTTGACAACCGATGCGAATGACATGGTTGGCGAGATCCATCATCGGATGCCTGTTCTGTTAGACGAACAAGGTGTCGAAAGTTGGCTTGATGCGGGTACTCAGAGTCCACTTGGAGAATTGGAGTTGGTTCCTAACGACGCACTTGTCGTATGCGCTGTGAGTACGAAAGTAAATAGTTCGCGCAACAATGGAAGCGAGCTGATAAAACCGATCGTCTTGACGAAGTTTGAGCCGGTCGACGAACTCAAACTGTTTTAAGAGTTAAAGCTAATTGTGCAGCTTGTTCTGCGAGTTGCGCAGGATCAACATGGGCGGCGGCTTGCTCAAAGGATAAATCTGCCATTGTGTTCGCAGGAATTACATGTAGATGGCAGTGTGGTATCTCGAAGCCGGCAATGATCAGTCCAACTCGGGTGCACTCATAGAGTGCTTTTTGTGCCAAGCCAATCCTTTTTGCAACAATCATGAGGTGGCTTGAAGTTTTATCGGAAAGATTGGTCCATTCATCGGTCTCCTCTATGGGAACTACCAATGTGTGACCGGTCGTGATCGGGTTAATTGTCAAAAATGCAACGCACAGATCATCTCTGTGTACGAAATGACCTGGAATTTCGCCAAGAATGATGCGTGTAAACAGCGACGGCATGACGGAGATTGTAGTGTCGAGCATTGTGACTGATGAAAAGGCAAAATTGACCTCAGGAATGCTTTCAGTGCCTAACGCGATCACATTGGCTCGCTTGTGCTTGTTGCCGGTTTTCCTGTATGTGCTCTTCGGTCGAAACAATCCTGCTGGTGCTGCATGGTTGCTGGGTGCAATTTCTTATACCGATTGGATCGACGGCTGGGTGGCTCGAAAACTCAATCAAACGTCCGTCTTTGGATCTGTTTTTGATCCGTTCGTAGACCGAATGCTCTTCATCGTTGCAACGATCGGCGTAATGATTGACGGTGGTGTGCCGGGTTGGTTCTGCATCGCCATCATGGTTCGCGAAATCGCGATTGGTGGAGCCATGTTGATAGGGACGATGTTTGGTATGCAACGATTTGCAGTGAGCTATTGGGGCAAGTGGTACACGCTGTTCTTGATGACTTCGGTTCCGTTGTTGTTATTGGGGTCCAGCACAAGTGGGCTTGCAGAGGGGGCAACCGTGTTGGGTTGGATATTTGCGGTTCCAGGTCTTGCTTTGAGTTATTACACAGCCGTTATGTACGTACCTGTTATTCGGGCAAACCTTCGCGCAGGGCGTACTGGCTGACCGCTACGGTATGGGTATGGCCTATACATTTTGCAATTCTTGTGGGCACCGAAATCCACCAGAGGCTATTTTTTGTTCCTCGTGCGGCACAGTTCTTGACCAACCGAGCGAGCGCACAATCGTCTTGGCGAAAGTCGACCCGCTTCAGGATGCGCCAGGGGATCAGGACAACGTGCAAGTGCTGTTAAGTGAGATTCGCGGAAACCAAAATGCTCACGGTTTGTTGGTCATGCGTTCGGGCGAGCGTTCGGGCGAACGGTTCTCATTAGCGCTCGATCGTGTTGAAATCGGACGCAATCCGGAATGTACTGTCTGTCTTGACGATGTCACAGTTTCGCGCCGTCATGCCGAATTGAGGCTTGGAAGCGATGGATATGTCGTGGCTGATATGGGCTCGCTTAATGGTACGTATGTGAATCAAGAACGAGTTGATGAGTTCTTGTTGCAAAACGGTGACGAATTACAAGTAGGTAAGTATCGCATGGTATTTTTCGACGGCGCCAGCAACTAACGCCGTTTTTTAGAATTCATCGAATTAGTGGCAGAATGTACGACCTGTGATGACTGACAAGAACTATCTCTCAATTGGTGAGGTGCTCGGACTCTTGCTTGAAGAGTTTCCAGACGTAACTATTTCCAAGATTCGTTTTCTCGAGAGTCAAGGCTTAATCGAACCAGAGCGCACAGCTTCTGGATATCGCAAGTTCAGCAGATCTGAAGTTGAGAGACTTCGATTTATCTTGCGTGAACAGCGAGAGAACTATTTGCCGCTCCGCGTCATTCGCACAAAACTCGATAGTGATACGAGTGACGGCATGATCAGGCCTTATGACGACACCTCACCACACATCGTGAGAAGCGAGGCGACAAGTGGTGGACATCCTGCTGCCCGTCAAAATCTTGCTAAAGCACCAAGTGCACCAACACGCAATGCGAAGAAGGCTGATGACACATCGTCGATTAGTCGAACTGAATTGTTGCAAGAGTTGGACGCGGATGATGTGGTACTGAAGTCTCTGGTAACGAATGGTCTTGTGAAGCCTCGAATCGTCGGCGACATCGAAATGTATAGTCCTCTCGATAAAGAGATTGTTTCGATCGCTGCACAATTTATTGCGAAAGGGATCGATGTTCGTCACTTAAAGACTTGGAAACATTCTGCGGAACGGGAGTTCGGATTGTTTGAACAGCGGATCATGCCTTTCCTTCGACAACGCAATCCAGCTGCTCGTCAAGAGGCGATGGAACTACTTGACGAATTGACCGATCTTGCTGACCAGCTACGAACAGCCTTCGTGACAGTTGCGGCGCGAAGCTACAACGAAGGGCGCACACAGTAATGCTCATCGAACTGGACCTCGAAGGTGTTCGTCTAGAGATGCCGAGCAATACGCCGATTTTGATGTTGCGTGAATCTGGCGGTAGTCGTCGAATGTTGCCGATTTATATTGGTGGCCCCGAGGCTTCCTCAATTCATTTTGCGCTTGAAGGAATCACGCCTGAGAGACCATTGACTCACGATCTATTTGTTTCACTGTTCGGAGTAGTCGATGCGGAACTCAAAAGTATTGTCATCACCGAAGTGATCGACAGTACCTATTTCGCTGAGTTGCACCTGAAGGGGAGTGGTGGAGAGCGCATAGTTTCGTGCCGTCCGTCAGATGCCGTGGCCGTAGCCCTGCGAGCCGGCGTACCTATGTACGCAACTGAAGCTCTTATGGATGAGGTTGGTAAGGCAACAGCCGTGACCCATGTTGACTCTGAAGAAGAGATTTTGGACGAGTTTCGGGATTTCATTGACAGCATCAGACCAGAGGATTTTCAGGGATAGTCAAACTCGTTTTACGCACCTAACCTTGAACCATGGGTCAAGGGTTTAGCGGCAAAAAAGCAGCGGAGATCGTCGGCATCACGTATCGCCAGATCGACTATTGGGCTCGTACGGATTTAATTCGTCCTTCTAGTTGCGACGCTGCGGGCAGCGGTTCAAGACGCGTATACAGCTATCGCGACTTATTGGAATTGCGCGTCATAAAAGCTTTGTTGGACGCCGGAATCAAACTTGAATCAGTGCGTGAAGTGTTTAAGTATTTGCGAAGTCATGTCGAGTCGGAAATTACTGCTGCACACATTGTGATTAGCGGTCAATCCGTCGTGTTGTGTCAGGGTGACCAACTCGTTGACGTGCTTCGTAACGGTCAGGGAGTGCTTAACGTATTGCCGTTAGCCGGAGTGAAAGACCAGGTTGATTCGCAGATCGTTGCGCTGGCTCGTCCAGAGGAGTCCAGAATTGCAGTAGCAACGCATGCGCACTCTGTTGCTGTTGCGCAATAACAATTAGCTTTCTTTCTTTGGCAGGAACGCCATCAGCGGGCCCAAATTATTTGCAAGGTCGGCTAGGAGAGTGCTCGCGTCAGCAAGTTTCTGTATCGGATCTTCGATTTCGTCGAGCAACTTGTCGACACGATTGGCAACTCTGTTGAAGTTTTCCATCGACTGCAGGATTAACTGCAAACTTGCAACAACAGATTCAATCGATCGTTTTGCCTGATCAACAACTTTGGCGCCGTTCTCGGCAGGATTCAGTGCACTCAGTAAAGCAAATATTTCCTCAATGGATGGAACGGTAAACGGCTTCGAATCGCTGCTTTGCGTCATGACGAAACTGTAGTAGCAGTAGTAACCATCATCATCATGACAGTGTTCCGTATGCGCCGACGTCTCCGGATCTTCCAGAATCAATCACGCTTGCGATGCACACATCTAGATCGACAAGCATCGAGTCGATGACCGATTCGTGCACTGCGTTGACAGTGCAATGCAGAGACTGGGGAGGTTCTTGTCGGTCGACGTACCAACCACGTGACCACATTTCGTCGGCGACTGCATAGACGTTGAGACGCTCCGGATCTCGCGCAACGAACGAGAGCAATAACGCATCGGGTTGAGCAAGCAATGAAAGTTCAGAATGATTGCTGATGTGCTGGGCGAGTTTGTCGGTAGCAACGCGAGCACTGCGCGTGAGACGCAAGTAACCGTCATCGCCGAGAAAGTGCATCACAGCCCATGCCGCGGCAATCGCGCCACCTGACTTAGTGCCGAGCATTCCACTTGATGCATATACGCCACCAAGCCATTGATCGGTAAAGAAACCTTGATACGAGCGCAAACGTTTGGTTGCGTACATGATCACTGAAGCGCCTTTGGACGTGTAGCCATATTTGTGCAAATCAGCTGAGATCGATGTGACGCCCTCTACGCGCAAGTTCCAAGGTGGTATCTGGTGCCCAAGTCGGCTCAAGTAGGCGAGCGAGACTCCGCCCATGCAGGCGTCAACGTGGCAGTTTATTTTTCGTTGCTGAGCCAAAGCAGCCAACGCGGGAATGTCATCAACTACACCTTGTGGATACTGAGGGGCTGAGCCAACGATCATGACCGTGTTTTGGTCGATACTTGTCGCCATTGCCGCAACATCGGCGCGCCAGTCGGGAAGCACTGCAACACGTCTCAACTCGACGCCGAAATAGGCAGCTGCTTTATCGAACGCCGCATGAGCGGAAGTCGGCAGGACGATGTTCGGATGGGTGATTGAGGATTCGGCTCGAAACTGATCTCGAGCCGCTTTGACTGCCATCAGGATGCTTTCCGTGCCACCGCTGGTGAAGTACCCAGCGGCGTCTGGAGCCGAACCAAGCCATACACCGGCCATCTCCAGTACTTCGCCCTGCATCTGTCGCAAGCTGGGGAAAGCGGCCGTATTGAGGGCGTTGGCGCCACTAAAACGTCTGTAAGCCTCCTCAGCAATTGCTAAAACCTCAGGACCAGCGTTATATGCCAGCGAGAACGCTTTGCCGTCTCGCCACTGCACATCCTGTGCAGACATCTCATCGAATGATTTGGTGATGCTTTGTGCGCTCAAACCAGTCACGGGGATGGCATGGGGCTCAGATTTGCCTATTTTCATTACTCATCCTAACTTTACATAACTATGATTATGGGCGAATAAACCAAGCCAGGAACGGCACTTACGGTTGACTTTGTTCCTGGACTAACGGTCTAGCTGCATCCAACAGCCACGATAACGCAGCCTTGTAGTCGCGTGTTGTTGGATCAATAGATGGATCCAAATCTTGTTCGACGTCCTGCACTGCACAACGCAACACAAAGATCTGGTCGCGCAGTTTGTCGCGCTCTGTGCGCGTGATAACCAGTTCGTCTTCGCTGAGTGCAAGTTCTGACGCACGTTGACGAGCAACCCAATCCCACTGCCTGCAGGCTTGCGAACAAAACTCACGAGGTCTACCGGCACCTGAACTCGCGGGCAATGGGCTCCTGCACCATCGGCACTTGAGATGGTCTTGGATAGTGACTGGAGTCTGTGTGTTACTTTCGGTCTTGGACGTCTGATCTGACTGATCGGCGTGAGCCTTCTGATCCGGTTGTTTCGTCATGACGAAAAGGTAGGCCATGAACCGGCAAATTGCGAGGATTACTGCGCATACTTAAGGCATGTCCTCACTCGCGGTTCCATCGCACCTCGTAGCACCAAGCAGATTGCTCTCGAGCGACAACGCATCTGGCACCCATCCCCTCGTGTTGGAGGCAATGCAAAAGGCAAACAACGGTCACGCACTCGCCTACGGCAACGACCAATTTACGCAGGATGCCGAAGCGGCATTCTCTGAACTCTTTGGCAAAGACGTAGTGACGCGGTTTGCGTTCGGCGGAACCGGCGCCAATGTGATGGCACTCGCAAACATGTTGCAACCTGCAGAAGCTGTTGTGTGCACTTCATGGGCACACATCGCGGTCGATGAGGCTGGTGCTCCCGAGCGTTTCCTTGGAGCAAAACTGATTGACCTCCCCTCACCAGATGCCAAATTGCGTCCAAGCGACTTGCATTCGCTCGAGCATCTTTTTAGTAGCGAACACCATGTTCAGCCTCGTGTTGTTTCAATTACACAAGCAACTGAATTGGGAACGCTGTACTCAGCGCAAGAAGTAAAAGATCTCTGCAATGCGGCCCACGAAATGAACATGCTTGTGCACATGGACGGCGCACGTATTTGCAATGCAACTGCTGCACTCGGTGCGACACGTGAAGCATTACGTTCCTTCACAATTGACGCAGGTGTTGACGTGTTGACATTTGGCGGCACCAAAACCGGCGCCATGTTTGGTGAAGCTGTCGTTTTCTTTAACACCGATCTTGCAAAAAGGTCGCTCTATGTGCGCAAGCAGTCGACTCAGCTGTATTCAAAAATGAGATTTATTTCTGCACAATATTTGGCTCTCCTGAACAATGATTTGTTTATCGAACTCGGTGTTGCTAGCAACTCCGCTGCAAAGTCTTTGTTTGAACAAGTACGAGACATCGAGATGTTGCAACTCTCTTTTGCTCCAACGGTCAACAGCATCTACCCCGTTGTCTTGCCCGCAGTGAGCAAAGCACTCCAGGAATGGTCATTCTTTTGGGATTGGGATGTGGCGACTCACCAGGTGCGCTGGATGACGGCATGGGATGTCGATGCATCTGATATCGCTGCTTTTGTTGCAGGTCTTCGCTCACTTTTGGACTGAGTTCAATAGAGTTTTAGGTCTTTTTTGTTTAATTGACCAGTTAGTTAGTTTCCCGCTAGTGTCCTGATGAGCGGGGGCATTATGGCGGCAGTCGAATTTGGACAACGGATTCAAAGTGACGACGAGTGGATGGCCAGCGCCGCGTGTTTGGGACTGACCAACGTATTCTTCCCCGCTATCGCTGAGCGCCCACAGACGCGCGAACGACGCGAAGAGATGGCTCGTTCGGTTTGTATGGAGTGCCCAGTGCTGGAAGCTTGTAGAACTTTTGCACGCGAGAACCATGAGTATGGTTTCTGGGGTGGAGAATCCGAAGAAGAACGTCACGCTGCGGGATATCGACTTATTGCGCCTATCGGCGTTCGATCGCTTCGCTCCTAAATCTGAAGCGCGGCCGTTGTCGCAATGATCGACGCGGAGCGCATTGTTCGCCTTGCGTGGGCAGATTACGGCGATGCTCGAACAATTGATGAGATCGTAGAAGTCAGTGCACATGTTTCCACAAACCACGTCTTTCGATTGTATCTCCACGATGGTTCACACGTCGTCGGAAAAGTCTCGTCTTACGGTTCGTATTTCTTGTTTGCCGAAGACCATGACCGACTGTTCAAACTTGTGCAATCGCTGCAAGAGTCCCGATGGGCCGGATTTCTCGCGCAGGTATTGCCAAGAGACGGTAGAGCTTTTACATGGTACGACGGAACTTGCTGGGCAGCTTTTTACAGCGACGTAGAACGCGGCACACAACTACCGCGAATAATCACCCATGACGACATAGTTTTCCTCGCCCGAGAAATCGCATCGTTCCACAAGTCGTGTGCCGAGGCGTCGGTTCATTTGCCACCGACGTCCAATTCGGTGAAGGGCGATGCCATTCATTTGCTCGAACAACTCTCGAGCGAGTTTGCGCCTCGCAATTTTGATCTGCGCGAAAGTGATGTCGCCTATTTGCGAACATCGACCCATAATTTCTTGCAGCATCTCGAGGACATTCATTTTGATGAATGGGACAAGATTCCCATTTTGGTTGATTGGAATCTTGGAAATTTCTCGGTTGCCCAAGATGAGGGTGCTGATAAACGACTGTTCACCCGTTGGGACTATGACTGGTTTCGCATAGATACCCGCATGTTGGACTTCTACTTTCTCTCGAGAGCGGCATCTCACACCGGAGATAAAACTCATTTCACGTACTCACCTCACACGCTGGTTGAGCCACGCTTTGTTGCCTTCTTGCAGGCCTACCACTCCGTGTATCCGCTCACGAGAGCTGAGATTGAATTCCTGCCTTCTGCATATCAGTTCTTTATTTTAAATTATGTGATTAGAGAGGGTGCGAAGTTTTTCCGAGCAGATTTAAGTACACGATTCCGCAAAGACGCAGTGCGCCTCTATCTACCTATGCTCGAACATCTCGACATTTCGCCGCTCTTGCAAATACTTGAATAATTTTTTAGTCTGAGATCTTGCGGAGGCTAGTTCGAAATTTCTTCCCCTTTTCGACATAGATCATGGCTCCCAACTCGATATCGATTGAACGAGCACGCCCTTCCTTGATTGTTGCTGGACTTCCAACGGCTAACGCCCCGGGAGGAATGACGGTGTCATTGAGCACCACGGCATTCGCTGCAACAATCGCACCAGTACCTACGACTGCTCGATGCAAAACAATTGCGCCAGATGAGACCTGCGCCGAATTGGCGATGGTGCACGATTCAAGGTGGACGATGTGGCCAATTACGCAGTCGTCGCCAACAATTGTTGGCTGATTGGGCATCGTGTGGATCACGGTGTTGTCCTGAATGCTTGTTCGCGCACCAATGATGATTTCACCATCGTCACCGCGCAATACAGCACCTGGCCATATCGTCGACTCTGCACCGATTGTGACCGAACCAATGATCACTGCGTCGGGATGTACGAATGCACTTTCATGGATTACAGGTACCCGATCGCCGTATGCATAAATTGTCATAATTTCTACCGTAGTTCCATAACGATCTCATTGGAGAACTAGGTCTTATGGCTGTACCGTAGAGCCCCATGTCTCGCCGCCTCGACATAGAACTCACCAGCAATCGCCAAGATGGAACCTGGACGTGGCGCGCCGCTGGAGCAAAATCTCCAAAAGGTGTAGTGAGCGGTTCCTTGTTGTCAGCTAATGCAAAGACTGGTGATGTTCTTAAGGTCGAGGCCGATTTTGATATTGATGGAATATCGGTTCTGTCAATTGTTCAGATGCGCGAAAAAGGACAACGCGGAAATCTTTTGGAAATGCTTGCAAGTGAAAAGACATTCACACCTGTAACCCAAAAGCTCGCCGATAAACCTAAATCTGATCGCAAAGGCGGGCGCGATGCAAAAGGCAAGCGCGACGGCGACAGTCGTCCTGCTCGCCCACCACGTGATCCGAATGCTCCTCGCCGTCCAGCATCAACTCGTCCTGACGGTACGACTGGTCGTCCCGCACGTCCGTCACGCCCACATTTCACTGCACCGCCAGAGATGCCAAAGCGTCCAACAGCCAAGCGTCTCAAGCCAAAGCACGTTCATCGCACCGCAGTTCTCGAGACATTGCCAGTTGAACAACGCGGCGTTGCAGAGCGCGCACTTGAGGGCGGCATTAAAGCGGTTCGCGATGCAGTCAAGATTCAGAATGATCAACTTCGCAAAGATGGAAAACCTGAGGTTCCATCCGACGGTTTGATTTCGATGGCGCAAAATCTATTGCCGAAGCTTCGTGTTGCCGATTGGCTAGACAAAGCTGAAGCCGCTAAGTCGGACTTGGCGACACTTGATCTTCGCGATCTGCGCTCGGTTGTCGTGGCTTCAGAAGACCCAATGGTGATGCGCGATGAAACTACTCGGGCGCTTGCCGCCGAGTTAAAGACTGCTCTCAAGGAGCGTCAAGACTCCGCACAGACTTTGTGGCTTTCTGACATTACTGACGCACTTAAAGTTGGACGCACGGTTCGTGCGCTGAAGATGACGAGTGAGCCGCCAAAAGCAGGTCAGCCGTTTCCTTCCGAATTGGGTGCCAAGCTTGCGCAAGCCGCAACTGCCGGTCTGACAACAGAGACTGCTCCAGATCGTTGGATTGCGCTGTTAGAGGCACTCGCCTTCTCACCAATTCGCGGTCAAGTAAAACTGACAACACTTCCGCAACAGCCTTCAGACGCACTGCTTGCCACAGTTAAGCGCCTTTCATCGTTGCTCCCCCAGATTGCGTCACTCTTTGGCATCGAGGTCTCCCCAGGTGTTTCTGCTCCACGCCCTCTGCGCCCAACACGTCCAGTGCGTGTGAAGCCTAAAACGACACCTGCAAAGCCTGCTGCAACTGATGCCGTAATTGCCACGCCAGAAACAATTGAGCCAGTAGTTGCTGAGCAAGTTGCTGCTGAGCCAGCTACAACGATTTCAGCTGAGTAAGTCTGAATCCCTAGTATGTACATATGATAAACGTCGTCAAGTATGAAGTCCAAGGCAAAGTCGCACTCATCACCCTCAATCGTCCAGAAGCACGTAACGCAATAAACGGCGAAGTGGCTCAGGGTCTCGAGGCTGCCATAAACCAGATGGAAGAAGATCCAAACGTAAGTGTTGGGGTACTTCGGGCGAACACCACAGGTCAAGAGCGTCCAGTTTTTTGTGCGGGCGCAGATCTCAAGGCATTAAACGCTGGCCAAGGGGATTTGTTCAACACCGCACTCGGTGGTTTTGCCGGTTTCGTTTATCGTCAACGCAAAAAGCCGATCATTGCTGCGGTTGATGGTCTTGCAACAGCTGGTGGTTGTGAAATTGTGCTCGCTGCAGACATGGTTGTTGCCACTACTCGTTCAGCTTTTGGACTTGCGGAAGTAATGCGGAATCTTATTGCGGGTGCGGGTGGCTTGTTTCGACTTCCACGTGCTATCGGTCAAGCAAATGCGATGGAAGTGATTCTCACAGGACAACCTTTGTCCGCAGAGCGTGCATATGAGCTTGGTCTGATCAATCGTTTGGTTGAGCCCGGCAAAGCTGAAGAATCTGCTTTCGAATTGGCATCACGAGTGTGTCTAGCCGGCCCACTCGCCGTGTGGGCATCGCGCAAGATAGTTCTTGCAGCCGCATACGAGAACGACGAAACGCTGATCAACATGACAAATGCTGAATTCGAAAGAGTATTGCCGTCAGAAGACACCAAAGAGGGTCTTGTGGCATTTATCGAAAAGCGTCCACCTGTGTGGAAGGGTCGTTAAAGAATTTTTGAAGCAATGAGTAAACGCGCTGGCATACCAACGCGCTCATAAAGATTCTTCATTTTTCGGTCTCCCGGCAGTGCAAGTGCGTCCAACGTCTTGCATCCTCGACTTTTCGCAATACGAGCAATCTCGGAAATCAATCCAGCACCAATGCCAATTTGTCGTGCCATTTGGTCGACAAAGATGTGGTTGACAATACAAATCGTACTTTCGGGGATGATGTCCCCTTTTGCATAACCGACAATCTGACCTGATGCTTCTGCCACGAGTACGAGGCATGAGTCGCTAGCGACCGTAGAGGCCCAGTTCGGACCGACTAAAGGATTTGCTGCCAGCAGTGCTTCATGTCCCCTAAACGAGGCAATTTCTGTTCGTGCTTCGATCTCCAGAACATTCAGAGACGGCGCATCGGCCGCTGTTGCACTGCGAACAGTAAACAGCGGAGCTCTGTTTGTCACAAAATTTATTGCTCGTCTGGCTTGTCGGTCGAAGATGTGTTTTGAAACTCGTCAACCATTTTCTTAACGCGCTGGGTACCAATCTTGACGGCCATCTCGCCGATCACTCGAGCATTACGAATCTCTTGATTGATCTTCGGCATTTCTTGTTGCTTTACTTCTTCAACTTTCTTTGCAACTTGCTCGATAAGTTCCGAATTGTGCTCCACCGCGTCGCGGGCAACGTCACGACCAAGATTCGCTATGCGCTTAATTACTTGAACAATGGACATGCATCATCCTCGACAGGACAACCAGGTGCACTATTACGAACGAGAAGGAAACACTGGGTGCACTGAGTTTCGTCTGGGCGGCGTGGCTGTAGTCGCTCCATACCGTCAGTTTTGTCATCGACGACGACTCCATCCTCTTCTTCGTCGTCAAGAGGTGTGTCGTCTGCGGCGGTGAGCTTTTCTTTTAAGATCGAATCAAGATCGGCTTCAACATCGTCTTCGGTGCGCAGATCGTCGTCGTCATCGTCGTCGTCACTGCCCTTCTTTGCAACAGTGTCTGTGGCAAGTGGAATTGCATCTGGGTCTTCGGACTCATCGATTACAGCAAGATCATCAGAGAGGTCGTCGGCAAGTCCGAATGCGTCGTCTTCACCCTCGAGGCCTATTGAATCGGCATCAAGTACTTCGGCATCTGGATCTACCTCGATCAGCATCGCTGGATCTAGGTCTTCTGCATCAATGATTTCGTCGTCTGACATTCAGTATCCCTTTCACTTGTCGCGCGAACAATAGCCCAATTCACTACAAAAACTACGAATTAGGTCTTTTGTCTCCTCGACTCAGATTTTCGCTCAGAATCGAGCCGCTCAAGATCTGGCGCAACCATCGTCATATGGGACATGGCAGCGGCAATGGCGGTGTGGCCGGCCCGCTGGCCAATCAAACGGTGCATTTCGAGGGCAACGCGTCGATATGCGGGATGACCCTGAGGGGCCGACCGTAGTTCGAGCATGTGCATTGCTTCACGAGCGTTGAATTGCATTGAATAACGGAGCCTGTAGGCCATGGAAACGGCATATGGCGCTTGCTCTGGATAATCGGGCAATAACGCGTCGTAGAGGGCTCCTGAACGAGCCATAGCCTCTTCGAACTGGTCTCCCACGCCTGCCTCTGCTACAAGTTCTGGCATAACAAATCCATGGTGCGGAGTCAGACGCTGCCACTCGATGGTCAGTAGACGGTGCCGCTGTAAATCTCTAAACGCTCCGTAATCACCGAGCACATCAAAACGATAATCAGTTCGTTCGAATGCTCGTCCAGGCCTGTGTCGTCGGTTCTCGCGATCGCCAACATATGCGGTGATGAGTTTCACCTTTTCAGTTTGATCAAGATTCTCTACACGCTTGAGCAATTGCGATTCAGGCAGATGCGAGTGTGAGTAACAGATTGCAGCGAGAAGCTTGTTCTCACCGTCAGGATCGAAATCAACCAACACGACTTCGGCTACGGGTTCTGGTTCGAGTGCTCCGAACATGTGATCAACAAGCTGACTCGTGTTTTCTCGATTTTCGGCAAAGTAGGAACTCCACCGACCACCGCGTTCGGGTATGTCAACGCGACGCAAGAAACTTGGAATCACTTTTCGAAGCTCGACGAGCATTAAGTCTGCATAGTGGCGAGCCTCTGGCAACGGATGCGCACGCATCCGAAGCAACATCGATTCGTACGATTGGCCTGTGCCATATACGCCGACGTTCGAGAGCGCTGAAGCAGGAAGTATTCCTCGCACGGCATCAAGTGCTTTAGCACGAGTCGCCTGACGATAAACGAAATCAGAATCGTTTATCGAACGTGGGATTGTCGAACGGACATGATCGGTAACCGAAGTAACCAAACTGCTGTAGGTATCGAACATGCGATCCATGTCGCCGACATATCGCGTACCAAAAGGACCATTGAGAATCTCTGGATCCCGGAAATAGCGATAACGTCCACCTAGTCGATTGTCGTAGTTGATGTAGCGCGTACTTTGTTCCAAGTAGCTCATCAACCGGCCCCACTCAAGAATCTTGGTCAAGATGTTGGATGCCTGCTCACAAGCCAGGTGAACGCCACCTAACTGCGCTACTGAGTCGTCACCATATTCAACAAAAATCTTTTCATATAAACCTTCTGCATGAGAGAGGCCCGCTCTCGCGTCTACGCCCTGATCGCCAGAGAGATCGAGGTCGTTCACGAATTCATCAAGAAACAATCGACGCAGGCTTTTTGAACTGCGACTGTAACGAGCAAACAATGCACCCTTGACAACCTCTGGAAGATTGACCAAAGCAAAAACTGGACCATCCAAATTCGTGAAGTAACGAACCAATGTCTCGGCTTCAGAATCGGTAAATACCTCGGGGATGTAGACGCTCACGACGGGTAATCCTAGAAGTATTCACCCTCGCGGAACGGGATTGGGGGTTTAGAAGTAGAGAGTCATCGCGTCGGCAAGGACTTTGCATTGAAACCACACAACACCCCTATACGTGACGCCATCGGCGACGATTTTCGATGGACGACCCGACCACTGATATTCGCTTGAGCGGCTCACCTGCAAATGTGGGTGCGGGAGGTGTGATCCAGTTCTAGAACGACGCCAGGCAAGAGATCTTTGTCTGAGAGTGATTTTGGGTCCTATCTCGAGAACATCTAGATATCCGTCATTGGGATGTGCGCGAGGTAATACATCTCGTTCGCGAAAAATACCGCTATTCGAAAGAATCAACGAAATAGAGAACGCAGTGCGATGTTGCACCGCAAGTGTTCCCGCCACAATAAGACTGGACTTCGAATATCCAGTGGTGTCGGTGCTGTATTCGATCTGCATCAAGTCAATTTCCACACGCGTCATCTGTTCATCGATTTGAGATCCTCGATTGAGCGCATCCGGATTGATGCCGGGGGTTTGGGTGATTCCAAGAGCCTGGGCGATGCTGCCATTTCTCACGGTGCAAGGCGTAGTTCTGTCGAGAGACGTAAAGCGCTGTGCTATATCAAGGTCGCTTTGCAGAACAACGAGATTGGATGGTCGCGAAGTTGAAGTGCCATATGCTCCGAACTTGCGTATCGTCATGACGCAATTCGTCCAACTGAGCTTGAAGCTGCGACAACTCCTCTAAAACACATTTCGGCAGCTGCGCTAGCGGCATTCCGATCATCTTCTTCAAAAAGGACTGTCGAAAGCTGGCGAAGTAAATCAATGAGCTGCTTGATGGTTCGCACAAAGTCACCGGCGGTGAGTTCATCCTCTTCAAGTACATCTACAAGCGGCGTGCCACTTGCCCAGTCAAGGGCTGCACCCATAAATCCGGCTTCCGGTTGTCGATGAACCACAAGACCATGATTGGTTTCCGCGATGGTGAGCCTCTGACTCAATTTCGCTGCGCTTTTCCAGCGCGTCTTAAGTTCATGATTTGGAAAATGAGTTGCAATTGACTCTTCCCCACCTCGAGCCTGAAACACAAAGACACTTGCCATTGCGGCCATGTTTGAGGCACTTAGTCCATCAAAAATTCCTTCGGAAACACAATTGGCAATCAACAAGTCAGATTCATGAAAGATGTGCGAGAGCATTTGACCACGTTGTGTCAATGACCAGTCATCAACAAAACCCCATTCGGTAAGCAATTTCACCAATTCATCGAATTTGTTGCTCACAGATTGAGTGCTGTTGGAGACACGTTTTTGGAGTTGCTCGAGCTCACGATCAATTCGCTCAGCTGATTCGGCGGCAATAAGTCGAAATTTCAAATCCGGGTCACTGCCTACCGGATGTTCTTCTTGCGACGTCGTGTGATTCGTAGCGTTTTTTGTTCGGAATGATCGCTTAATCTTCGCTGAAGATAAGCGCGATGATGCTTCTTTTAGAAACTTGTTGTTATTCGGCGCGAACGGCGATGGTAACTTGACATAACCGAGGGGCGACACTGGTTGCACAAAGTCGCGAACTGAAAATGTTTGCACTGATCTTGATCTCGATAATGCAGTAATTTTGGTGCCATCACTTCGCTGCGCAACGGTGAGAACGACCATTCGCTCAGTGTGCGAAACACTTCCAGCCTCAATGACATCACCCGGACGCAATTCGCTGAGTGACTGATCTATCTCGGAGGGCTGTGCTTTGGAAGTCTTACGAAGGCGGTATTCCTCAATATCGCCAAATGGGCTTTCGGCCTGCAGCAAGAGCCGATCTCGTTCTTTGCTACGTCGTTGGATGCGTGCCTGTATTTCAACAACATCTTTGCCGGATTGAAATTGTGCAAACGAAAGGTTGAGCAGGTGTCTCGCCTGAACCTGAGAGGTGGAACGTATGAGGTTGGCTGCCATGTTGTATGTAGGTCTGAAAGCTGAGTTGAGAACAAACGATCTGCTGGCAACCAATGTCGCTACCTGATCAAAGGTCACGAAAGGATTCCACACGACTAGCGCGTGTCCTATGTCGTCCAGCCCTCTCCTTCCAGCACGACCAGTCAACTGCGCAAAATCACTTGGCTTGAGCATTTGGTGATTCTCGCCATTGAATTTAGTTATCTTGTCGAGAACGACAGCACGAGCTGGCATGTTGATTCCAACGGCGAGAGTCTCGGTTGCAAAAACGACCTTGACTAAGCCTCGAGCAAAACACGTTTCAACAATCTCTTTGAAGGTCGGCACGATGCCTGCGTGATGCGAACCGATGCCTGCTTCGAGTTGCTTAACGAATTGAGTGAATTCAAGAGCCGCGAGATCATCATCACTGAAATTTGCAAGGCGTTCATGCGCTATAAGGACTATCTCCTTCTTTTCCGCAGCAGTAGTGAGTGAAATGCCCATTTTCAAGCACGACTTAGCAGCCTCATCGCATTGGTTTCGGCTGAAGATAAAAAAGATTGCAGGTAAAAGATCGGAAGCAGCAAGTTCCTTGATGATCTCAGAACGCTGAGGTGCATACAATCTTTGAGAAGCACCGTACTGTCGTGATTGTTGACGACCAGAATGTCGGACAGGAGCATTGGTTTTGGATTGCTCGAATCGTGCAACTTCGGGATTTGCTCGGCCATCTACCAAAACGTCGAAGGTGCGAACCGAATTTGATGCTTTGTCGCCAACCAAATAGTGGTTGGTGAGTTCAATCGGTCGCTTAGTTTCAACAATTGGCGTTGTCGGGCCACGAACGGTGGTGAGCCAATCACACAATTCTGTTGCGTTTGAGACTGTTGCTGACAGGCAAACAAGTTGCACTGTTGGTTCGAGATGGATGATCACCTCTTCCCAGACTGGGCCTCGATAGGCATCTTGTAAAAAATGCACCTCATCGAGCACTACAACCCCCAACGAATCAAGTGCCTGCGACCTTGCGTAGATCATGTTTCGCAAAACTTCTGTCGTCATAACAACAATTGATGCATTCGGATTGATGCTGTTATCCCCTGTCAGCAGACCAACCTTGGACTCACCGTAGAAGGTACTTAACTCAACAAATTTCTGATTGGATAATGCCTTGATTGGGGCTGTGTAGAACGACCGCAATCCTGCTTTATGTGCTCGTGCAACGGCATATTCGGCCACAACTGTTTTGCCGGATCCGGTAGGTGCTGCAACCAGCACGTTTAAACCATCGTCGATACTTGCTATGGCATCCAGTTGGAACTTGTCGAGTGCAAAGTCATACCTCGCAGTTAAATTCGAAGCATCAGAATCCGACATGGTTATTACAAGTCATCGAAATCATCGAAGCCGTCGTCTTTTGATTTCTTTCGTTTGCGTCGTTGAACAACAAAACCAATAATCACCGCGAGAACATAGAGGACGGTCATTGGTACTGCCAGTGCGAGCATGCTGACTGGATCGCCACTTGGGGTAATCACCGCTGCGATAAGAAACACGACCATTATTGCTATTCGCCATTGTTTACGGAGCTGCTGTGGTGTGACGGCGCCTACCAACTGTAAGAAAACAACTACAACCGGAAGGAGGAATCCAGCTCCAAAAGCAAGAACCATGAGCGCAACCAAACTGATGTACTTTGCTATTTGGTAAGTCTGATTTACGTCAGCTCCAGACCATGAAATAAGAAACTCAAGAGCTCTGTCGAGTGTCCAGAACGCGAGTGCGCCACCAAATATAAAGAGGAGAAATGATGACACCGCAAATGGAATCGCGTACTTCTTTTCCTTGACGCTCATTGCGGGCGATACGAATCTCCAAAGTTGCCAAAGAATAATTGGTACTGAGATGATGATTCCGCCGTATCCCGCGATTCGCATTCGTGAAGCTAGGCCTTCAATTGGGCCAAGTGCATACAACGAACCGTCACAGTTGAAATCTGGACGAGTCTCGCAGATATTGCGATATGGCTGCGTGAGAAAATGTAGAACCTGATCATAAAAAATTAAAATAACAGCAGCGCAGATAGCGATGGAGAGGCTCGCACGGATGATTCGCATCCGTAGCTCTGAGAGATGGGCCATGATCGACATGGGCTCGGAGCCACTGACTGCGGACTTAGAAAAGCGCCACGCCATTATTTTTCATCCTTGATGTCATACTCAATGATCGTGGGCTCAAGGCTCAATTCTTCGACGACACTGGGAGCAGCTTCGTAAGGGATGAACTGCGGCTCAATTGCAGGTTCTAGTTTTTCTTGAGCTGCACTCTCTTTAAAAACTGAGGTTGTTTGGACATATTCACTTTCAACCTGTTTTGATGCGTCTGTGAAAACAGTCTTGTACTCATTTGCCGCTTTTTGCATATCCCGAATTGGTTCTGCAAATGCGCCCCTGAATTCAGACTGCGCGTCACCTGTAATGCGTTTAAATTGTCCATACAACTGTCCCATCTTTCGCAAGACCGGTGGAAGTTTTTCGGGACCAAGTACCACGAGACCGAGAATCAGTAGAAAAATGATCTCGCTTCCCGAGAAATTGAACATTTCAACAGTCTAAAGCCTGAAGATACTTTGCCATATCATTGCGTTGTGCAGCAACGGCTACCTTCCATCCTCAGTACACAGATTCTTTTCGCCCATCGTGGAGCGAGCGCTTATGCCCCCGAGAACACTCTTGCAGCGTTCTCACTCGCACTCAAGTTAGGCGTCAATGGATTGGAGAGCGACATTTGGTCGACCCGTGATGGGATGCTCGTGCTCGATCATGACGGAGTGGTGAAATCACGTCTTCGGTCCAAGCCAATCGCAGAATTGAATAAGTCGGAGTTGCCTCCTCACATACCGAGCCTTGAGGAGTTACTGCAACATTGCGGAACGCAATACCAATTGAGCCTGGACATCAAAGATCCTAAAGTTTTTGAAACCATTGAAAGAACGGTCGCAAATATCGATGAGTCAATGCTTGAGAGGCTGTGGCTTTGCCATCCAAGCTTCGACTTATTGATAAACAAGCGAAGTTCGGTTTCCAGATGCAAACTTGTTGATTCGACTCGACTAGCAAAAATCAAGGAAGGCCCTGAGCGTCGCGCAGCAACACTTGCGGCAAATGGTATTGAGGCGTTCAATATGCACTATTCGGATTGGAACGGCGGACTAGTAGCGCTCTTTCACCGTTTTAACATTGTCAGCTTTGGTTGGGATATGCAGCATGAGGCTGTGATTGACAATGGAATTCGTATGGGACTGGATGGGGTGTTTAGTGATTGGCCGGACCGAATGGTCGAAGTCAACAGCAAACAGAGTTAAAGAAACTTTGTAGCGTCCAACGGCCAGATGATCACAAATGCTCGACCAACTACAAGTGCTTGCTCTATCGGTCCGAACATGCGACTGTCAAAAGATTGTGGACGGTTATCGCCCATCACGAATAATTGATTCTGAGGAATAGTCATTTCTTCCATCACGGGCACACGACAACGATCTTCTAACACAGTTTGCGCAAGATCGAATTCGTTTAGATATGACTCACTCAATAACTCACCATTTATGAAAACCTTGCAATCTTTTATGGAAATTTTTTCACCGCTGAGCGCAATGACGCGTTTGATTAGATCATCATGTTGAACGATTTCGCCGTCTACCGTCACTCTGTCGAATACCACGACGTCCCCCCGACGTATGTCGTGCAATCGGTATGACAGTTTGTTCACCAGCACGCGGTTGTCTTGAAACATGGTCGCTTCCATGCTTGGGCCAGATATATAAAATTGCTGCAATATTAAGGTTCGAACCGTAATCGCAATAACTAACGCAACAACGAGTACCGTCACCCATTCGCGAATGATTTGTGCGCCCTTACTGGCGGAAGGCAAAGATTGTGGCTGTTCAGAACTCATCAGCCTGTAACGGTAGCCGCAGGGATGGACTACTAGAGCGATGCGATGAGTTTTTCGACTCGATCGTCTTGAGATACAAACGGATCTTTGCACATCACTGTTTTTTGTGCTTGGTCATTAATTTTGAGATGTACCCAATCGACTGTGTAATCTCGTTTTTTGTCTTTTGCAGCGACGATAAATTCGGATCGCAGTTTTGCTCGCGTCGTCTGGGGCGCAATATCCATTGCCGCAACGATGTCTTCTTCGGTGCATATTCGATCGACCATCGAGCGGGCCTGCATTCGATAAAAAATCCCTCTGTCTTGACGAATGTCGTGGTACTGCAAGTCAAGTGTTTGTACGCGAGGGTCGTCTAGTGCGAGTCCGTGTTTCGACCGAAATGCTTCGATCAGGTTGTGCTTGATCACCCAATCAATCTCTGTACCGAGTTTCAGCGGGTCATTCTCAATGGTCGTAACGCAGTGCTCCCACATCTCAAGTGCCCTCTGCTCCGGTGCAGTGAACCCATGTGAGTCAGCAAATTTCAGAGCACTATTGAGGTATTCGCGTTGAATGTCCAAAGCCGAAAGTTCTCGCCCACTTTCTAGTCGAACCTTTTTTCGACACGTGATGTCATGGCTAAAGTCCCTGATTGCTCGCATGGGATTCTCGAGGGTTAAATCACGCAATGAGACATGCTGAGCTTCGATCATTCTCAACATGCACGCGGTACTTCCTAATTTCAAAAATGTTGTGTATTCGCTCATGTTTGAGTCGCCGACAATGACGTGAAGGCGACGATACATATCGGCATCAGCGTGTGGTTCGTCCCTCGTGTTAATTATTGGCCTGCTACGTGTAGTCGCGGAACTCATTGACTCCCAAATGTGCTCTGCGCGCTGAGCAATACTAAAAATTGGTCCTCGTGCAGTTTGCAGGACTTGGCCTGCTCCAGTGAAAATCTGGCGAGAAATAAGAAATGGGATGAGGTGCTGCTGATACTTATCAGGCTCAGCATTTCGCCGTGTTAGATAATTCTCGTGGCAACCATAGGAGTTTCCTGCTGAATCGGTGTTGTTCTTGAACAGATAAATAGTCCCACGGATACCTTCGTCCTTGAGTCGCTGTTCGGCCCCAATAAGCAACTCTTCGAGTTTTCGTTCCCCCGCCTTGTCATGCACGGTGCATTCATAAATCGAATCGCACTCTGGTGTTGCATATTCGGGATGCGAACCTACATCTAAATACAGTCGTGCGCCATTTTCGAGAAATACATTTGAACTTCTTCCCCACGAGACAACTCTGCGAAAAAGATAACGGGCAACTTCGTCAGGGCTGAGCCGACGTTGACCTCGTAATGTGCATGTAACGCCGTATTCGGTTTCGATGCCGAAGATGCGTTTGTCCATGACAATCGCTGAGTTAAACCAAATATTGAGTAATTACTGATTCGCTCAGTCTGGTGAAGCATCGACGCGAATTATTGCGAACAAGAACAGCCACCTCGAGTTCGGACGAATTGATTGGCGAGCCGTCCATACTCAGGGATTGATGAGCGAACTTGACAGCATTTTGCAAATTTGAACCAGCTATAAAACGTTCTGCCATGCGTCCTCTGATGGTCTCCATGTCTCCGCCCAACACAGTGAACTGGTGCTCATCGATAACGGTGCCGTCATACATAATGTGAAACAACTGATCCCTATCCGGTGTAAGTCCTACTTCTGCAACGAGTATCTCAACTTCAAGTGGTTTCATTTCGTGAGTAAAAGTCTGACCAAGTATTTGCGCATACTGGTTTGCTAATCCGCGAGCATCAACGTCCAGACGAGAGAATTGGTAGCCCTTGAGATCTGCGGCTCGCACGCCTGCTACTCGCAACTGATCAAATTCGTTGTATTTGCCAACACCAGCAAATGCTATGCGGTCATATATTTCGCTAATTTTACGCAGAGTGTTAGATGGGTTTTCGGCTACGAGTGCAATTCCGTCGTCGTATTGCAATGCAACTAAGGCTCTACCGCGAGCAATACCTTTTCGCGCATAGTCGGCGCGATCCTTCATCATCTGCTCTGGCGCTACATAGAACGGCATGCTCATCGCTGACCAACACCCTTTGCTATTGCTTCATACGTGACCTTTAGTTGTGAATCATCTATCCGCGTAAAACCTTCACTCGTGATTGATGCGACAACTGGGTAGATACCTCTCAGCGCATCTGGTCCACCAGTAGCTGAATCAGCATCTGATGCTTCCCACAAAGCTCGAGCCGTGAGAACGACACCTTCTTCAACGGTCATGTCACGCTTCCAACCCATGCGCAATACGGTGCCTGCGTGCAACATGCCAGATCCAGTGGCAACAAAATCATGCTCTTCGTATCTGCCACCTGTTGCGTCGTAGTTCCACAATCGACCATGTTTAAGCAGTGTGTCATAGCCAGCAAATATTGGCACAACCATAAAACCTTGCATTGCTGCAGGAAGATTGCTTCGGACAAACATCGATAACTGGTTTGCTTTACCTTCTAATGAAAGTGATTGACCTTCAACTTTTTCATAGTGTTCGATTTGCAACTGAAACAACTTCACCATTTCCATTGCAGGACCAGCAGCTCCAGCGATAGCAACTCCACTGAACTGGTCGGCTTGAACCACCTTTTCCATTTCGCGATGGCTGATCAAATTGCCAGATGTGGCTCGTCGATCTCCCGCCATTACAACTCCGTTGGCGCAACGAAGAGCTACACAAGTTGTTGCGTGTGGGACAAGCATTTCATTACCAGGAACAGAATCACCAAATGGCGACAATCCGACTCGCTTCAGTAGTTCGCCAAAACTTGCACCGGGATCCCGCTCAAAGGAAAACATCGGCATTGACATAGAACTGTAGGTTAGGGCTATTGCCCACCTTTTTGCACGTAGCTTTTGACGAACTCCTCGGCATTGGTTTCGAGCACTTCATCAATTTCGTCGAGCAGGCTGTCTAGTTCAGCAGTGAGATTCTTAGTGGTGCCACTTGCGGCCACCGGGGCTTCTGCTGCAGGTGTAGCTGACTTCCTTGATGATGAAGTCTTTTTGATTTGCTCTGGCATATTTGAACCATAGCCAAAAACAGGTCCTATCGCTAGCCCGCTTTAGTCAAAATCCGACGCTCAGTTTTTCGATAAGTTCTGAAGGGCTCCGGGATTCGGCAAGCAACTTCCCAACCAAGTTTCGTGTTCCACGAAGTGGCTCAGGCATGGGAATGCGTTTAAGACCCGAATTGGGTATGTCGAAAACAACACTGTCCCAGTTGGCGGCGATCACATCATTTGGCCATCGTTGCAAAACCGTGCCACGAAAGTATGCGCGAGTGCTCTCTGGAGGATTGACCATGGCAGATATCACATCGGTTTGATCGCACAACTGAACCAGACCCGCCTTCAGTGCCAAACACTTTTCTAGTCGCATGTCGTGATACTGCAGGTCGATCGCTTTTAGACGGGCATCGTTTTCCTGCAAACCGTGTCGCTCCGCAAACCCGTCCACAATTCGCTTCTTAGCGAGCCAGTCAACAACGTTTGCAACCGAAGATGGGTCATTCTCAAGTCCGTCCAGTACGCCTCTCCACCTCACCAACACATCATTTCCTACTTCGTTATCCACCGACTCAAGTCCGTGTCGAGCGGCATACTGTGTTGCCGCTTCTAAAATCTCCAATTGAATTTGAAGTGCTGTGAGCATGCGACCATCTGCCATGGTGATGAGAGCACTCAGTGATGTGTCGTGACTCACTTGACGAATAGATTGAACCGGATCTTTGATGGTGAGATGCTCTGGAAAGGCATCATCTTCGATCATCGCAAGCACAATCGATGTGCTCCCAAGTTTGATCAACGTTGCAACTTCGCTCATATTGGCGTCACCAGCGATTACATGCAATCTTCGATATTTTGTCGGATCGCAATGCGGTTCATCGCGCGTGTTGACAATTGGGCGTTTAAGTGTTGTTTCTAATCCAATATCTTCTTCAAAAAAATCCGCACGTTGACTGATTTGAAACGCAGGATTTTTTCCACCCTTGTGGGCGAGTCCCCTGTGTTCGGCTCCGACTTTGCCGGCTCCGCAGAAAATCTGTCTGGTGACAAAGTGAGTGGTTATTTGTTGCGCGATCTGCGCAAAGGGTGTCTGTCTTGAGACCAAGTAATTTTCGTGGCAACCATAACTATTACCTTTGCCATCCGAGTTATTTTTATAGATAACAATCTCAGATCCTTCAGGTAACCCATCATTCGCAAGCTGCATGCTTTTGCGAATAATTTCTTCTCCAGCGCGATCGAACAAGACCGCTTCCAGGGCGTTGCGGCACTCTGGAGTACTTACCTCTGGGTGTGCATGGTCTACGTAGTAGCGCGCACCATTGGTGAGAACAGTATTAACAAGTTGACTCTCGTATTCGGGAAATAGGTAGTCGTCGAGTGAATAACCCCTGGCATCGTTGCCGGGATGCTCGTCGATGTAGTCCCAGCCAACAAGGTCTTCGTTGCCCCTGGAATACGAGTTGACGATGATCGATGAAGCAGTGATCGGGTTTACATCTCCACCCTTAAAGATGATCCCGTATTCAGTCTCGATTCCGCAAACTTTGGGTGTTGCCACTTAGAGATACTGCCCTGTTGCCGTTCGCTCAATAGCCTTACCACCCAATTCGCGACCGGCCTGAGTTTCGTCTTGATCATGAACCAAGGTACGAATAAAGACAATTCGTTCGCCCTTTTTGCCAGATATCTTCGCCCAATCGTCAGGGTTCGTGGTGTTGGGAAGATCTTCATGCTCTTTGAATTCCTGATGTATCGAATCCAATAAGTCTTGTACGCAAATACCTTTTGAGCCTTGATCGATCAGTCGCTTAATCGCGAGCTTCTTGGCACGACGAACAATATTCTCAATCATTGCTCCAGACGAGAAATCTTTGAAATACATGATTTCTTTCTCGCCGTTTTGATACGTAACTTCCAAAAATCTGTTGTCGTCTGTGGTTGCGTACATCTCAACCACTGCTTGTTCAACCATTTGCTGGACTGCTACTTGAGTATCCCCTCCACCCAAGCTCTCGATTTCAGATTGGGATATCGGTAGATCACTCGTTAAGTACCGGGCGAAGATCTGCCTAGCAGCGTTCGCGTCGGGACGTTCTATCTTGATCTTTACACCTAGTCGACCAGGTCGCAAAATTGCAGGGTCAATGAGATCCTCGCGATTCGTTGCGCCGATCACGATGACATTTCGCAGACCTTCAACGCCATCAATTTCGGCGAGAAGTTGTGGAACAATTGTTGATTCCATATCTGATGAAATACCAGTTCCACGAGTACGGAACATCGAATCCATCTCATCAAAAAAGATAATTACGGGCCAACCTTCATCGCTCTTTTCGCGCGCTCGTTCGAATATCAATCTAATTTGCCGCTCGGTTTCTCCAACGTACTTATTGAGCAATTCGGGGCCCTTGATATTGATGAAATAGCTACGACCTTTGTCGTCTCCTGTTCGAGAAGCAACTTTGCGCGCGAGGCTGTTAGCGACAGCCTTTGCAATTAAAGTTTTGCCACAACCAGGAGGTCCGTATAGGAGTATTCCTTTGGGCGCAGGTAATTGATGTTCTGCAAATAAATCTGCATGTAAAAATGGCAACTCCACCGCATCCGCGATCTGCTCAATTTGTGAATCAAGACCTCCGATATCTGAGTAAGAAATATTGGGAATTTCTTGCAGCAGAAGATGCTCAACTTCGGGTTGTTCCAATTTTTCGAGGAGTAGGTTCGAGCGCGAATCCAGCCGCAACAAATCTCCTGATCGCAAATGCATACCTCTAATTGCGGTGGCTAATTCGCACACTCTCTCGTCGTCTCCACGAACTATGACGATTGCTCTGATGCCATCCTCAAGTACTTCTTTTAACGAAACGACTTCGCCACTTAAGTCGCTACCCCGCTCAAGGACGATGTTCAATGCATCGTTCAGCATCACTTCTGAACCCAGCTGCAAATGATCTACGTCTACATCTGAGTGAGCAGTGACTCTGATTTTTCGACCGTTCGTGAGAACGTCAACCGTTTGATCAGCATTGACCCCAACCACAGTTCCGTATGAGCCTGGTGCTCGAGTGAGTTTGTCAACTTCATCTCGCAGAGAAGCAATGTGTTCACGAGCTTCACGAAGTGTGTATGAAAGCTTTTCGTTCTGACCAGTTAAACGTGCAATTTGAATCTTCGTGTCAGCCAATGACGCCCCCTCGGCGGCGTCCCGCTCCGTGCTAGATGTCATGTGTCACCCCCTTTGAATCGCCCATTTAGAAACCGTATAGGGCAATCCTTGCCGAGAACACAACTTTTTGACAAGCGGCGTGTAATCTTGACTTCGTACACCGTATGGTTTCAACAATTGATTTAAGAGCCAAAAGCTAAAAGGAGCTAGCCATCATGAAAGTTTGGATTGATCAGGATCTTTGCACTGGAGACGGATTGTGCGAGGAAATTGCCCCTGATGTCTTCACGCTGCTCGACGACGGTTTGGCTTACGTCCGTGAAAAGGACAAGATTTTTGCAACCGCTAAAGGCAATGCTCAGGGCGCAGAAGGAATGGCCAACTTTGCTGACAGCCAGCTGGATGGTGTCATTGAATCCGCCGAGGAATGTCCCGGCGAATGCATTTTCATTGAGCCGTAGGCGTCTCAACGGGCATTGCATGTCCGATAAATCTTGAAACTGTAAGAAATGCGGTATGCGCAACCATGCGATGGTCTGGTCGAACGGCCATGCCCTCGATGTGCCATGAGCGATGTAGCACCTCAATCGTGCGAGATTCGATCCAAGCATCACCCATTGACTTTCGTACCTGTACAGCTTGCGTAATGCTCGGCGTGTAGGCCACGAGCAAGCCTCCAGTGCGCAACACTTTTTCAGCATGCGGTACGACGTTCCAAGGTTCTGGTAAGTCGAGTACAACTCTGTCGTAATCGGATCCGTCGATTCCCTCATAAGAGTCGCGAATCTCTACTGAGTAGCGCTCAAGCGCCTCTTCACCGAGAAATGAACGCACATTTGATGTGGCCCTATTTGCGAAGTCTTCGCGGATGTCATATCCCGTGATCGTTGCTCCGTAGCGCAACATTGTCATCGAGAGCGCACCTGATCCAACACCGGTTTCAAAGACCCTCATGCCAGGACCGATGTCGCCAATCATGCAAATCGGTGCGAGATCCTTTGGGTAAATTACCTGTGCGCCTCGCGGCATCTCTAATACGAAGTCTTCAAGTGTTGGACGCAAGATTGAGTAGTACGCACCCTTGGTCGACTTTAAGACTGTGCCTTCTTGACTGCCAACAATTTCGTCGTGCTCAAGCACACCTGAATGACTGTGGAATTGCCCACCGTCGCTCAACGTTGCTAGGTATCGCCTCTTCTTAGAGTCCAGAATGAGTACTTTCTCCCCCACCGCAAATGCTCGTGCCATAGTTAGAAACCTTTGCGCTTGGAATGAGTGATTAAAACTGATTGATCATCTTTGAGTTGAACTCGCGCAACAATTGGTTTGCGTCGATTTCGTACGAATTTGAGTATTCGCCAGAAGATTTTTAAATACCACACGGACTTTAACGACGTATCTCTACAACGCTGCGACGCTTGCGACCGCCGCGACGACCAAGGAGGTAGGCAATCAACACGACTACGGCACTCGCTACGGACGCTATGGCAACAATCGACTGTTTCTTGTCAGATGCACGCCCCTGAAGATCATCCTGCAACGACTGAAATTTTGTTTCCAGGTCTTCCTTGGTTATGCGCGACGCATTGTCGGTCATGCTCTACATCAACTTTCTTTATGCAAACTAGGTCGCGCAATACGCGTGAGTGAAAGCCAAATCATTATGAGGGCTACTCCGACAATGATCATGTACGGAGCCCATGTGAAACCATTCGGTTGACTAAAGACCTCAGCTTGCAAAAGTCGTAGTAGTCCGATCAATCCGACAACCCCTCCGAATAGCAATGCAGTGGCACCGACGATTCCCCACGCAAGCCAACGACCAACACCTCTCAAAGGGTCAAGTGTCTCCTGCTTAACGTAATCCCGAACCATTTTGAACAATTCAATGAAGGAAAGCGATGAATCACGCGCCGAAAGGCCGCTTATACGATTGTTATTCACACATCCAGTAAACCAGCGAGAATGCTATTTTAACTTCGGTGTTCTACGGTGCAATATCTGTAACGCTTGGATGCTCAGTCAAGGCTCCTAAAGCGTTTGCAAGACCGTTCCATATTGGTCGATATTCGCCCTGGTTTGATACACCAGAACCATTCAATATGAGTGCGAAGGTAGCAGCCTTTTCCGGTGCGTAAACGACAAATCCCGATAGCGCCTTGGCACCTGTGAGTGTGCCGGTTTTAGCGTGCAGCCTTTCACTTGCCGATGTCTCGCCTAGTAAGTCTCGAAGAGTGCCAGTTTGACCTGCGATTGCGAGACCATTGCCCAATAAGCCAAACCCTCCATCTCGTTCGAGCACAGCAGTGATCAGTGAGCAAGTTGCGCGGTTGCCACGATCGAGACCTGAACCATCGACAATTGTTAAACCATCCACTGGAAGTCCAAGTTCTAGCAACACAGATTGAACAACTTGGGCGCCAGCAATTCTCGTACCTGTTGACAAACGCGCTAGACCAATTTCCTTGAGTACCAACTCTGCCGTGTTGTTGTCACTGTTGGTCAGCATCTCGGCTATCACGTTGCTCAATGGTGCAGAATCGATACTTGCTACAACAGGCAAGTCGGCTGAGGCCGTTCCGACCTTTGCGGTTCCCTTCACAACAATCCCACGCTCATTAAGCAGACGCAAAAATTCCTGAGCCGCAGACAAAGCGGGTTGATCTGGCTTGATTGGAGAAGCAAGGACTACGCCGTCATTCAACATCAAGGCACCTAAGGGTCCGACTTCTGTTGTTCGGACACCCAATCCAAGTGTTGGCGAAAATCTTTCTGTGTCGTAACGACTTTCGTCGCCAACAATATTTCCAGTGATCTCCGTGATGCCAGCAGTCACGAGTGCATCAATAAGTGAACCGATATTGGTGGGATAAAGAGTTGGATAAGACTCCGTTAATGGATATCCAGCTGTTGAAAGCAGTGGATCGCCTCCCCCAACGAGCCAGAGATCTCCGACAATTTGATTTGCTTCGTTAAGACCGACAAGTTTTGTTGTGAAAACAAAATCGGGTCCTAGAACTTCGACCGCAGCAACTGCAGTGAGAAGTTTCATATTGCTTGCAGGAATTACCGACAGATTTGGCTTAATAGATGTAATACGTTGTCCTTCAACAGAGACAATGAGGCATGACTGATCGGGGAAATTCTTGATCTTCTCCGTGAGCGAACTGACGAGTCCACCAATTCGAATCTCAGTTGAAAGAATCGCAGGTAAACGTCGTGCGTTGAGCAGCGATGCGTTTGGTGAAACAACTTGCGCGATCGTGCGGTTGCTGGAAACCGAATTTCCGATGTCATCAACAAATTTGTATGCGACACCGAGAATGGAGGCACCAACAATGAGCACAGTTGAGAGCAAGGTTGCTACGACTCGAACGGAACCGAGCCGAACTCTGTTATTTGCCCGTTTCATTGATTGAGAAATATCTCCGCCACTCCCCTGGTTCATCGCGCGACTCCAATAAATTTTGCATATTTGTACATGTGCCCGAGTGCCGTAGCGGCACGAGTTCCACTTGCATAACAGAGGCGCCCTGACTCTCTAACGGTTGCTGGACCGGGGTTCAACGGGTCGGCAACCGCAAGTTCTGTTGCCACCAGCACAGGCTTGCCGTACTTCACTGAACACTCAGCCGCTGCTTGAGCAAAACGTTCATCTTGCTTGCGGTGATATGCAACGATTCTTTCCAAACCATGGTCGGGATAAAAATGACCTTCACTCATCATGCGAGCCTGGTTGCTTTGTATTCCGAGACCAAGAAAAAGAACAGAATCCACATCATCGTGGGCGCAGATCAGATCGAGTATCGCTGGAATCGTGTCGCGTGTTTCGCCGCCCGCACAGTCAATTGGATTATTTCGACTCCAACGTGGTGGCAACAAATTATCCAGTGATTTCACCAATTCATCTGGAAGTGCAATCAGATCAAGCACACCGTCTTGAGCGATAGCGTCCGAAGTTACGACTCCCCAACCACCAACTGTTGTAAGTACAACTACCCGATTGCCTCGCGGCAGAGGTTGTGTGGCAAAACTTGCTGCAACATCGAAACCCTCCTCAACAGTTCTTGCGCGAGAAACACCTGTGCTACGACACAAGCCATCAAAAATCTTGTCATTACTAGCCAGTGCGCCTGTGTGACTCTGTGCAGCCCGCGATCCGGCATCGGTAGCACCACCTTTCACGACTACGAGGGGTTTGCTCTTTATTGCAGCAGCAAACGAAGACTCAAGAGCCTTGCCATCGTTGACACTCTCGATGTACGCCAAACTGACACGAGTCTCACTGTCTTGCGAAAACCATTCCAAGTATTGGCCAACTGAAATCTGTGCAGCATTGCCTGCAGATATTGCTCGAGCTATTCCGACTCCGGTTTGTCGCGCATAGTTGAGGAAACTTGAAACGAAATTGCCACTTTGACTTGCGACTGATATTCCGCCGTCTGGAGGGTATGGTCCAACGATCTGGGCGCACATTGAAACCGGTGTGCTGACAACTCCTTGACCGTTTGGACCTGCAATCAACATGTCGAGATCGGCAGCAAGTTGAACGACATCTCGCTCCGCTTGTTCGCCTTGAGAGCCAGCCTCTCTGTACCCTGCTGACGCGATGAAGGCTGCGCGTATGCCACGTTCGGCGCATTGGCGGAGCAACTGAGGGTTTGCGTTCGCGGGTGTGCAAAAAAATGCAAGATCAATTTGATTAAGTGGCAAATCTTCAATAGATGAAACTGTCTGAATTCCTAAAATAAGTTCGTTTTGCAAATTAGTCGCGTACACCTGGCCAGCGAATTTACTTGACAAAATATTGTGCAAGGATACGAAACCAAATTTGCCAGGATGCGAAGAGGCGCCAACAACAACTATTGCTCGCGGAGAAAACAATGCACGATAATGTTCAGCTTTGGGGACAAAGTTATTAGGTGAATTCCCTACTACGTCATTCGTTTCGCGGATCTCAACGAGTGCATCAACTGCAACCAACGTGCCATCCCGCTGCACGATCAGTGGGTTGATGTCAATCGACACAATTTCGGGGTGCGCATCACATGCTGCACTGAGCGCAACGAGTGCTCGAGCTAAATGTTCAGTATCAACAGCCGTCTCACCTCGGAAATCCTTCAAAATTGCTTGATGTTTAAGTGCATCGATCATTCCGTTGGCGGCAACTACATCTATTGGCATAGGGGCAAATACAACATCCTGGATAACTTCGGCGAAAATGCCACCAACACCAAGCATCGCTGTGTTTCCGAAAGCTGGATCATGGACCATGCCGACTATGAGTTCCCGGCTTCCTTCAATCATCTTTGCGATGAGTAGCTGCACTGCGCCATCCTCTGGAGTGGCCATAGCCAGTAATTCACTGGCTGCTCGTTCAACTGCAGCACGGTCAGATAGTTTTAGGCGTACAAGACCCCGTTCGGTTTTATGAGCAATCGAATCACCATTGAGCTTTGCCACAACTGGGTAGCCCATTCCATCCGCTGCGTCTCCCGCCGCGCTAGGTGTCGCGACAATTGCTTCAATGGCGAATGGGAAACCAAATGGCGTGAGTAACTGCTTAGACAACGCTTCAGACATCGTTCGTTGTTTAGGCACAACTGAACACATTACTCAAACAACCACTAATTTGGATCGTTATGGGGCAAATATCCGCTACGAGAGCATTGGTGAATGGAGCTCTTTGCGGCCCGACAAGTGTGACTTGGGATGCGTCAGGCTTGATCACGAGTGTCTCCAATATTCAAGCAACTGAGGCGGAGTTTGATGCACTTGTCGCTCCTGGGTTCATTGATTTGCAAGTTAATGGATTCGGTTCATTTAATGTTTCCTCGGCCGACCTAGTGCAGTGGTCTCAAGTTGATCAATATCTTTTGAATTCTGGAGTGACTAGTTGGTGTCCAACATTGGTGAGTTCACCACTCAAAAAATTGGATTCCGCAATTCAAACAATCAATTCACAAATGCAGATCAGAAACTCATCACAGGGAATCGCAAAAGCCTCAATCATCGGAGCCCACTTGGAGGGTCCGTTTCTAGGTGCTGCTATCGGTGCACACAATCGGCAAAATGTGGTCCTAATCGATTTACATTGGTTGTCAGAATTGCCCGCTTGTGTCGCCATTATGACGATTGGTGCAGAGCAAAAAGAATCTGTTGCTGCAATTCGTCTGTTGCGCGAATTAGGGGTCGCAGTCTCGCTTGGTCACACGCGCGCCTCGGAGCAAGAGTATTTATTGGCCAAACAGGCTGGTGCACAAATGGTGACGCATCTGTATAACGCGATGTCTGGTGTTCACCATAGAGATCAGGGTGTAGCGCTAAACGTGCTTACCGACGATGACATGTATGCGTCGATCATTGTTGATCTCGAACACGTGTCGGCACGCGCCGTGCAGCTTGCATTCATTGCCAAGCCCAACAGAATGATTTTGGTCACGGATTCTGTCCAATCAAATTCGAGCTCGGCTCCAAGACTTAGTGACGGCACACTTGCCGGAAGCGTCCTCACAATGGATCAGGCTCTGCGCAATGCTGTCTTTCATTGTGCGGTTCCATTGGAACACGCCTTAGTAAGTGCGTCAAAACACCCAGCAAATGTCTTGGGGCTGCAAGACCGGGGCGATATTGCGACCGATATGAGGGCAGACCTTGTTCTACTCAGAGATGATCTCACAGTTATTCAAACAGTAAGTAATGGGCTTTTGAATATTGCCTGCAACGGTTAAAGTCACTACGTGCACATTGTCTCCGCTTTATTTATTGACACGTTTGAAATGAAGCAAGCTCCTGGGCCGGCTACGCGTATCGATATGACCGGGGTCTTTTTTTCACTTGCAGCGCCAAGTCCTGTGCCGGTGATCATAGAGCCTCATCTCATGGCTTTAATCTATTGCCAAGCAAACGAACAAGGTTCAGGTGTATTCGAAGTCATCTTCCGAGACGGTTTCGATGAGGACTCGGAACAGTTAGCTCGTAACGTCAGCCCATTCACCGTAGAACCAGGCAAATTCACTTACCGACTAGTTCGGGGGGCATTAGAACTGCAAAAATACGGCCTAATTTTCGCTCACTGTCGGATAGATAAGCAAGATTGGCACAAAGTTCCGCTGACTTTGCTTCCACCAGTCGCCTAGAAGCAACTACAGTCGCCGCCGTGAATACTTTGTCCCGTCTCACTCCTGAACTAGACCACGAAATTATCTCCATCGCACGTGGCATAGCCATGGACGCTCCTCTGAAAGCAAAAAGTGGACATCAGGGCACTGCAATGGCTCTCGCTCCCCTTGCGCATGTGTTGTACTCCCGAATCATGCAACATTCACCCCAGGATCCACTCTGGCGCAACCGCGATCGTTTTATTCTTTCCGCAGGTCATGCTTCAATCTTGCAATATGCAATGTTGTTTCTCAATGGATATGGTCTCGAATTATCTGACTTGCAATCATTTCGTCAATTTGATTCGCTCACCCCAGGACACCCTGAGGCTGGTCACACTGCTGGTGTTGAAGTTACAACAGGTCCGTTAGGACAAGGATTCGCCAACGCAGTAGGCATAGCGATCGCAGAAAGCAATTTGCGAGCACGTTTTGGTTCCGAGTTGATGGACCATCACACATTTGTGGTTGCTGGAGATGGTTGTTTGATGGAGGGCATCAGCCATGAGGCTGCTTCACTGGCTGGACACCTCAATCTCGACAGGCTTATTTGTGTCTACGACGACAACAAGATCACGATTGACGGAAGCACATCTTTGACTTGCTCCGATGACGTGGTTGCGCGATTTGAGTCGTACGGATGGAATGTTGTGCAACTTGGAGAAATTGGTGAGGATCTGGACGCGCTCGAAGTTGCACTCAATAATGCTAAGCAACATCGGGGTTCGCCTACTTTGTGTGTGTTGAGATCTCATATCGGTTTCCCATCTCCGGATTTCACTGACAGTCATGAGGCACACGGCAATCCGTTCCTCGCCGAACACGTTGAGCGAACAAAGGCCGTGCTCAACATTCCGAATGAACCATTCTGGGCACCCGCAAAGACTGTTGCCGCAGCGCGAGAATATGCGAAGCAGAGATCATCTCAGGTGGTGGCAGCATATAAATCAATCAAGATGAATACAGAATTTGAAGCGTGTTGGAACCCTCAAAAAAGTGACAAATGGAAGTCGAAAATTCCTTCATTTGAAACTGATTCGACGCTTGCAACTCGTCAAGCAATGCCGATGGCTATTAGTGCCAGCTTGGAAGATCTTCCTGGTTTGATGCTTGGGTCTGCGGATCTCACCGGCAACACAGGTGTAAAAATTGGAGCGCTCAGTGCTCACTCGGCTCAACATCCTGAGGGACAGCAGGTCTACTTTGGTATACGTGAACATGCGATGGCCGCAGCAATGGTCGGAATGGCTCTGCATGGAGGCATTCTTCCTGTTGGGGGTACATTCTTTGTTTTTGCCGATTACATGCGTCCATCAATTCGATTGGCGGCGCTTTCTCACGCAAAGGTAATTTTTGTTTTCTCACACGATTCGGTTGGTGTGGGTGAAGATGGTCCAACTCACCAACCAATTGAGCACCTTGCTTCATTGCGCATCATTCCCAATCTGCATGTAGTTCGACCTGCCGACTCAAACGAAACGGCGCAAGCATGGCGGGATGCTGCCGATCACGATGGGCCGACCGCCTTGATACTGAGTCGACAATCCCTTCCGATCACGACGGATGGCTCAGCCATCGCAACAGGTGCAGCGGTTGTGCGACAGGGCGATAAACCAGCTCAAGTAATGCTCGTCGGAACAGGTAGCGAAGTGTCACTCTGTGTCCAGGCTGCCGAACAACTTCAACAGTTGGGCATATCCGCATATGTTGTGAGCATGCCGTCTTGGGACCGCTTTGACACGATGACTAGTCAGTTCAAATTGAATGTATTCCCGCGCGGTGTTCCAGTCTTGTCCGTCGAGGCTGGAAGCACATTCGGCTGGTCTAAATACGCCGATGAATCCATTGGAATTGATCGCTTTGGTGCAAGTGCGCCTGGCAATGTGGTGATGCAAAAGCTTGGATTGAACGTCCAACATGTAGTTGATAGCGCAATTGCGTTGATTGCATCTGATAAACAAGACTGATGACACATTCTCGCCTGGTGCGATTGTTTGATGAGTGCGGTCAGAGCCCTTGGCTCGACAATCTCAAACGCGAATACATCACGAGTGGCACCCTGCAAGGAATTCTCGACACTGGCATTCGTGGATTGACTTCAAATCCCACCATTTTTCAAAAAGCGATCCAAGGCTCGCAGGATTACGACGAGCAGTTTGGACAGCTATCTACGCTGGGCTGCACACCCATTGAAAGTTATTGGGAACTCGTAGTTAAGGACATCCAGGATGCTCTCGACGTGTTTCAGCCCCTGTACGAGTCATCAAATCATTCGGATGGTTTCGTGAGTGTTGAAGTTGATCCAAATCTGGCACATGACTCAATGGCAACAGAGACTGCAGCGCGAGAACTAGATGTTCGAGTAGACCGCGACAACGTCATGATCAAAATACCTGCAACTCAAGAAGGTATTCCCGTCATTCGCACAATGATTAGCGAAGGTCGCAATGTCAATGTGACTCTTATATTTAGCCTGGATCGTTATCAGGACGTGATGAACGCCTACATCGATGGCCTCGAGATCCTGGGCAACAAATCTTCGGGGTCTCTTTCTGGAGTATCGAGTGTTGCGAGTTTCTTCATTTCGCGAGTTGATACGGAGATCGATAAGCGATTAATGAATATTGGAACAGATCAGTCTTTGGAGCTTTGCGGCACTGCAGCGATCTCACAAGCAAAGCTCGCTTACCAACTGTTCTCGCAAACATTTTCAGGGCCACGTTGGGCCGCACTTGTACGTCGTGGCGCACGTGTGCAGCGTCCCTTGTGGGCATCGACCTCAACCAAAAATCCGTCATATCCCGACACGTTGTATGTCGATCAATTGATAGGCGCCGACACGGTGAATACGTTGCCGGACAACACCATGATGGCGTTCAATGATCACGGGACGCCAATCGCAACTATTGAGTCAGATGTGGATCTTGCGCATTCGCGCTGGCACGCATTGGAGGGAATGGGTATCGACGTCGCAGATGTTGCAGCCCAACTCGAACTAGATGGTGTTCGTTCGTTTCAGCAGAGTTTCACAGAACTCATCGACGCCCTCAATGCGAAACGCCAAGCCTTACACCAATGACGCAGTTGGTTGAGTTACAGAAGTCAATTTCGGATCTTGTAGGCGAATTTGGTTCAATTCATAACGCTGATTACGTCATGCAACTCATCACAACGAGCCTCGAGCTTGGGACAGATAAAACATCGACGCTGGACATGAAGATTGCGTCCTCTGCACTTAAAGAAATGCGTGAAGCGTTCGCAATGTTTCAACCATTCACTCAGAGACGCAAGGTAACAATTTTTGGTTCAGCAAGAACCAAAAAAGATGATCCCCTGTACTCCCACACTCAGAACGTTGCTAAAAGTCTTGCCGACGAGGGATGGATGGTGGTCACGGGTGCCGGACCAGGGATCATGGAGGCCGGCATGGAAGGCGCCGGAAGAGAACGATCTATAGGGGTATCTATTCGCTTGCCATTCGAGTCGTCAGCAAATTCGATTATCGCTGGTGACGATAAATATGTTTCGATGCGCTATTTCTTCACTCGCAAATTGATGCTGGTCAAAGAGTCTCAAGCGTTTTTGTGTTTGCCCGGTGGTTTCGGCACGCTCGACGAAACTTTCGAGTTACTCACGCTTACGCAAACGGGTAAGGGTGTGCCCGTACCCATTGTGCTCTTGGATCTACCCGGCGATCGATTTTGGCACTCAATCGATGACATGATTCGTGATCAGTTGCTCGTACGTGGTCTTATATCACCAGAAGACCTTGCGCTCTATCGAGTATGCGACAGCATCTCTGATGCGACTGAAGAGATACAGGGTTTTTATCGCAACTATCACTCGATTCGCTATATAGGCAAACACCTCATCATGCGTCTAAACCACAATCCGTCTGTGCAAATTCTCGAGGCTCTAGATCAAAAATTTAGACACCTCTGTCGTTCTGGTGGATTCGAAGTTGTACAACCGCACGCGGTTGAAAAAGCCGAGAATGACTATGTGGACAAACACCGACTTCGATTTGATCCGAACCGCAGCGATGCGGGCGGTCTACGTGAATTGATTAATTTTCTTAATCAAGCCTCGTAAGCACTCCTATTGCCTTTTCGATTGCTCGCCGAGCTGTTGAGAGCTGCCGCTCTGTTTCCGGACGCTTAACTGCGCCCTCCCGATGAGCCGATTTGAGCGCATCAAGAGCCTTGTCTGCGATCTCCTCCGAGATTGATTCAAGTCTGGAGACAATGTCATTGATGGATTCGTCTTGCGATGCTGGCATGCATCAAGTATGACAGTCAACACGACTGACAATGCGATTATCGACTCGTCTCAATACGTGTCTGATATAAATCTTCTGCAATTGTCACCAAATGACGTGTGATGTGCTGTTCTATCGTCTAGCGTCACAACCTATGTCACGTCCAGAAGAACTTCATGAGTGGATTAGCTTCACCGACCCAGACGCCGAACAAACATGGATGATCGATTCGACATTCATGCTCTCAAACTGGTCTTGCATCTACGGCTCCGGCTGTAAAGGTGTACTCGACGACGATGCAACCAAGTTGCAACAAGGTTGCTGCAGCTACGGCGCTCACTTCATCGACAAAAAAGATCTTGCATCGGTTAAAAAGTCGGTTAAGCGTCTCAAGCCAGAACACTGGCAAAAACACGAAAAAGGCGCAAATAATCGTTGGCTAATCAAAAATCGTGATGGTTCCGATGCGACACGACGCATAAATGATGCGTGTATCTTCCACAACGACCCGGGCTTTGAAGGTGGCATGGGCTGTGCATTTCACATCGCTGCTCTTGAGGTTGGCGAGCGTCCAATGGACTGGAAGCCTGATGTTTGCTGGCAAGTGCCATTGCGGCTTGATGAGCACACAGAAGACGATGGCCATGTCATCTCGCATTTGCGCGAATGGAAGCGACGTGACTGGGGCGAGGGCGGCATCGAGTTTCATTGGTGGTGCACCGATGATCCTGCAGCGTTCGTTGGTAAAGACCCTGTTTATAAATATCTAAAAGATGAGATCACTGAGCTCATTGGATCAAAAACGTACAAAACTCTGGTCAAACTTCTTGAAGAAAAACGGTCAACACCACGACCACATCCTCAGGTATCGCTCAAGAATCCAACGCGCAAAACAGCTAAAAAATAAAAACTGAACTTAGCAAGTTTTACTTAGTTTGAATTGCGCTTGGTGTACTTGCGACGATCTTCAATCGTCAAGTATTTCTTACGAATTCTCACGTTGAGCGGAGTCACTTCAACCAACTCATCATCTGCAATCCATTCGATCGCGGTTTCGAGCGTGTGAGTTACTGGTGTGGCGAGTTTGATGCCTTCATCATGGCTGTGCGTACGAATGTTGTTCTTCTCTTTCGCGCGAACCGCATTCACGACCATCTCTTCTTCACGCGCATTCTCTCCAACAACCATGCCTTCGTACAACTCGTCACCTGGAGAGATGCAAAGTGTGCCTCTCTGCTCGAGGTTGTCGAGTGCATAGGCCGTCGCGGGACCCATGCGGTCCGAAACCATTGCTCCACCGAGACGGTGCGGTAGCTCTCCTGCCCATGGCATCCATCCGGCAAGGCTTTGGTGAAGCAGCGCTGTTCCGCGAGTGACTGTCAACAACAATGATCTAAAGCCAATCAAGCCACGAGAAGGCGCTTCAAAGTAGACAATTGTTCGGTTTGCATCTCCAGGACGCAAATCGGTAATACGACCCTTACGAGGGGCGAGCGCCTGAGTGACAGCTCCTACGTACTCATCTGGAACGTCGCATGTTCCCGATTCAAGAGGCTCATGCTTCTTGCCATTGATCTCTCGCGTGATTACTTCTGGACGACTTACTTGCAACTCGTAACCCTCACGGCGCATGTTTTCGATCAATACAGCCAACTGCAACTCACCACGACCGGCAACTTCCATTACGTCGGTCGATTCGGTGTTAGCAATTTTGATTGACACGTTTCCAAGAATCTCTTTTTGCAAACGATCGCGCAAGTGACGACTAGTCAAATACTTGCCATCTTTGCCAGCGAATGGCGAAGTGTTCACTCCAAAACTCATGCGGAGTACTGGTTCGTCAACTTCAAGGCGCAACAATGGAACTGGGTTTTCAATTGAAGCAATGGTGTCGCCCACTTCAACTTCATCAATTCCGCTCATGATGAACAAGTCGCCTGCGATAACTTCCGCTACGTCCACGCGATCGATGCCATGGAATGCCATCAATCCGCTGAGCTTGCGCTTAAGAACTGGTGCTGGATTGTCATCGGTTGGCTTCTGGCAAAGTGATACCTGGTCGCCTTTGCGCATTACGCCGGAAATAACTCGACCGATAGCCAGACGTCCCAAATAATCGGAAGCATCCAAGTTGGTAACCATTGCCTGCAATGGTGCGTTCATGTCGTTTTGAGGAGCGGGAATATGCTCGACGATTGCGTCAATTAATGGTGACAAATCACCATCTGGCGTAGGCATTCCAATTCCTGCCATGGCAAGACTGTCGCGTGCTACTGCCGAAAATACAGGAAAAGATAAGTGATGATCTGCATGAGCAAGATCCAAGAACAACTGCTCTACTTCATGCAATACTTCCTCAGGTCGTGCATCTTGGCGGTCGACTTTGTTGATCACCAAAATCACCGGCAAATCCAAAGCGAGTGCTTTTGAAAGCACGTAACGAGTTTGTGGCAACGGACCTTCTGCAGCGTCTACCAACAGCAAGATACCGTCAACCATTGCAAGTGCGCGTTCAACTTCTCCACCAAAGTCAGCGTGACCGGGGGTGTCTACCAAGTTGATCTTGGTGCCCTTCCACTCGATCTGCGCGGCCTTAGCCAAAATTGTGATACCACGCTCGCGCTCTTGATCATCATTGTCCATTACTCGATCAATGACTGCGGAGTGTGCAGCAAACGTGCCCGCCGAACGCAAAAGTGCGTCCAAAAGAGTGGTCTTGCCATGGTCTACGTGTGCAACGAGCGCAATATTGCGCAACTTCTCAGGTGTTTGTGTCATGATCTTTCTTGATTTTTTTTGGGGGGATCTAGGGTATGCCGGACGCGCAGCGCTATTTAACTTTCGTCCTCTTCGCTTTCTTCATCATCTTCATCGAAGCGCACACCGTATTTCTCGGCAATTGCTGCGTACTGATCTTCTTCGGTCTCTGCTTCTTTGCTGCGTCCGCCAAGCCCAAGATCACTTGCGCTAGGACCAGACTGCTTTAATTTGCGCGCTTCTTCGAAGC
>JBIIAC010000035.1:0-9863 GCA_044240045.1 Ilumatobacteraceae bacterium
CGAGATGGAACACACACCAACTTGGTGGAAGCGCAAGGCCATCGGTCGCTGGTATTCGTTTGTGGAGATGCAAGGCAAAGTTGCAAGCAAGATGCCGCGCGTTGTTGTGGTCAGCAAAAACTCGATCGATGATATTCATACCGACATGAAAGTTTCGCTCGATCGCATGCGGCTAGTGCCAGTTGGTGTTGATCAAGACTTGTTCTCCCCCAAGCCTTCAGTGCAGCGCAAGCCAGGACACATGATCACCACTGCTTCCGCCGATGTCGCGCTCAAAGGTCTTTCTTATCTGCTTGAGGCTTTGGCAAAATTGCGTACAGAGCGCGAGGTCCACCTGACCATTATTGGAAAGCCACGCGAAGGCGCAAACGCCGACCTGATTCGTTCGCTTGGTCTGGAAGATTGCATCACACACGTTTCGGGAGTGACCGATGAACGAATTGTTGAGTTGTACGCAGAAGCAGAGCTCGCAGTGGTGCCAAGTTTGTACGAAGGCTTTAGTCTCCCTGCGATTGAAGCAATGGCGACTGGCACGTGTTTAGTTGCAACTACAGGTGGTGCGCTCCCCGAAGTTACTGGTGTCGACAATGACACGGTGTTGTCATGCCCGGCCGGCGATACGGATGCATTGGCCGCAGCTATTCGTCGCGGTCTTGACAGCAAAGAGTTGCGAGACCGCATCGGTGCTGCAGGCAGAACCCGCGTTGTCGAGCGCTGGAGCTGGCGCCATTGTGCGGCACTCACCGTTGATCAATACAAAGAAGTTCTTTCGATGCCACACAACGTCAAGAAACTTCAACGAAGAGACAGCAAATAACCAATGCTTACCGTGCGCTTTAGCGAACTTTCCATAGGCCCCGGCACACTATTTCTCGATGCCGGTGCGGGCTTTGGTCGCCACGCATTTGAGGCCGCACGCCTTGGCGCACAAGTTGTTGCACTCGACTACGCACAAGACGAAGTAGTCGCCATGCGTGCAACATTTAGTGCGATGTACGAAGCCGGTGAAATCAAAGCCGAAAACCTTGTCGGCGTGTTGCGTGGCGATGCCACGTGCTTACCTTTTGCCGACAACTCGTTTGATTGCATCGTGACCTCAGAAGTGCTCGAGCACATTCAAAACGATGTGGCCGCGCTGAGCGAACTCGCTCGCGTGCTGAAACCAGGTGGCACACTTGGCGCCACCGTGCCGTCATGGTTTCCCGAAAAGATCAACTGGATGTTGTCGGACGAATACCACGCACCATTTGTAGTCGGTGGCCACGTGCGCATTTACAGCGGCACTGAGCTCAAAGCAAAGTTGCGCGCCGCGGGCTTGCGCGTTGTTGGCCAGCACCGTGCCCACGGATTGCACTCACCGTATTGGTGGCTGCGCTGCGCCATTGGTCCTGCACGCGAAGACAATCGGATGGTCAACGCCTACAAAAAGTTTTTGGAATGGGACATCATCTCCAAGCCAAAAGTAACTCAGGTTGCCGAACAAGTGCTTGCGCCTGTTCTTGGCAAAAGTTATGTGGTGTACTCAATGAAGCCGGTCGACAATGCAAAATAACAAACTTCTCGGCAATAATCTCCGCAATAATCATGACGACGTGATCACCCAAGAAGAGTTGCGCGCAACTGCGCAATCCATTGCATCATTACAACTTTCAAGCGGCATGATCCCATGGTTTGTTGGTGGACACTGCGACCCATGGAATCACGTTGAAACCGCAATGGCGCTCGACGTGATGGGCATGCATGACCAGGCTCAACGCGCATACGAATGGCTGACCTCGGTGCAGCGCGAAGACGGCAGCTGGTTTAACTACTACTTGCCAGACGGATCGGTAGAGGAAACCAAACTCGACACCAACGTGTGCGCATACATCGGCACCGGAGTATGGCATCACTGGATGAGCACCAACGACAAGCAATTTGTCGCGCGCATGTGGCCAGCGGTCAAGCGTGCAATGGAATGGGTGTTAGCGATGCGTCGCCCAGACGGCACCATCTTGTGGGCTCGCGAAGTGAACGCAAACCCGTGGGATTATGCACTGCTCACTGGCTGTTCATCAATCCGCCACGCATTGCATTGCGCAGCAAACATCGGAGCAATTGTTGGTGATTCGCAGCCTGAGTGGCGCGCGGCTGCCGATGCAATCGACGAGATCATCAACACCAATCTTGCTGCATTCGAGCCAAAACTTCGCTGGGCAATGGACTGGTACTACCCCGTACTCACCGGAGCACTAACTGGCACCGAGGCAAAGACGCGCATTGCCATGCAATGGGAAGAGTTTGTCATCCCATCTCGCGGTGTGCGCTGCGTCAATGACGAAGATTGGGTAACAGCGGCCGAAACAGCAGAATGTTCGCTGGCCCATTCCGCCATCGGCGATATCGATACCGCTAAGCAACTGTTGTCGTGGACAAACGCGCACCGTACAGAGAGCGGCGCGTACCTCACTGGCATTGTTTACCCAAACCGCATTGTGTTTCCTGCCGAAGAGTGCAGCGCATACACCGGTGCGGCAGTGATCTTGGCTGCCAACGCAATAAGCGGCGACACCGCAGCAAGCCAAATCTTTGGCGCATCAACTGTGCTTGACTAAAACGTTTCTAGATTTCTAGATTTCTTTCCTGCTATTACTTGACGCGAGTGAGCACACGCAGCGAACCAGTTACGCTCGCTTCCGCAAACTTCCCGCTGTTAATTGCTGCAAGATAAATCTCTTCGTAGGGAGCCTGGCCGCCTAGCGCCGGGTCAGTAAACACATCGTGGATTGCCAGGGTTCCACCCAGAGCAATATGCCCACTCCATGCCGCATAATCATTTGCTGCAACATCTCGAGCGTGGCCACCATCAATAAAACACATTGCAATCTCTTGCGTCCAAGTGCTCGCAATTGTTGGTGAGTCTCCAACAACAGTTCGCACCGTCTCTTTGAGCCCTGCACGACTCATTGTCTTTTCAAAATGCGGCAACGTATTGAGTCGACCTGTTGACGCATCGACCAATGTTGGGTCATGCCATTCCCAACCTATTTGGTTTTCTTCTGACCCACCATGATGATCAACCGCAAACAGCAAAGTGCTGCAAGTTTCTGCTGCTGCGCCAAACCACACGGTGCTTCGCCCACAGTACGAGCCAATTTCAACCATTGGTAAACCGGGACAAGCATTTCCTGCGGCTAGTGCTGCAACAAATAATGCATCGCCTTCAACCTCTGGCATGAAACCAGTTGTATCAAGAGCAATCGTGCGTCGTTCGCCACCCAGTTTGATCACGTGAAAAATTATTCGCTGCTCGTTATTCGTTACGCGTTGCGCGGAAGCAGTGCGTTGCCGCGAGCAATTCGCCCGAGCCAAGAAGCACTTGGTCGAGGCGTACGGACCTGCGTCTTCCAATCGACTGCAACGATTCCAAATGTTGGTCCGTATCCATACATCCACTCAAAATTGTCCATCAGGCTCCAATACGTGTAGCCGCGAATGTCAATTCCGTCCTGAATGCAGTTGAGAACTCCTTCAAGTGCGCCGTGTACGTATTCGATGCGTTCGGAATCATCGCTCGTTGCAATGCCGTTCTCCGTAACGATGATTGGCACATGACCCGTCTTGTCCCATGCGCGACGAATGCATGCCTCTAGCGCTTGTGGTCTGAACTCGTAACCCATGATTGTCGTGCGCATGTCCGCGTCTGGCTGGATGCGACCGTCCTGGTTGAAACGCTCGCGCGTGTACGTCTGCACACCGAAATAGTCGTCGCCTTTAGCCACTTCCAAGAAGCAGTCCTCGAGGCCATCCCACGCCATGTCGCGTTTGCCTTCAGCTGCCTTGCGGTGTGATTCATCATCGACATTGATCGTGTACTCCTGCATCGCAAGTGTGATGCCGAGCGGAGCGCTCGAAATTGATTTCACTGCATCGCGTGCTTTGATGTGTGCCTGACAAAAAACTTCGTTCGCTTTTGCACGTGCTTCACGCGACTTTGTGCCAGGTGGAAACTCACCAAGCAAATACCCAATTGTTGAGACCATGTTCGGTTCATTAATTGTGCACCACTTGCCAACACCATCACCAAGCGACTGAGCAACTTTCTCTGAAAAACGAGCAAACAGATCTGCTGTTGAATCATTTACCCAACCGCCCCTCGCTGTAACCCAGCGTGGAGTCGTGAAGTGATGCAAGGTGACAACAGGTGTGATGTTGTGCTCATGACATGCTTCCAACACTTTGCGATAGTGGTTGATCTCCGCTTGGGAGAACTCTCCATCTTCAGGCTCAATACGACTCCACTCAACGCTGAATCGGTAATTATCAAAGCCCAATTTGGCAAGCATCGCAATGTCTTGTGGATACAGGTTGTAGTGATCGCAGGTGTCACCACTTGGCTCTTTCACGCGTGTGCCAACGCGATGTTCCCATTCCCACCAGTCGTTGTTCCAGTTATTGCCTTCCACCTGGTGGGCTGCGGTTGCAGTACCCCATGTAAATCCGGCTGGAAACGAAAGAGGATTCGAAGATGTTGAAGCAGTATTCGCACTTGTCATGGAATTCACGCTAGTCGGGCACACACACCTGTCCTATTGCTGGCATTATTAAAGGGTGAGTAAACCCCTTCAAGACCTGATTACTTTGCTCGATCTCGAAACCATAGAGGTCAATATTTTTCGCGGTCAGTCACCAGACGAAAATCGCCAACGAGTCTTTGGCGGCCAGGTGGCTGGGCAGGCCCTCGTAGCCGCAGCCCGAACAATCGATGAGCCGGGTCGCATGGTTCACTCGTTGCACGCATATTTTCTGCGCTCGGGCGACCCCGGCGTGCCGATCTTGTATGAGGTTGATCGAATTCGTGACGGCAAGAGTTTCTCGACACGCCGAGTCGTAGCGATTCAACACGGAAAAGCAATTTTTAATGTGCAGGCCAGTTTTCAAAAACCAGAGCCAGGACTCGAGCACCAGATTGCAATGCCGACCGATGTTCCAGATCCCGACTCGCTTCCTGATTTTAAATCGTTGATGGAGCCATACAAAGAAAAGCTTGGCGACTGGTATGACAGGCCGCGTCCGATTGACATGCGCTACGTCGATGGCAACCCGTTTACGCGCAGGGGCAATCCGCAGCCTGGCCAGCGGGTTTGGTTTCGCACTGTCGGAAAACTTCCTGACGACAATGTGTTGCACGCCTGCATCGTTACTTATGCAAGCGACATGACGTTGCTTGATTCTGCGCTGTTGCCGCATGGTCGATCACTCGCAGATGGTTCGCTACAACTTGCCAGCCTCGATCATGCAATGTGGTTTCATCGCGAGTTTCGTGCTGATGACTGGTTGCTCTATCAGCAGTCATCCATCTCAACATCCAATTCACGCGGCATGGCCGAAGGGCACATTTTTACGCGCGATGGAAAACTTGTTGTCACGGTCGTGCAAGAGGGTCTTGCGCGGCTTGTAAACAAATAGCAAATAACTTGTAGTGCGTCTCGTCTAGCGACGTGAATCCATAAACAACCCGCGAAGGGCTGCAAAGTTTTCGACGCAGTGACCGGCGCCAAGCACAACTGCTTCGAGCGGTTCAGTTGACATGTTGACCGGTACTTGCGTATCACGCTCAATGCGTCGGGCTAGACCGCGCAACATAGAGCCACCACCCACCAAATACATGCCGCGAGTAAGAAAATCTTGTGACAGCTCAGGCGGCGCCGATGCCAAACAGCGAATGACCGAGCTGACCATCTGCGTCACAACATCATCGATCGCGACACGAATTTCGCTCGATGTCAGCACCACCGTCTTTGGTAATCCTGAAACAAGATCGCGACCACGCACTTCAGCGTCGCGATCTTCGGACGTCGCCATTGCGCTACCGATCGAGATTTTGATCTCTTCTGCAGTGCGCTCACCGATTGCAAGACCATGTTCGCGTCGCACATATGACTGAATCGCGGCATCAATGTCGAAACTGCCAACGCGTACTGCTTCGAGCGCGACTATCCCGCCAAGACTGATCACAGCAGTTTCTGTGGTGCCGCCACCGATGTCGATAACGAGATTGCCAACAGGCTCGTTGATCGGCAAGTCTGCACCGATAGCTGCAGCCATTGGTTGCTCGAGCAACTGTGCATCGGCAGCACCTGCGCGGCGTGTTGCATCGGTTACTGCGCGTCGCTCCACTTCAGTAATTGCCGAAGGCACGCAAATCAGTACCTTGGGTCGCGAGAACCGCGAAACACCCGCGCGTTGCAACAGCAATCTGATCATCTTTTCAGTGATTTCGAAGTCGGTAATGGCGCCGCCACGTAATGGACGAACTGCAACGATGTACCCAGGAGTACGGCCAATCATGCTCCACGCTTCTTGGCCCGTAGCGAGCACTTCGCCCGTGCGCTTATTGACAGCGATCACGGAAGGTTCGTTGATCACAATGCCTCGCCCCTCCATATACACAAGGGTGTTTGCGGTACCGAGGTCAATTGCTAAGTCGCGTGCCACGTTGGTTTACCTTCTGGCCTGTTTATTGGAATGATCATGTAACTGCTGGCGCACATGAGCGCGCGAGTCGTCGGAAAGAGCGTCTAAGTGACGTCGGAATGCAACCATCCCATTGTTGCGAGTTGCATTACGCGATTCTTGCAACATCATCACGACAAGAGTTGACGCAGACACCACCGAGATAGCGGCAAACAGCAGAGAGAAACTTGAAATCGCAATCATTGGTTCATACTCGATTGAGTTTGCGAAGTTGTTTTCACTTGATCGACAGTTGTTACATGTTGTGCACCGAGCGCCCAGTCACTTCCGGTCTCCCATGCTTCGCGTTTCCAAATCGGCACTGTTGCTTTCAATGCGTCGATACCAAATCTTGCCGCTTCAAATGCTTCAGGTCGATGTGGGGCAGAGACGACAACAAGCACTGATGACTCACCAAGCTTGAGATCGCCAACTCGGTGAATAAGCGCAATTCTGCCCAAGTCGTTCCACTGATTTTTCATCTCGGTCACAATTTCGCGACACTTCGGAATGACCTCTTCTTGGAATGCTTCGTAACTCAAGGTGTGCACGCCAGTGCGGCCTTCGGAGTGATTGCGCACGGTGCCCGAAAACACAACCACGGCACCACACGAATCGGTGACCGACCAGTCATATACCGCACCAACATCAAGCGTCGAATCAGTGATTTCAAGCCACACGTTGCTGTCTAGAGAGATTTCTCGGTGTGACATCACTTTCAGCGTACCCGAGGTTGTGGATAGTCAATTAGTTTAAAGTTTTAATAGGCTCTAGGTCAGTGAGTGACAACCCCGACGAACAACCATTTGCTGGAATTCCGCTTTTTGGCGATCTTGCAAAGGCGATGTCTGGCCAAGGTCCGCTGCAATGGGACGTTGCGCGACAAGTAGCCATCTCGACAGCAACGAATGGCACCAATGCCGAAGCCAATGTAGACCCAACATCCCGGGTGATCCTCGAGCAACTTGCGCCAATCGCTGACATGCATGTGCGGAACTACACCGGATTAGCTACTGGCACTGGCGGCGGCACCACACTCCCCAACATTGTTGTCACCAATCACTCCACTTGGGTGCACCACACTCTCGAGTCCTACAAACCGCTCTTCACCCAACTTGCAACTGCTTTAAGCAATCCAAGTGCCGATGCGCCACAGCCTGGCACCGAACTTGATACCGAAACCGACCAGATCGCTGCAATGATGTCGTCGCTCAACAGGATGATGGCACCCGCAATGATGGGCATGTCGATCGGATCCATGATTGGGCAACTCTCGCTTCGTGCTTTCGGACAATATGACTTGCCGATTCCACGGGAACCAAGAAACCAAATGCTTCTTGTCGCAAGCAATGTCGAGCAATTTGCAAATGACTGGAGCATCGCAGTTGATGACATGCGTATGTGGGTATTGATCCACGAACTCACTTCGCACGCTGTACTGAGCGTTGATCATGTTCGTGATGCAATCAATCAACAGATCAGCAAATACATTGCTGCTTTTCGTCCAAATCCAAACGCGCTGATGGACAGACTCGCGACAATGGATCTCGGCGCTGCTGATCCGATGGTCATGATGCAAAAATTTCTCACAGACCCAACCATTATTTTGGGTGCAGTACTCTCGCTCGAGCAAGAGCGCCATGCTCCAGTGCTAGACGCGATGATCGCTTCCATCATCGGTTATATAGACCACAGCGTTGACGCAATTTCTGCACTGGTATTGGGCGGTGGTGAGCAGATTGCCGAGGCTGTCCGCAGGCGCCGTGTTGAATCTGCGCCCCATGACTCATTTGTTGAGCAACTGCTTGGCTTGCGCCTCACCCGCCAGCAAGTCGAACGCGGGCATACCTTTGCGGCCGGTGTCACCGAGCGCGCTGGGCATGACGGTCTGTCTCAACTCTTTGTCCGAGCAGGCAATTTGCCCACCCCTAGTGAGTTAGATGCGCCTGGTCTGTGGCTTGCTCGCATTGAGCTGCAAGACAAATAGCAGCGACGCAACCGCCGATCCAACTCCAATAATTAAAAAGCCAACTGCACCTGGTGGTGTTGCAATGACAGCAATAAGACCGGCAACCACCCACGCGATTTGATTGCGCGTTTCGTAGCGCACGAAAGTTCTCGCTCGGTTCGCATCAGGTGCCTTTGATTGAACTGTCGATTCAAATGCAAGGCGACCGATTGAACCAACTCCATTCACAACGCCAGCCAAAATAATTCCAGCAGTAACTCCACCAAAATATCCAGCGACCAACCCGCCAAGGCAAACACTTGCAATGCAAAGTTTGAGCATTCTTTGTTCGTGAATGCGCCGACGTAATAACGGACCAACAGCATTTGCTGCAAATGTGCTGAGCGAACAGACTGCGACTGCAAGACCAAACCAAGCGGTACCAGCTTTCTGATCGCGCAACCAAAAAGCTAGATGAAAGAACATAAAACCAACAGATGCTCGCAACAGCAGCATGACAAATGCGGCCTGACGAATTTCTGGTTCATGGAGCTCGTGTTTCTCAATTTCTTGCATCGTGTTTGGAACAGCAGCAACATGCTGTGGCAATGCAAGCGCAGCAATTCCCGCACATGCGAACGCACATGCCGACAGCCCAAGCGACAATCTGGTGTCAATGAGCTGCAACAAGACTGCTGGGGCACCAGCAAGAAAACCGACCACACTGGTCAATCGTCCAAGTTTTCCATTGGCCGCCATCAATTGCTCGTCGCCGTCAACAACCGTGGGCATGATTGCCGAGCGCGACACTCCGTACGTTTTGGCCAGCACTAACGACAGAAATGCGAGGGGAAACAACGCAAGGGAGTTCAGCCACTTCATCATCGCTATCAACACCATGCCGCGCATTAACCCCACAAGACAAACCGTGATGCGACGGCCACCCGGCAAGCGATCGATGTATGGCCCAATAATCGGTGCGAGCACAGCAAATGGAGCGAGGCTGATGGCCAAAAACAGAATTACTTTTGAACGCGCCGCGTCGGGACTGATCGATAAAAAGAGCGAATCTGCCAACGACACCGCAAGCGCAGCTTCTCCGACCACCATCAACACATGCACGCGCGACAACCGCGTAAGTGGGCTCACTGGCGCGAGGCCCGTATGTCTATTTTGCGCTGCTATGCGCTCATTTTCTCATATTTATAGCCAAGGCCACGGATGGTAACCAACCGTGTTGGGGTGGCTGGCTCAGACTCAATCTTGCTGCGCAAACGCTTGATATGTACGTCAAGTGTTTTGGTGTCACCGTAATAATCGGTACCCCACACTCGGTCAATCAGTGTTTCACGGGTCAATACACGGCCCGCATTAGCAACCAGTACATACAGCAACTCAAATTCCTTGAGCGGAAGTTTGG
>JBIIAC010000036.1:0-9662 GCA_044240045.1 Ilumatobacteraceae bacterium
CAACTGACATCGATCACATCGAGTCAACGCTCTAAGATCTCATCAGTAACCAACGAAGGGGAGAACCATGAATAACCGCCCAGTGTCCCGCAATATGACCCGCCGCCAATTCTTGGCCCGATCAGGTGCGCTCGGCGCGATGGGTATTTCTCTGCCTGCATTGCTTGCAGCTTGTGGCGGTAGCGATGGCGGTGGTAGCGCAGAATCGACCATCGTGTCATTCGATAACTGGCCGCTCTACATCGACCCAACTGAGGGAACAACCTTGGGAACGGTCGACCGTTTCGCTGAGGCAACTGGCATCACCATGAGTTACTCCGAGGGCTACAACGACAACAACGAATATTTTGCCAAGATTCAACCATTGCTCGGCAACGGCAAAACGATTGAAGCTGACATCATTGCTCCAACGTTTTGGATGGCCGGTCGACTCATCAGCCTTGGTTGGGCAGAAAAGTTGCCACTTGCCGATATTCCAAATATGGCAAACATCACCGATGGATTTGTCAATCCACCGTGGGACCCAACGGGCGAATACAGCATGCCGTGGCAGGCGGGTATGGCGGGTATCGCGTACAACATTGATGTAACCGGTCGCGAGTTGAAGAGCGTAGAAGATTTGTTCGATCCAGAATTCAAGGGCAAGATCGGAATGCTCACTGAAATGCGCGACACCATTGGCCTTATCGCGATGGGCTTGGGTATTGATCCATCTACCATCGCATCGTTTGACGATGCAGCGCCGGCATTCGAAAAACTTGCTAAGGCCAAAGCCGATGGACAGATTCGTCAATTCACTGGCAACGACTACACCGACGATTTGGTGAGCGGCAACTTTGCAGCGTGTGTCGGCTGGTCTGGCGACGTGTTGCAACTTGGCAAGGACAGCCCCAACGTTCGCTTCGTTATTCCAGAAGAGGGCGGCACTCGTTGGGCAGACGTGATGATGTTGCCGAAGGGCGTGAAAAATTCAGCGAATGCTGCAAAGTGGATGAACTTCTGTTACGACCCAGTACAGGCAGCTTTGATCACTCAATATGTTCAGTACCTCTCGCCAGTGAAGGGTGTTCGCGAAGAATTGGCAAAGATCAACCCAGAGTTAGCCGACAACCAATTGCTCTTCCCAGATGATGCAACGAGCGCACGCTTGCGAGCATTTGCAACACTGACAGAAGATGTTGAAGCCAAATTTGACGAGGAGTTCTCGGCAATCACCGGCGCGTAAGCACCGAATAAGTCGCTGAAAACAACATGACAACGGGGGTCACCGTTTCCCGGCGAATCGGCACCAATGCCGATCGCGTTGGTCTCGGGGCCATGCTTATTGCTGCAGCGTGCCTTGTTGCGCTTGGCGCAAAGTGGGTGAGTGGCCCCGCAGCATCGGTGGTGTTGCTCGTCCTTGCGCTTGTTCTCATCGGCGTTTTAGTGCTGGCCCTGCGGGGCGGCCCCGAAGCACGACGATTACTTGCACCATACGGCCTGCTCAAGCCCGGAATGTTGTGGCTTGCTTTATTCTTCCTCGCGCCCGTGTGGAGTTTGCTGCGAATTTCGCTGTCGACGAAACCCAGCAGATTTTCTGTTGACTACAACTTCTCGTGGGCATTCGAGAATTATTCGAATGCTTTCAAGGACTTTGGAACGCAATTTCAACACGCGTTCGTCTACGCGGCAATCGCCACCGTTTTAACGGTGTTGATCGGGTACCCACTCGCTTATGTCATTGCGTTTCGTGGAGGTAAGTACAAAAATATTTTGCTCGGCATGGTGGTCATTCCATTTTTCACGAGTTACCTCATTCGCACTATTGCGTGGTCGACAATCTTGGCGGATAGGGGTTTTGTTGTTCGATCATTCGACGCTGTAGGTGTCGTCCAGGTGCTCGAGTGGCTACACATCATGGACAACGGCAAACTACTGAATACGCCCGCTGCGGTCATCGGTGGGCTTACCTACAATTTCCTTCCGTTCATGTTGCTTCCGATATACGTGAGCCTTGAAAAAATTGACACCAACCTCGTCAATGCGGCGGGGGATTTGTACTCAAGTGCGACGCGCGCGTTCAGGAAGGTGGTGCTCCCACTGTCCGTCCCCGGTGTATTTGCGGGAACGTTGCTCACCTTCATTCCTGCTGCCGGCGACTTCGTGAACGCCCAGTTTCTTGGTAATCCAAATACAACAATGATCGGCAACTCAATTCAAGATCAATTCTTGAAGCAAAACAATTACCCGGTTGCATCTGCAATGGCGGCGGTGTTGATGTTTAGCATCGCCTCATTGGTATTGCTCTACACCAAAATCTTCGGCACCGAGGATTTGGCATGATGCGCTTACGAAGCAAGGTTGCACATTGGGCACTGAATATCTTTGCGGGTCTAGGGCTGCTCTATCTTTTTACGCCAATTTTTTTCATTGTTGCGTTCAGCTTCAACAAACCTAAAGGCAACTTCAACATTGCATGGCAAGAGTTCACGCTGGAAAACTGGATGCATCCGTTTGCCGAGGAATCACTCACTCGCGCTCTGCGAGTAAGCCTCGAAATTGCTGCAGTGTCAACGCTTATTTCGACCGTGCTTGGTTCGCTCATTGCAATTGCTCTCTCTCGTTACAAGTTCCGAGGGAGCGGTGGAATCAACCTATTTCTCGTCTTGCCGCTCACCACTCCAGAAATTGTGCTTGGTTCGTCACTTGCAACGCTCTTCCTTGGTCAGAACTTCATCGAATTTGGATTCACCACCATCGTTATCGCTCACATTATGTTCCAAGTGAGCTTCGTTGCTCTCACTGTTCGCGCTCGTATTCGAGGGTTCGACTGGACACTTGAACAGGCCGCCCAAGACCTTGGTGCTTCGCCCATGCGCACCTTTACGAAAGTTACGTTGCCGCTGATCTTGCCTGGCATACTCGCGGCATCGTTACTGGCGTTTGCCTTGTCCATAGACGACTTCATCATTACCTTCTTCAACTCGGGAAATGTTGTTTCGTTTCCACTCCAGATCTACGGAGCAGCCCGCGTGCGAATTCCTCCGCAAATCAATGTGCTTGCCAGCATGATCCTGTTCCTGAGTGTTGCAGTATTACTGTCTGGAACAATTGCAGGTATGCGCAAAGAAGCAGCAAAGACTTCGGCGGCAAAACCAAAGCGTCGTATTCTCACTAAATCCGTATGAACCCGCCGCGCGCTGTGCGCATTGCTGTTGGTCCGCAAGGTTCTGCTGACTGGGCATGTGATGCGGTGCGCGCCGGCGGCGGAGATGTAGTTGAAGCTTCGGATGCGCAAGGTCTTGTTTGGACTGACTTTGACTCAACAGAGCAACTTATTGAGACGCTTGCACACAATCCCAAGATCACATGGGTGCAGGTTCCTTTCTCCGGTGTCGAGACGTATATGCCATTTATTTACGCAACGCGCACGTGGACAAGTGCGAAGGGCGTGTTTGGTGGAGCAGTTGCCGAACTCGCGCTTGGACTGTTGCTCGGAGGTATGCGACATGTTGCTGGTTATGCCCGCGAGCAACAATGGACCGAAGATCATGGACGTACGTTGTTCGGCGCGCGCGTCACAATTCTTGGTGCTGGGGGAATTGCTCAATCGTTGATTTCTATGTTGCAACCATTCGGCTGTCACATCACTGTGGTGCGAAACCGAAAAGCTGATCTGCCTGGGGTAGATGAAGTTGTTACGACATCGCAACTTGATGCTGCATTGGCTCAAGCAGACGCTGTAGTGATGGCGGTTGCACTTACGCCAGAGACGCATGGCATTATGGGCAAGAAGCAGTTTGAAGCGATGCAATCACACGCATGGCTCGTCAATGTGGGGCGTGGAAAGCAAATAGTCACCGAAGATTTAGTGTGGGCTCTCGGCACGGGTCAAATAGGTGGTGCCGCCTTGGATGTCACAGATCCAGAGCCTTTGCCAGTGGGTCACCCGCTGTGGTCGATGCCGAACTGCATCATTACTCCTCACGTTGGCAATACTGCCGAGATGGTGCCACCGCTGTTGGCATTGCGGATCACCGAAAATGTTCGTCGACTTGCTTTGGGTCAACAACTCGTTGGGGTAGTTGACCCAGCTGTGGGTTATTGATGCTTGGTCAAGAAAAGAATTATTATGCATTGCTTGGAGTGGTGCCAACTGCTTCAACAGAAGAGATACGTGCTGCTTATCGCGACAAAGTTCGCATGATTCATCCCGACAGTGCAATTGTTGCTTCACCTACTGCATCACTAGAGATGGCCGAAGTAGTGCAGGCATGGTCGACATTGTCTGACACCGCCCTGAGGCATGCGTATGATGCTGGGCTATTCAGTACCAAAAATGATGTTGACCTGAATGCAGATCTGGATCCAGATCAATTTGATGATTTTCCGGAAGATATTCCATTTCCACCAACTCCCATTATTCGTGGACAATTTCCCAAGAGGTTGATCGGTTGGAGTCTCGCGATTGGCGTCATGAGTGTCCTGGTGCTGGATGTGATGAGTGGTCCGGTAGTTCCTGCAAAACCAGATGGCTTATTGCAGTCGGGATCATGTGTCGTCGTTGACTCCAACAAACTTGCCATTGAGGTGGGGTGCGAAGTGGATCACTATGGAGTTGTGAGGCAATTGATCGGCTTTGACATGACGTGCCCATCCGACACCGAGTCGATACGGGATCGGCAAGGTATGGGTCAGGCGTGCGTTGTACCAGGTCAATAGGGGGCTGTACCCTAAACACTCTCGGGCGGTTAGCTCAGTCGGAAGAGCGCCACGTTCACATCGTGGAAGTCGTGGGATCGAGGCCCATATCGCCCACGAGAACTAGTGTTTGACTGTGGCCCAGCAGTGCGAAAGACCAGGATGTGCTCAACCCGCATCGGTTGAATACATTATTGATCCGCGTAATTTGCTGCTGACGCTTCAAAACTATGAGTCGGTCAACGGCGAACGTCGAAGTGCTTTGTGCGCCACTCACGGGGATCGAATGAGTGTGCCAAAAGGTTGGTCGATTGATGATCGCCGAGAAGACCCACCGCGCTTATTCAAGACACCCAAATCAGGTGTAGCGCCGGCGAAGGCAAGTGCAAAAAAGTCGGTGACTGAATTGAAGCAAAAAAAGAAGCCTGCGGTGCGGCCGATGTTGTTTCAGACCGACAAACAAGAAGTGCAAGAAGTGCAAGAAGCGCAAACACCTGTTTCAAAGCCGGTAGTGCGAGACGCAGACCTTGAAGAAACAAAAGCTATGCAGTGGACTCCGCAATTTGATCGCACTGATGACTTGGGTGGGGTATTGCGACCAAAAGGAAAATTGTTGAGCCGAGCATTTGGTCTTGATGAGACAATTGAATATCCACGACCAGTTATGGATGAAGAACCTGCTGTTGAACTCGAACGCGAGACGTTTAACGAGTTTGATATTCCTTGATATGCGTTCTCTGATCAACATTTTCTGATAAATATTGTTTATGGACGTCACTGCAACTGTTGAAGCACCTGTTGGTGCAGAGAAACTTTTTGCGGTAGTGGCCGACCTCACGACATATCCGCACTGGCTGGGCATAGTGCATCAAGTGACAGCGGAGGGGTCCAGGTCGGGTGAACCCGACGCTTGGCTGGTTGATCTACGCGGCAAAGTGGGTCCATTTGCTCGGTCGAAACGATTGCGCATGGTGCAATCCACATGCAAGAGCCCCGACATTGTCGTATTCGAGCGCCGCGAGATTGACGGACGAAAACATTCTCCGTGGGTGTTGACTGCGCAAGTTGGAGCAACAAGTGTTGGCTCAAATCTGACAGTCAATTTGCATTACGGGGGAACACTGTTTACAGGTGGCGTTTTGGAGCGTTTACTTGCAGATCAAATCGTGCAAGGTCGCGAGCGGCTTCTCACCGTTTTGCAAGCCTAAGAAATTTGCGTAATTACGTTGCGGGAATTTCGCGCTTTGATGACATCTTGACGGGCTGACCAGCTGCAAGCTGTCCGCACGCGGCATCAATGTCGGTGCCACGATTGCGGCGGATAGTTACGTTGATGCCCAAGTCTTCGAGTTGATCTGCAAAATCGCGTACGCCTTGCGCCGAAGTGCCTTTAGTTGGCCAGCCTGGTGTTGGGTTGAGCGGAATGAGATTGACGTGTGCGGATGGGCGCAATCGCTTACAGAGACGTGCGAGCTCTTTGGCATCTTGTGGTTGATCGTTTACGCCTTCGATCATGGCCCACTCAAAACTGACTCGACGATTTTTGACGCGCAAATAATCGGCGCACTCCTGTACCAAATCGGCGAGTGGGTAGCGCTTGTTGATAGGTACGAGACGGTCGCGCAATGGGTCGCGTGCCGCGTGCAGCGACACGGCCAAGTTGACTGGAAGGGGTCGTTGTGCGAGTGCGCGGATACCGGGAATAATGCCGACAGTCGAAATGGTGAGGTGGCGAGCAGAAATACCGATGTCGTGGTGCATGCGTTCTACAGCACCCCACACTGCTTCTTCATTGGCCAGCGGTTCTCCCATGCCCATGAACACCACGTTTGCTACGCGTTGTTCTTTTTTGGCGCTTTCTCTCGCAGCACGCACGACTTGCTCAACAATTTCACCGCTCGTGAGGTGTCGAGTGAAACCAGCTTGGCCGGTTGCACAAAAACCGCAGGCCATTGCACAGCCTGCTTGTGTGCTCACACAAACCGTTGCGCGTTCTTTGTAGTGCATCAGCACGGTTTCAATCGGATGCCCTCCATCGGCGAGCGACCATAAAAACTTGGTGGTGTCGCCTTTGTCGCTCACGCTGGTCGTTGTCAGATTGAGTGCTGCAGGGAACTCTTCGTTCAACTTGTTGCGTAGGGCAACTGGGAGCGTGAGCATCTGGGCAGGCTCAACAAATTGTTGATAGAGGCCTTCCCATACTTGTTTAATTCGAAATGCTGGCTGACCCTCTAAGAGAGTGATGATGTCTTCGCGTGATGCATCGTAAAGACTGACCATTTGGTCAGTTTACAAGTGCTTTTGCGCAAGTGTGTTGAAGTCGGTCATACGTGCACGAAGAACGTCAAGGCTTGCTGTCCAAAATGCTTCGTCTGTTACGTCGAGTCCAAACGCAGCACCAAGTTGCTCTGCTGTGTCCATGCCGGCTCGTGAGAGCACGTCGTCATAACCGCTTCGGAAATGCTCTGGATCATGTTGAAAACGCGCATACAAGCCGAGTCCGAATAGCAAGCCATACGTGTATGGCCAGTTGTAGAAGTGGCTGCCGTAATAGTGCGGCTTCAGCACCCACATGTGAGGGTGGGCAGTCGATTGATCAATGCCATCGCCGTAGGCATCTCGCTGAGCCGAGAGCATGATCTCGTTAAGTTCGCTCACGCCAAGTGTGCGGTGTTGACGACGGGCGAAGACTTCGGTTTCAAAAAGGAAACGGCTGTGAATGTCGACAACAACCTGTGATGCTCCGATGAGGTCCACGTTGAGCAGTGCTAAACGCTTGTCACCTTGCAGCTTTCGTAAGCCCTCTTCAACGACGAGTGTTTCACAGAAAATACTTGCAGTCTCGGCTAGAGCCATTGGCACTCGCTTTTGCAATGCTGTTCGCTCTGCCAACTGGGTGTTGTGATATGCGTGACCAAGTTCGTGTGCTGTCGTTTGTGCAGAGTCCACACTGCCGCTCCAATTGAGCAACACGAGCGATCGGTCTTTTACGAACGACATGCAAAATGCGCCACCAACTTTGCCGCTTCGTGGTTCGGCATCAATCCATTGCTCTGATAGTGAGCGATCAACTAAATGTGAGAGTTGATCGCTATAACTCGCAAATGCACCTTTGACCAAGCTGATTCCCTCATCCCAAGAGATTGCGCCTGGAGAGACCGAGAGAGGAGCAAAAAGGTTCCACCATGACAAGCCGTTGGAGTCACCTGCAAGCTGCGCTTTTACTCGCATCCATTTACGAAAATCGGGGAGTGACGCGTGCACTGCCGACTGCATTGCTTCAAATGTTGCGCGACTCACACTATTTCCATAGAGCGATGCATCGAGTGGAGAGTTCCAGTTTCGACGACGATTGACAGTGTTGGCTTCGCCCTTAATCGAGTTCATTGCGGCTGCACATGCAACAGCAATAGTCGGCCACGCTTGCATCTCTGCGTCGTATGCGGCCTTGCGTGTAGCCAAATCGCTATCAGTTGCAAGTCCGCGCACTGCTGCCATCGGCATGTTTGTGGTGCCACTCGGAAGTTGTACATCAACCGTAAGTTGCGAAGTGAGGTCTCCTTGCAAGCGACCCCATGCCGAAGAACCTGTTGTGCCCAGTTCGGAATACAAGCCCTCTTCGGCTTCTGACATCTGGTGTTCGCTACGAGCCTGAAGGCGTTGCAGTGGGCCTAGGTGTTCGCGAGCCTCAACACTTACTGTCGCAAGGGCATCTGCGCCTAGCGATGCGACCCAGTCGGCAAGGCGTGCAAGTAGAGGCGACACTCGTGCGTCCAGGGTTTCAAGTTCGCTCAGCAAGCCTTGGGCTTGTTCGTGACGCGAATCGGTGCTGACTGTGGCGTAAATATATGCACCCAATATCTCGGACTCTTCGACCGTTGTGTTGAACGACTTGATTACTGCATCTGCTGTTTGGCCGTCTGCTTCACTCGGTGAGCGTGGCTCGATGGCTCGAACGTTGAGCTGATCGAAGAGTTGCTCCATGCGCGACACGGTTGCTCCGGCGCGCTCCATTGCATCGGTGAATGAGCGAGACGATAAAGACTCGTGAACGTCAGCAACAGACCATCTTGGAAGCGAGGCGGATTCTGAGTTTTTGACAGTTGGCATGCGCTAAAAACTAGTGCACATCTCCAACGAACGCACACTGTTGGTGATGGGTGGTGAAACCAAGCGCTGAGTACATATTGAGTGCATTGCTGTTTTGGTTGTCTACGTACAACATGCCGACAGTGGTGCCGAGTTTGGCTAGATGTTGCAGTCCTGCCACAGCGAGCGAACGGCCAAGACCTTTGCCTGAAAAATCGGGATCAACGGCGATGACATAAATTTCACCCAATACTGGTTGTGTGTCGAGGTGTAGTTTTGTCCAGCAGAATCCAGCCAGTTTGTCGTCGATGTGATGTAGCAAAAAACCATTTGGGCTGAACCAAGGTTCCTGTTGTCTTGATTGCAGAATTTCTTGTGTCCATCCACCTTGTTCGGGATGGTCGCTAAACGCACGGTTGTTGACGTCCAACCAGGATTGTTCGTCTTTGCCGACCCGAAAGGCGCAGGTTTCGATCTGCTGAGTGTTGGTGAGTACGTCTTGGCTGAGTGGTAGATCGACTCGCATCTGGGTGACAGTTCGACCGATGGCAAAGTTGACACTGCTAGCGAGTTGTTGATGAACTTGGGTTGGTTCGTACACCCACCAATACACCTGCCCGCCACCCTCGTTGGAAATGATTGCTATTGCGGCAGCAAGCATCTCTGGACCAATTGATGCCATGTCGTAGCGGTGGTGTGGGTCGATGATGAGGTCCAGCGACCATGATTCGTTGCCTCGCGACACCTGACAATAGGCAACAGGGTGACCGTGACCAGGTATGAATGCAAGAATTCCTGCAAATCCCGGGCGTCCACCTTGCCGCAGATCGATCCAGAGGTGATCAGAAAGTGGTCGCACTCCATCAGCGCGTTCAACCTTTCGAAGTAATGCT